>JAHZHX010000007.1:48017-54268 GCA_019420065.1 Clostridiales bacterium | reverse complement strand
AACAAGGACAAAACGGGCGTGGAAATCAAAGGACTGCGCGCGATCAATCCCATGACGGGCAAATCCATCCCCATCTGGATCAGCGACTATGTACTGATGACCTACGGCACGGGCGCGATCATGGCCGTGCCCGCCCACGACGAACGCGACTGGGATTTTGCCAAAAAATTCAATCTGCCCATCATCGAGGTCGTTTCCGGCGGCGAAAACGTGCAGGAAGCCTGCTATTCCGACGTGGCGACCGGCACAATGGTCAATTCCGGCTTCCTGGACGGCATGAACGTGGCCGAGGCCAAAAAAGCCGCCATCGATTACGCGCAGGAGCATGGCTTTGGCGCGCGCAAAATCAATTACAAGCTGCGCGACTGGGTGTTTGCCCGCCAGCGCTACTGGGGCGAACCGATCCCGATCGTTCACTGCCCGCACTGCGGCATGGTGCCCCTGGATGAAAAGGATCTGCCGCTGCTGCTGCCCGACGTAAAGAATTATGAGCCGACCGAGACAGGCGAATCCCCCCTGTCCAAGATTACTGATTGGGTCAACTGCAAATGCCCCAAGTGCGGCGGCGACGCCAAGCGCGAGACCGACACCATGCCCCAGTGGGCAGGCAGCAGCTGGTATTTCCTACGCTACTGCGACCCCAAGAACGACATGGCGCTGGCCGCTAAGGAAGCGCTCTCCTACTGGATGCCGGTGGACTGGTACAACGGCGGCATGGAGCACACCACGCTGCATCTGCTTTACAGCCGTTTCTGGAACCTGTTCCTGCATGATATCGGCGTTTGCCCGGTGGCCGAGCCCTACAAAAAGCGCACCAGCCACGGCATGGTGCTGGGTACCGACGGGCAAAAAATGAGCAAATCCCGCGGCAACGTGGTCAACCCCGATGAAATGGTTGACCTGCTGGGCGCGGACGCATTCCGTATGTACGAAATGTTCATGGGCGCGTTCGACCAGGCCATTCCGTGGAGCACCACGGGCGCAAAGGGCTGCCGCAAGTTCATCGAGCGCGTATGGCGTCTGCAGGAAATTCTCACCGATGACGAAGGCATGAGCGAGGATCTCAAGGCTTCCGTTCACGCCACCATCAAGAAGGTTTCCGAAGATTTTGACACCCTCAAATTCAATACCGCCATTGCCCAGATGATGACGCTGGTGAACGAAATCGTGAAAAAGGGCAGCGTGACCCGCGGTGAATACAAGGCGCTGCTGCTGCTGCTCTCCCCCGTCGCCCCCCACGTCTGCGAGGAAATCTGGGAGCTTCAAGGCTATGGCGCGCCCATCTACACCCAGTCCTGGCCGGAATACGACGAACAGGCCATGGTCAAGGACGAGGTGGAAATCGCCATTCAGATCAATGGCAAAATCCGCGGCCGCATCATGGTGCCCGCCGGCCTCACCCGCGAGCAGGGCGATATGCTGCGCAGCCATCCCGCCGTGCAGGAAGCGGTAGGCAATAAGCAGATCATGAAGTTCATTTTCGTACCCGGCCGCCTGCTCAACATTGTGGTTAAATAACGCTTGATTCAAAAAAACGCAGAGCGCGAAGCTCTGCGTCAGACCATCAACAAAGTGGGTACATCATTGCCGGGATGCAATGAAGGGGCGCAGCTCCTTCATTTTATAATCCGCAGCGGCGGCGTGTACGCCGCGAGGAGCGGCTGGAATGCCGCTTCCTATGTCATTTTCTGGCCGTAATGCGCAGCATTACAAGAAAATGACGCTTCCGATGAAAGTTCGCTTTAGCGAAATTTCATCGCAGGGCATCAAAAAGACTTTTTTGATGCCCTGACGCAGAGCGCGAAGCTCTGCGTTTTTTCATTACATCAATTTATCATTCTTTCACCTGCTTTACCAGTATGGCAATCATCTTCGAAGCAGTAGGCGGCGCGTTCAGCGGATATCTGGCCAGCATGCGCAGCCGCGCCCGGTTGCAGTGCCACGCCACAAATATCACGGTACGGATATTACGTTCCACGCAGGAGCGCTTGCAGCCGCATTTCTCTGCAACCACCCAGTAGATTCTTTTGGTAATGTCCTTCAGATCAGCCTCATTGGATACCGCCAGTTCAACCGCGCATGCCAATTGCTCATAGCCGCGATAGCACGGCGTAATACCCAACGCATGCAGTTCCGCTTGAATACGCTCTGTAATCATCTTTTTGCCTCCGTAATAAAAATTTTTCTGGGCGGGAACAAATCGCTCCCTTCCTCGTCCATAATAACGAACCCATTAAAAAGGAGGCAAAAAAAATATGAAAAAAATGGGAAAACTCTTTGTCTGCGTCCTGATTATCCTGATGCTGGCTCTGCCCGCCATGGCAGACGCTGCCGATCGCACGCTCGCCATCACCGGAACGGCAACCGTATCGCTGGCCGCCGACATGGCTACGCTGCGCATCGGCGTGAACACCGTATGCGACAGCGTTGGAGAAGCCCAGGCGCAAAACAGCGCCATCATGCAGCAGGTCATTGACGCCATCCTTAAGCAGGGCGTTGCCAAGGAGGACGTCATCACCTCGGACTTTTCCGTCTATTCTTCTACGGATTACAGCACCGGCGCGGAAAAGGTGCAGTATACCGTCAACAACATGCTGAATGTTACCATCCGCAATTTGGAAAGCACCGCCGCCCTGATCGACGTTGCCACCGAAGCCGGAGCCAATCAGATGTACGGCCTCAGCTTTGCCAGCAGCGAGGCGGACAAGGCCTATGAGAAGGCACTGACCCGCGCGTATGAGGACGCGACAGCCAAAGCGCAGATCCTGGCACAGGCCGCCGGCCTGGAGTTGGGCGAGGTGCTCCAGCTCGACGCGGCCAACAGCTATGGCGGCTTCTACGGCATCCGGAACTCCTACGACATGGTTGCCGAAGCCTCCAAAGGCGCCGCCATTGTTTCCGGCGACGTTACGGTCAATGCGACCGTCAGCGTAGTCTTCTCGCTCAAGTGATCTCCGTATTCCCCCTTCCCGAACGCTTCTTCGGGAGGGGGAATTTTCATTGATTTTTTCATGCAGTGTGCTATAATATGGATGCTCTATCACAATACAAAGGAGCTTCGTCATGGAAAAACCGCTTTCCCTGCGTCAAGAGCTGCAATGCCGCATCCATCCGCTTGCAACGCTTTCGCCCTACAAATATGTTGTTGTCTGCTCCTTGTATCAGGGCAAATGGCTGCTTAGCCGCCATAAAAAGCGCGACACCTGGGAAACGCAGGGCGGCCATATCGAGCCGGGCGAAACCCCGCTGCAAGCGGCGCAGCGCGAGCTCTATGAAGAGAGCGGCATCCGGGACGCCGCGCTTTATCCGGTTTGCGATTATTACGGCTATGACTCGCGTTCTTCCTCCAACGGCGTTGTTTATCTGGCGGTAGTGCATTCTCTCGGCGTTATGCCTGAAAGCGAAATGAAAGAGACCCGCCTGTTTGACGCGCTGCCTCAAGCGCTCACCTATCCGCACGTCACGCCCCTGCTCATCGCGGCAGCCGGGCAATTACCGGAAGCCAGATAAAATCCCGTTTTTTCCGTCAATCGTTTGCCAGTATACCTGATCTTAAAAACAGCGGCGGCCAAAGCTGCACGCACAGGCTTCTGAACGCCTGTCACCGCGCTTTGGATACGCCGCTATTTATTTGCCCAAAAACAAAAAAACAGTGAAAAAATCCATAAAGGGTTCGTCTATATAAGTGAAAGGAGGGCAGCAGCCATGGAAGTTGTTAAGGGCCCTGACGTCTCCCCTGAAGACATGCTTGCGCGCATGGTCGCGCAATACGAGGTTCCCCTGCTGCGCACGTGCTACATGTATCTGCACGACAGGGCGTTGGCTGAAGACGCCACGCAGGAAACCTTTCTGAAAGCGTACAAGGCGCTGCCTGCCTTCCGCGGAGAATGCAGCGACAAAGCCTGGCTGATGCGGATTGCGATCAACACCTGCCGGGATATGAAGCGGAGCGCATGGTCGCGGTTTGTGGATCGCAGCGTACCCATCGAAATACTGCCGGAACCCGCGGCGGAAACGGGATTTCATGCCGCGGACGATCTGGCGCGGGCGATTCTTTGTCTGCCTTTCAAGGACAAGGAAGTGATCCTGCTGTATTACTACCAGGACATGAACCTGCGTGAAATAGCGGATGCGCTGGATATCGCCATCTCCACCGTAAGCAAACGCCTCCGCCGCGCATGCGGCAAATTAAAAAGAATGCTGGGAAAGGAGTATGCGTATGAACCCTGATATGCTGCGGAACCAGATTCACACAGGAATCGACCGCCATTGCGCGGCTCTGCATGCCGATCCCCACAGAGTACAGCGCGTGCTCAGCGCCGCTAACAAAAAGGAGAATACTGTTATGAAGAAAAAAATACCATTTGGCTTGGCAGTCGCCATTGTTTTGCTGCTGATTTTTGCAGCCGCGCTGGCCATCAGCCTTGATAATTATTTCGGCGGCTTTGCCGCGCTGGAGAATACCTATGGCGAATATGAGTCCTGGCCGGCCAGCGCTAAGACGGAGCTGGTCGATCTCATGGACAAAAGCGGCGTTCTGAGCGTCGAGGAATCCGCGCTCTGGAAAGATGCTGCGAATAGAAACGCAGCAGCCGAAGAAGTGCTGGCAATGCATTTTACCGGCATGCTTTTTATCGACACATATAATGCCATGACGCGCGAGCTGGGTCCGATTGAGCAATGGACCGACGCGCAGCGCGCGCTTTATACCACTATTCTTCAAAAGTATAACAAGCAGGGGACAGACTGGCCCAGGTATATGGTTCCCGGCGAAGAAGATCTAACGCGCGAAGAAGCTGTCCGCCAGGCAAAGCAAGCCGTATTGAGCATGTTCAGCGTGTCGGAAGAATCGCTGGATGACTTGGTTATCGACGCGATTTTTTCTGTGTCGGAATCCAATACCGTAGGAGCTCCTTTGGATGAACCATTTTGGGAGGTAGACTTTGGCTATGGGTACGCCTACCGCATCTATATGACCAGAAATGGAGAAATGCTTGGAATTAGCGGGCCGCAAACAGCATTCTATGCTTGGAATATCGATATTTGGGAGGGTACGATGGAGGCAACGCCAAGCAGTTATGACGCCGATATCGAAACAGCCCTTCATAACGCCAGCGACGCTCTTACAGAAATCATGAATGTTCCTTATGAAAGCGTAGCGGCAATGGACGCTGCCGCAAAGTTTGTTTATTCTGATTTGTATTGTTTTGGCGATGAACCGGTATGGCTGATCTCCTGGAGCTGCCAGGGCGAAGTCAAATGGAACGTTCTTTTAGGATATGACGGCAGTCTCATTGACGTGGAGCCCGCGGGCAAACTGTTCGATGCGGTCAAACGGAGATCCAACGATTTATCGCTTGACGACATGTGGAAGAAGCGCTGCAGCGAGCTGGGCATGACCGAGGATTTTTTCAATACTGCCGGAAATTATTATTACAACTGGACGCTTGCGGAAAAGGCCGCTTTCTATGAGACTTGGAGGCCCATTGCAGACGCGTATGAAAAAAGTCATCCCTATTTTCATGGCAAGGGAAACGCCATCTGGGAATGGACCCGCAACGCAAGCGGCCTTCCCGATGACAAGGCCATTTCTCAGGACGCGGCGGTATCAGTCGCCCTGACCGCCATTGAAAAGCGATTTGGCGACCGGCTGTCTGCCAACGATGTTTATGTGTTCTACTGCACAACAAAGCCGGAAAAGCCCGAATGGAGGATCGCAACGGCCACCCGTTTTGTCACCATCAGCGCGTATACAGGCGAAATCATGACCTTGGAACAGCTCAGCACAACGGACGAAGGCATAAGGACGATCATTGATTTTCTTCAGCAATAAACGCAAGCGCCTCCCGACGCAGCACGTCAGGAAGCGCTTTTTGATTGTTTTTTACAGCCCCAGCTGCTCGCGGTAGCCGTCCAGCTCCCGTTCATTGCCATATACATAATGGCCGGGGATGATCTCGCACCATACCGGCTGATCCACGCTGTAATCATGGATCGACGGGTCATACACCAGCAGCTTCTTGGTGCGTTCCAGATACGGGTTTGGATTGGGAACGGCGGAAAGCAGCGCCTGCGTGTAGGGATGCAGCGGATGCCGGAACAGTTCTTCCGCCTCCGCCAGCTCTACGATGCGGCCCTTATGGATGACGGCAATGCGATCGGAGATGAAACGCACCACCGACAAATCATGCGCAATGAACAGATAGGTCAACCCGCGTTTTTGCTTCAAGTCGTTGAGCAGATTCAGCACC
>JAHZHX010000007.1:0-48007 GCA_019420065.1 Clostridiales bacterium | reverse complement strand
TGCGCGCGGATGGATACGTCCAGCGCCGAGATCGGTTCATCCGCCACGATAAATTCAGGCTGCATCACCAGCGCGCGGGCAATACCGATGCGCTGCCGCTGTCCGCCGGAAAACTCGTGCGGGAAACGGCTGGAAAACTCCGGCAGCAGTCCTACCTCGTCCAGCGCCCGCTGTACCTTTTCCGCGCGTTCGGCCTCATTGGCATAAAGATGATGGTTAATCAAGCCTTCGGAAACGATGTAATCGACCTTGGCGCGCTCGTTCAGCGAAGCCATAGGATCCTGGAAGATCATCTGGCAGCTGCGGATCACCTCCAGATCGAGCGCCTTATCAATTTTGCCGGTGATCCTGCGGCCCTTGAAAAGCACCTCGCCGGCCGTGATCGGATTGATACGCACAATGGCGCGGCCGATCGTCGTTTTGCCCGAGCCGGACTCGCCTACCAGCGAGAACGTTTCGCCACGGTAGATCGTGAAATTTACGTCGTCCACCGCGACAAACTTTTTGCGTCCGCTGCCGAAGGTCACCTGCATGTTCTTGACCTCGATCAGCGGCTCGCGCCCCTCGTTGGACTGGGGCTGCGGCGCGCTTTCCGCCTGCTGCGCATGCTGACGGCTGAGCTTCAGAATGCTGTCGGGCTGCGTCATGCGCGGCGCGCGCGGATCCATAAACCAGGTCTTGGCCTGATGCGTCGGCGTTACGTCGAAAAGCGGCGGCTCCTCCAGGAAGTCAATGTTGAGCGCCTGGCGGTTGCGCGGCGCAAAGGAATCGCCCACCACTTTATTGAACAGATTGGGCGGCGTGCCGTCAATGGCGGGCAGCTTTTCGCCCTTTACGCCCAGCTGCGGCAGCGCACCCAGCAGCGCCCAGCTGTAGGGATGCCAGGAATCAAAGAAGATTTCATTGACCATGCCGATTTCCACGATCTGCCCGGCATACATCACCGCCACACGGTCCGCCACGTTGGCCACCACGCCCAGATCGTGCGTGATATAAATG
Organism: Clostridiales bacterium; assembly: GCA_019420065.1. GTDB lineage: Bacteria > Bacillota > Clostridia > Christensenellales > Aristaeellaceae > SFMI01. Next base: position 47,008 of record JAHZHX010000007.1, on the reverse strand, counting down.
ATGGTCATATGCTGCTCCTGCTGGAGCTTGCGGATCAGGTCCAGGATCTGCGCCTGAATGGTCACATCCAGCGCCGTTGTCGGCTCGTCGCAGATCAGAATTTGCGGACGGCAGGCCACGGCGATAGCAATCACCACGCCGGAAAACTCATGCGGGTACTGGTTATAGCGGCGGGCGGGATCGGGGATACCGACTACCTCCAGCATGCGGATGGCTTCTTTTTTTGCCTCCGCGCCGTGCAGCCCCTGGTTCAGCTCAATGGCCTCCTGAATCTGCGCGCCCACCTTTTTCAGCGGGTTCAGGCTGGTCATGGGATCCTGCGTCACCATGGCGATCTTGCGGCCGCGGATGGTGCGCCATTCCTTCTCGGTGGTATACTTGGCTAGGTCCTTGCCGTCGTACATGATCGAGCCGCTGGTAATCGCGCCGTTCTTATCCAGCATGCCGACAAAGCACTTGGTAAAAACGGATTTGCCCGAACCGGACTCGCCCACAATGGCCAGCGTTTCACCCTCGTAAAGATCCAAAGAACACTTGCGGATGGCGGTCAGCTTTTGTCCGCGCAGCGTGAACTGTACCTCCACATTTTTGGCCGCCAGGATCGGCTCGGAACTGAGGATCTGCTTCGCGCGGGCGTCAAAGTCGATACCGTAGGTCTCCACGGCACTTTTTTTATCCTTTATCACTTGTTCGCTCATGCCGTCCTCCTTATACATGGTTGCGCGGATCGCAGGCGTCCGAGAACGCATTGCCCACCAGATAGAAGGTAATGGTAATCAGGGACACGATCATCGCCGGAAACACCAGCAGATAGGGGTAATCCAGGAAGAAGGTGCGGGCGTTGCGCAAAAGGATGCCCAGCGAGGGCGTGGAAATATCCATCAGACCCAGGTACGACAGCGTCGTCTCATACGCGATCACGCCGGGAATGGACAGCGCCAGGCGCAGGATAATCACGCTGACCAGATATGGAAAAATGTTTTTGGCCAGGATTCGCCGCAGTCCCGTTCCCAGGCAGCGGGAGGCCAGGTTGTATTCGCGGTCGCGATACATGAACACCAGATTGCGCACGTTGCGCGCCGTACCCAGCCAATAGAAGGCAATCATGGCAATGCCCATAATCAGCGTGCTTTTGCCGATCATCAGGGCGATCAGCGTCATATAGATGATGGTCGGGATATTATCGATAAAGTTATAAAGCTCGGTAAAAAAGCGGTCGAGCTTGCGAACATATCCCCATAGCAGGCCGATAATCACGCCCACGAGGATCTGCCCCAGCGATACCGAAACCGAAAGAAAAATGGACGTGCGCGTGGCGCTCCATACCTGGCTCCAGTAATCGCGCCCCAGATTATCCGTGCCAAACCAGAACTCCGAATTCGGGCTGGTAAAAGCCAGGGAAGAATTGATGTACAGATTATCAACGTCAAATTTGCTGATTGCCGGCGCGATAAACGTGAAAATGAACAGCGCCACAAACACCAGCGCCAGCACAACGGTGACCTTTTTTTTCAAAAAGTTCTGCCACACGCTGCGCCAATAGGAATAGTTGCTGTAACCGATGCGCTCGGCTTCCATCACCTTGTACTCGGCAAAGGAGAACAGCTGCTTTTCCGGCATCACGGAACGGGCATGCACATGGACGCGGCCGCGATGATATTTTTTTTCCGTGCTTGTGTCCACCGCGCTGCGGTCCACGTTCATGTCAAGCAGTTTCTTTTCCACTTCCATTTATCGCGTACCTCCTTTTTCATTCAGGCTGATGCGCGGATCAAGCAGGGTCATCAGCAAATCGCCCAGGAACAGGCCCAGAATGCCCAGCGTTGCATACAGCATCACGATGGCCTGCACCACGTTGGTGTCATAGCGGGATATAGCGTCAGTCAGCAGCGGGCCAAGGCCCGGCACCGAATAGAAGCGCTCCACCAGGATCGAACCGCCCACCGTCAGCAGCAGCGAATAGGGCAGATACTGCGCCAGGGGCAGAAAAGCGTTTTTCATCACATGGCTGAACATTACGCGCGTAGTGGACAAGCCCTTGAGCTTTGCCAAACGGATATAGTCCTTGTTCAGCTCATCCACCATGTATCGGCGCATCCACAGCATATAGCTGGCCGTGGAACCCAGCGACAAACAGATAATCGGCAGGATCTGCGAATAATTGAATTTGATCTGCGCGCCAAAGAGCATGAATTTCCATACCTTGCGCGCCGAGTACATGCTTGGCAGCCCCAATACCCGCGCGCCGAACACCATGACCAGCGAATAGGATACCAGGCTTGGCACCGCGTTGATGAAGATGGTAAAGCCCGTGCCGATGTGATCGACCAGTCCATCCTTGAAGCGTGCCTGCAAAATGCCGAACGTCACGCCGAATATCAGCGATATTCCCAGCGCAATCACGCCCAGACGCATGGAAATCCCCATCTTGCCGCCAATCACGTCCACCACCGGCTTGCCCGTTTGGATGCGGCGGGAGATGCCCAGGTCAAACTTGGTAAACAGGTTTTTATAGAACCTGCCCAGCTGCACTAATGGATGATCGAGCAGCCCGGCCGCCCGCAGTCTGTCCTCACGCGCTTCCTCGGTCAGCTTCATCAGCTCATCCTCGGTAAAAAAATACTCTGTGGGCATCAGACGCATCAGCAGAAACACCGCCGAAACAATCAGCAGCACCGTCAGCAGCGACTGCAGCAGTCGTTTAACAATGTACTTTCCCATTCATCCATCCCCTTTGTTGTGCAAATTGCTGTTTTAGGGCATTATCTCCCGGCGATATACCCCCTGCCGCGCCGCGGCATTTTGGTATCATATGCGATAATGCCCTAAAACAGCACCTTTTTTCAAGGCAACCGCTATATTAGGAGAGGGCGGCCTCCCGAAGGAGACCGCCCCTTCTCTTTGCTGCTTACTTGGTCAGTTCAGCATATTCGTCCTTGGTATAAATGCCATCGTTGGTCTCCCAGTTGACGTAGCGCTGAGACTGCACGCCGTAGAGGGAGTAGATCTTGGAATAGTCATTCACGCAGGTCAGCTGCCAGGTCTTGTTGAAGTAGGTCGGGATGCACAGCGCGTGATCGACAAAGTACGCTTCCGCCTTGGCAAAGGCCGCATAGCGCGCGTCCAGATCGTCGGTAATCGCATGCGCCGCGTTGACCATATCGGTGAATTCCTGATAGGTGGCCTTCAGGGTCTCATCGGTGATGTCGTTGACGAAGCAATATTTCATGGCATAGTAGGCGTTATCGTCATTAGCGATTTCCTGACCCAGGAAGTTGACGGGATCGCCGTAGTCGGCGCCCCAGCCGGAGGACCAGATGGAGTGCAGGCGAGGATTGACAACCTCGGTCATGTACTTGGTCACATAGGTCTTGGTGGTGAACTTGATGTAGTCCTCACCCAGGCTCTGGTTGAACATCTGGGTCAGCACGTCCGCGGTGTCCTTGGATACCTGATTGTCGCCGGCGATGTACCAATCGAGCTCCACGGGGAAGGTCACGCCCTGCGCGGTCAGCTCTTCAATGGCCTGCGCCTTGTAGGCTGCCGCCTTCTCGGCGTCGTAGCGGCTGTAAGTGCTGTAATCATAGGCCATGCCCAGCTCGTTCAGCACCATCTGGGAATACTCCACACCCTCGCTGTTGGTGACCAGGTTCGGCATCGTGTAGCCGTAGTTCTGGCAGGACAGGGGATCAATGGTGTTGATGCGCGCCAGATACATGCCCATATCCAGGCCCCAGTAGATGGACTTGCGGAAGGCTTCGTTGGCAACAGCCTTGTTCCAGTTGTCATCCGGCGTACCGTCTTCCTTGTTCTTGGCGTAGTTCCATTTCCAGTTGTAGGAGAACTTGGTGGGGCGGGTAGGAACGAGGTTCTTGTTGAACTCGTTGGAAGCGTTGTTGTTGATGGTATTGATCATCGACTCGCTCAGCTCAACGTAATCCAGCTCGCCGTTCTGGAACAGCTGGAAGGCCACGTCCACGCTGTCCACCATCTTGATGTTGACCGCGTCAAACAGCTTTACGTTATCCTTGTTCCAGTAGGAGGGGTTCTTGGTCAGCGTCTTTTCGTTGCCCTGCACATAGTAGGTGATGGTGTAGGGGCCATTGTACCACAGGGTATCGTAGGAAGCGCCGAAGAAGCCATCCACGCCAATCTCCTCGATCATCTTGGCGCTGATGGGAGCCAGGCAGTTGTAGCAGGTCAGCGTGGGGAAATAGGCCAGCTTGTCCAGGCAGGTATACACCACGGTGTAATCGTCGGGAGCGGCAATGCCTACCATCTCGGTCAGCTTATCCAGGCCCAGCGCCTTGCCCTCTTCCTCGGGCAGGGCCTTGGTGTACTCATAATACTCGCCCGCGCCCTTGATCATCTGGATGGGCATGGAGCTGTTGGCGGCGGCGTTCTTATGATAGTTCAGCACCCATTCAAGGCCGGTCAGGAAGTCCTGCGCCACAACGTCGGCCTTGTAATTGCCCTGGTAGTCCACCCAGGTCATGCCCTCGTTGAGCTTGAAGGTCCAGGTCATGCCGCCGTCCTCGGTATAATATTCCTTGGCGGCGCAGGGAACCAGCGCGCCCTGCGGATCATTGGTCAGCAAATGATCGTAGCAGTTGGAAAGGACGTTGAGATCCGCCGACTTCTGCGTATACAGATAGCAAAAGGTCTCCATCTCGTTGGAAGTAGTTTGATAATCATGGAATTCGGTGATTTCGTCAGCGCTGGCCATCACGGACATGCTGCACAGGATCATCACGAGTACCAGGATCAGCGACAGGTACTTTTTCATGTGGTTTCCTCCTCATCGTTTTCTACACCGCGCTGCGATGTATAAACGGGATTATACTTTGCAGATATCCATATGTCAAGCAAAATGCAATTTAAATACAGTAAATAAACATTTTAGTATCTTTCAAGCACTTTGCTTAGGGTAAATTTGCATTTTTTATTTTGATATTATTCATGCTCATGTTTTATCAGCAGCTAACATATTGCATTTTTATCGTTTTGAGCGTATATTATTGAAGAAAGGCAGATGATTTTCATGCGCAAATCAAAACGGTTTTCCTGGCGGCCGCTGCTGCGCCCCTGGCTCTATACGGCCGCCAACCGCTTCTTGCTCGCTCTTATGCTTGCCCTGCTGCTTGATTTTTTGCTGGCGCATCCGTTTCATTTCAAAATGTATGTGTTCATGTTCCTGGGCGTTTTCTTTGCGGCGCTGGCATGGATCGCCTATCTTCGGCTGGACGGCGTGCGGCTGCCCAGGCTGATGATGAAACGCGTCAACATCCGCAAAAAACCGACACGCAGCGCCGGCGATATGATCGACTATATTGACGAGCAGCCGCCTGTCACCTTCGAAGACTTGGAAGATGATGAAAAAGACGTTTGCCTCCTGGGCGCAGACCTGTTTTGCTTTGTCGTTTTTACCGCGCTTTCCTTTATCGCATAACCGTATAAATGGTGCCCGGCGAAAACCGCATTGTTTCGTCGGGCATTGTTTATATCCTATTTTGTTCCGTATAACCGATCTTCTACATAACGCATCATCCGGTTGTGCTGATACGCATACGCCATGAGCGCCGCCAAAGGCGCCAATCCGTACAGCCATGGCATTTTCAGTACAAGCGGTAAGATCGCGCAAGCCAGCGCGATCCCGCCCAGCAGCGCCAGCAGCGCCGCATGCTCCCCGCGCCATTTGCGTTTGAAGTACGCTTTCCGCTCTGCAAACGAAAAGGGACTGCGCGCGGCGCTTTGTTTCCAGGCTGCGCTTTCCCCGCTCTCTGCCGCCAGAATCTCATCCACGCTGACATGCAGCGTCTGCGCCAATAGACGCAGCAGCGACAGATCCGGCAAATAGTTGCCGTTCTCCCACCTGGATACCGTTTTGTTGCTGACCCCAAGGCACGCTCCCAGCTCCGCCTGGGTCAGTCCCTGTATTCTTCGCTGTTTGGCAATGAATTTGCCAACCGCACCCGTATCCATCGTTTTCCCACCTCCGTCGTTATATTATCATTTTCAGCCTGAGAATGCTTCCCCATAAACAGCGAACCGCCGCATTTTTTGTAAAAAGCAGCGCCTGCCGCAGCATGGCAGGCGCTCAGTCTGTTGGCAAAGTCAACAGACGGGCAGAGGCTGAGAAAGTCTGCAAGGCAAGGAAACAAGCTTGCAGATAAGGGAGCTTACACAGACGTAAGTGACCGCCATCCGCAAGTGAAGTTGACACAGCAAGCAAAAATTCCTTCGATTTTCTCTTTCTTCGAAGGAATTTTTGTGTTTGCGGGCTTTGTCAGCGCTCTGAGCGTTTTATCAATTTACTTACGCCTTACTCTTTCCCTTTTTCGAAATCACCAGTACGGATACCAGGCCAACCCCGGAAACACCTATTAGTGCCAGGCAAAGGAACAGATTTGTCTCGTCTCCTGTTTTCGGGATTTCAACGACAAGCGGGATTTCCTCCTGGATTTTATATCCACAAACCGTACAGTTCTTTTCCTTCATGCCCTTTTCGGTGGTTGTTGCCGCCTTGGTCACAACCCAGTCTCCAAAGATATGGGGGGCCTTATCAATGACGCTGCCGCAAACGTCGATCTGACACACTTTCCAATGGTTTTCATCGTCCAACTGCCAAGCTTCCGTCCTGTGCGTGCAGATGACGGTCACATGGCAGACAGCAGTATAACCGCCATCCGCAGTCGTAGCAGTAATATCCACCTTGCCTTTGTTCAGCAGCGTCACCTCGCCGTTTTCGTCAACGGTGGCGATATCCTTATTGCTGCTCGCCCAGGTTATGTTCTTATCGGTCGCATCGTCCGGTTTTACCTCGGCCTTCAGCGTGAACTTTTCAAGCTTGGCAATGTCAACGGTCTTTTCCGACTCCTCCATTACAATCCCGCTGACAGGAACCGCCGGGCCATGAGCCGCCTTCAGCGCAAACTCAGCGGTATTGTTAACGCCATACTTCGCATACTCGTAAGCCGAATCGGGATCATACCGATCAGTATTTTCCGGAGCGGCATCATTTGCGCCATCGTAATAATATCCGTCAATCGCGCCGGAGTCACTGTTCAGAATTAAGTCGCTGCCGACCTTACCAACCGTGACATTTGACCTGCCGCCATTGCAGTAAATATCATCGCCAGCCTTGACCGCGGTATTATTATGGAGCTTCACGCCGTCGGCAATATTGACTTTACCGCCAAACACAAAAATACCGCCGCCATAGTTGGCCTTGTTGCCGTAAATTTCACAGTTGCTGATATTCACAACCGCATCCGGGCTGGTTGCAAATACAAATATAGCGCCGCCGTATCCTTTATCATCAGCAGTGTTGCCATAAATTTTACCGCCGCTGATATTGATGGCAATCGGAGACGCCGTCCACGCGCCAATCGCGCCGCCGCCATAATTGATATCATGACAGTTTTTGATTTCACCGCCCAACATATTGAATTGCGCCGGGCCGTAAGGGCTGCCCCCGATCGTTGCATAGCCAAAGTTAATGGCGCCGCCGTCCAAGCCGGAACAGTTCTGGATCGTACCGTCATACATATTAAAGGCAGCGCTGTTGATAATCACGACGGCGCCGGCAACCGATGCGTCGTTCCGGCAATTATCGATTATGCCGCCATACATATTAAAGACTGCTTGATCCTGCAACGCAACGCCGGCAGCCGTACCATGAGAGAGCGCATCCTTCAACGTCACGCCCTCATACATATTCAGTTCTGCCTTTTGGGCAGCAGTAATGATAGGCTTTGTATTGGCCCGCGGATTCCCGACGGTAGTTAACACAAGATAGTCTGAACCGTCCTTTTTCCCCAAGTTCACCACTGCGTCGTTCTGAATATTGATACTTACATCATTTCTTGCCAGCGTATGTCCATTACCGATGATATTCAAAACGCCGTTAAGCACCGACAGCTCAGAATTCATTTCAATATCAGCGCCCAAAACAACATTTTTTTCGCCGCCAGCCTCGTTCAAAGCCTGAACTGCCGCTTTGAGTTCCGTCTCCGTGGAAACCGTAACCGTTTCTGCGGGAGCGCTTCCCTCCGCAAAGACAGGAACGGTAAAAACAACAAGCGCTATCAGCACCCAAAACACAAGTTTGCTCTTTCTCATCATTTTTTAACGCCCTTTCTCATTTTCACTATCGTGTAACAGAAAATCATCTCAGCAGAATTTATCGATTCTGTTCCGCCTCCCATAAGCCCAAAACAAACGGTTTTCGTTTTCCCGTTTCAGCAGTATTACCATAAGTAAGCACTTATGTAATATGCTAATGCGTGTATTATATAATATAAGCACAATTATTTCAACATTAAACGCCAAAAAATTCCGCAGATCATTCGCTCTGCGGAATTTTAGGACGCTGCCCCATCTGCCCTTATCAAAAGGAGTCGGCTCTGTCAGCGCATCGAAAAAGCCCCATTTTTCCCATTCTCGTTCTTATTCAGATTCCTTTGAGCTTTTTCGGCAGCCCATCAAATTTGCTTTATTCATTTCTGGCCCAATAGAGCACTGCGTCTACCGCACGCTTCCAGCCGTGAAGCAATTCTTCACGCTTTTCGCCGGCCATTGCCGGAACAAACTTTTTCTCCACATGCCAGCCGTTGGCGGTTTCCGCAAGATCGCCGTACACGCCCACCGCCAAACCGGCCAGCAGCGCCGCGCCCAACGCCGTTGTTTCCAACACGGCCGGCCGCTGAATCGATGCATTGATAATGTCGGCCTGGAACTGCATCAGAAAATCGTTGGCCGTTGCTCCGCCATCCACGCGCAGCGCCGCGGGCTTTTCGCCCAGATCCTGCGCCATGGCTTCAAACAAATCGCGGCTCTGGTAGGCAATGCCCTCCAGCGCGGCGCGCACGATCTGCGCCCGCCCGGTGCCGCGCGTCATGCCAAACAGCGTGCCGCGGGCATACATGCTCCAATGCGGCGCGCCCAGCCCCGTAAAGGCCGGCACCAGATATACGCCGTCCGAATCGGGCACCGAGGTCGCCACCGCCTCGCTTTCCGACGCTTTTTCCAGGAAATGCACCTCGTCGCGCAGCCACTGGATCGTTGCCCCGCCCATAAACACGCTGCCCTCCAGCGCATAGGTGGGCTTGCCGTTCAAGCGCCAGGCCATGGTTGTCAGCAGTCCGTTTTCCGACAGACGGAACTCGCTCCCCGCATTCATCAGCATGAAGCAGCCGGTGCCATAGGTGTTTTTGGCCATGCCTTTTTCAAAGCATGCCTGGCCAAACAGCGAAGCGTGCTGATCCCCCGCCATGGCGGCCACGGGAATCTCACAGCCCAGGATATTTTCGTCCAGCATGCCAATGACCTGCGCGCTGTCCACCACCCGCGGCAAAAGCGCGCGGGGAATATCCATCATGCGCAGCAGCTCCTCATCCCATTCCTGCGTATGGAGATTGAAAAGCATCGTGCGGCCGGCATTGGTCGCGTCCGTCACATGAGGATGCCCTTTTACCAAGTGCCAAGCCAGGAAGGAATCCACCGTACCAAAGCACAGTTCGCCCCTGCGCGCGCGCGCGCGCACATTCAGCGCGTCCAGCAACCACTGCAATTTGGTCCCGGAAAAATACGCGTCCGGCACCAGACCGGTTTTCTGGCGTATCGCCTCCGCATGCCCTTCCTTCACCAGCCGCTCCACATAGGGCGCCGTGCGACGGCATTGCCATACAATGGCATTATGCAGCCATTTACCCGTTTCGCGCTCCCACAGCAGGGTGGTTTCGCGCTGGTTGGTGATGCCGATGGCGGCAATCTCCTGCGGAGCGATTCCGGTATTGCGCACAGCCGCGCGCAGAGATTCGATTTGGGTCGAAAGGATATCCCCGGGGTCATGCTCGACCCATCCGGGATTGGGATAATGCTGTTTGAATTCCTGCGCGGCAGAGCCGATCATACGGCCCTCCGTGGTAAAAATCACGGTGCGGGAGGAGGTCGTTCCCTGATCGAGCGCCACAAGATAGCGTTTGTTCATCAAAAATCTTCTCCTTTATACAAAGAAGTGAGACGCACAGCCCCTCACTTCTTTTTATACGTTGTTTACTGAATCCGGATGCCGTACATATAGGCATTATCCTTGGAGCAGGTGCCGATCACCAGAATATCATTGTACACCGCGGGAGACGCCTGGATCTCGCCGCCCAGCGGCAGCACGTTGCGCACCGCGCCGGTCAATCCGTCCAGCAGATACAGGTTGCCGCTCTGGTCGGCCTGGATGATCCAGGCCTTCCCGGCCTTGTTGTATACCGCCACCGGGGAAGAAATCGCCGCCGAATCCAGCTCGCGCTGCCATACGACCTCGCCCGTCATCTCGTCAAAGGCAATGATGGCGGACTTATCCTTGTCGCCTGTCATATTGACGGTAAAGATCACCAGGTGCTCGATTTCATTTTGTCCAATAAGCGGGCTGGCCTTGCAGCCGGAAAGCTGATCCTTGTTGTATACGCAGTTGATCTCGTATTTCCAGACCTCCTCGCCCGTCATCGCGTCCAGACGACGGATGGTCACCGGCTGCTTGGTCTTGCTCTTGTTCAGCCGCGCATACATAGTATTGCCGGTATACAAACCCAAATTGCCGTCCTTGTCAAAGTCCAGGGCGATGGCCGCGTCGGTATTATCGCCCATGTCCGCTGCCCAGACCGCTTTCATGGTGTTGCTGTCAATGCACTGAAGGATGCCATGCGTATCGGCGCTGTAAATATACCGGTTATACACCGCCACGCTGCTTTCAACGCCCGTATCCTTATCCGCTTCGGCAGAAGATTTGGTCTTGAGCGTAACAACGTCCTTATTGATCTTGTATTCCGGGTCCTCAATGACCACCCCGCCGTTTTGCACCAGGAACTCGCTGTTCAGGGCCACGGTATAGATCAGGCCGTTTTCTCCGGCAACGATCATCGTATCGCTGTTCACATCAAACACCGCGGAACCGTCAAACGCGCCGTTGACCGCATACTGATCCTGCTGTTTGGACTTGCGTCCGTTCATGAACAGCACCTCTTTGCCGTCCAGCAGGCTGTACAGATGGAACCCGATATCGCCGGTTTTGTTGGACAGCTTGGAAATCGCCTGGCCCACCGCAATGACAGGGTATCCCTGCGGATGCACCGCCACGCTGGATTTCAGCGGATAACCCACCTTGATGGGATCGCGCGTGGGCTGACCGTCGTTGAGATCAAGGAAATAAATATTGCCGTCCAGCGCCGCGAAGATCACTTCGCGCAGCGGCTTCACATTGCGCTTTTCCTCATACAAATTAAACCACATGGCGCGCTGCTCATACACCAGCTTGATGATCGCCGGCTGACCTGTCCAGCCAACGCCGTACAGCGTGCCAGAATCCGCCGTGCGTATACTGCCCAGCTGATATTTCCACTCGACGGAAAGCTCCTCGTTTTCCACTTCGACCGTTCCGTAGGCGGCGTTCTGACGGAAGCTGTCGCCGCGGAAAGCCATTACGCCGTCATACTGGCCATAGTGCTCAGGCGCATTCATGCTGACAGCCATATCGCGTGCAAGATCAGTCACTTTTTTGCCGTTCTGATACACCGTCTGCGTCAAGCCGCGCTGCTCAGGCGCGGTATTGCCGCCCGCTTCGGCTGACAGCTGCGGCATGGGCGTGCTGGTCGGCAAGGGCGTAGGCGTGGGCGTTGGGGTCGGCGTGGGAGTGGGTGTAGGTGTGGGCGTCGCGGTCGGCGTAGGCGTGGGAGTGGGCGTAGGCGTGGGCGTCGCGGTCGGCATGGGTGTCGGCGTGGCGGTAGGCGCTGCGGTCGGGGTCGCCGTCACGTTCACCGTCGGAACGCTGTTGTTCACATAGGCGACCGCTTCAGGCGTAGCGGGCGGCTCCGTTGCAATGGAAGCTGCCGCCGCGGTCGGCGCTTCCGTTACCGCGGGCGCGTCGGTTACGACCGGCGTGACGGTAGGCGTCGCCGTTGCCTCCGGCGTGGCCGTGGGCTCCATGACCAGCAGCGTCAGGTGGCTGTCCGTCATGCGCCAGGCGTCATTTTCCAGCACGGCCGCGTAAACCTCTCCGACATATACGTCTTCAAAGCGCACCGTCACCACCCAGGTGGTATTTCCGGCGTCCTTGCACTGCACCGCGCCGGGCAGGCGATTGCCCATTTCATCCATCAGGCATACATTCTGCACGCCCTTGGTGGTTGTAATGTTGAACTGTGCCTGGCTGCCAACCCGCAAAGAGGCGTTGGCCGTCTGGAACAGATGAATCTCCGCCGGTTCCTTGGCAACGCCCAGCAGACCGCCGATATTGTCGCGCAAATCATACAGCGCGCCGGCAAACCCGCCTCCGTCGCCCGGGCGCTCCACCAGCGACGGCAGAAAATACATCCCGGCAGCAAACACGGCCAGCACCATCACAATGCAGATGAGCGCTACCAGCCAGCCATGCGAACGGTAGCCCTCATCCTCGTCCTCCTCCGGATACAGCGCACCGTCCAGCTGCGCGTCCTGCGCGTGATATCGTCCGTTATCCCGAAAATCCTGCTCCTCTTCCCCGTAAAAGCGCACGTTTTCCTCCGGCTTGGCACGTTTGTACCCTTCCAGGCCGGCCGCCGGAACCTTGCGCGTCGCGTCCAGCTCGTTTTCCTCATTGCGCGGGAGCGTCGCCGGCTTCAGCACGCGCGTTTCCTGCTTATCGTTTTCCGGCGCGCCCTCCTGCGTCGCCTTATGCCGTTCGGAACGGCGATGGCGCACATAGGGCGTTTCCTGCGCCTGTTTGTCATTCGGATCAAAATAATCAGCCATGCTGCATACTCCTTGTAATCGATGGTTGCAAAACAGAACCTCAGTTCATTATAGCAGGGCGGCGCAGAAATGGCAAGTCCAAAGCGCCCTCCGCCCTTTTTTCTGCGCATGTTTTACAAAAGCATTTTCTTCCAGCTCCTGCGGCGGCGGATATTGCGTTCCCCCTCGCAGTTGTTCCACAGTCCCAGGATATTCTGATTTTCTTCCAGGTTCGGCCCTGTTTCGGCATAGGAAATCCCCATTTTGCGCGCCTCCTGAAGCACTTCCCAAATCAGAATGGCCCCCGTGCCCGTGCGGCGGTATTCGCTGTCCACGGCAATCAGATACAGTTCCAGCGCCTGGGGCCGATAAATGCTTCTGAGCACCTGCGCCCACCCTGTGGGAAACAGCCTGCCGCCGCATTTGCGCATGGCCTGCGCCAGCGCCGGGGCGGCCAAGCCAAACGCAATCACCTCTCCCTGCTCATTCTCCACAAAACGGATGAATTTCAGATTGACCAACGCCAAAAACTGCCCGGTATAGTACCGTACCTGCGCTTCCGTCAGCGGCACCGTGCCGTATAGCCCGGCGTATTCGCGGTCAATCAGGGAAAAAAGCTTGCCGATATAGGGCTTCAGCTCACGCTTGCTGCCAATCCTTGGCACGTGCAGGCGATAACGCTTTTTCACATATTCGCAAAGCCTGCCGATTTTTTCCTCGTCCTTCAGCCGCGTATACAGACGGGATTCCACCCAGTCTACGTCCTTCTCATAGCCCATGCGTTCCATGTGACGCACATAGTATGGGTAATTATAGTAGGTTATAAACATGCCCGGCTCTTCAAATCCCTCCACCAGCATGCCTTCCTTATCCAAATCGCAAAAGCCGACCGGCCCGACAATCTCCTCCATGCCCTCGCTGCGGCCCCATTTTTCCACCGTTTCAATCAGGGCGCGGGACACGGCAGGATCGTCAATAAAGTCCAGCCGGGTCAGGCGGATACGCTTCTGTCCCCACTTTTCATTGGCGGCGCGATTGATGATCCCGCCCACGCGGCCTACGATCTCACCGTCCCGGTATGCCAAAAAGAACCGCATGGCGGCGTATTCAAAAGCCGGATTGCGCGCGGGGTCAATGTTGGCCATCTCGTCACCGATCAGGGAGGGGACGTACTGCTCCGTTTTCCGGTAGAGCGCATTGGGCCAGGTCACAAACAGCAGCCGGTCGCGGCGGGTCTTTACTTCCCGAATATCAATCATGACTTTTTTGTCCTTTGTTGGCATATTATTAACAAACATTCATAATTATAGCCTTTTTCCACCTTGCAATCAAGTGCGCAGCCTCACTTTTTCCGTACTCTTTTCCGGATGCGGCAGCATGTTTTAGTTGATGCGCAGGGTACTTTTATGGTATAGTAAAATATGTATGGCAATTTGCGAAAAAGCGGAGCGCCATGCGTTATCACGCGCCAGGAGGCTGAGTATGCTCAGTAAAGATTTATGCGTTCTGATTCCTTCCCTGGAGCCGGATGAACGGCTGCCGGTCTATGTTGATTCCCTTCTTGAAGCGGGGTTTGGGCTGATCCTTGTTGTCAACGATGGCTCCGCGCCGCAATATGACGCCATTTTTGAAGGGCTTTCCCGGCGCGACCGCTGCCATGTGCTGCGGCACGAGGTCAACCACGGCAAAGGACAGGCCTTGCGCACAGGCATTGCCTACCTGCGCGACCATACCGCCTTCGCCGGCGTGATTACCGCCGACGCCGACGGCCAGCACACCGTAAAGGACACGCTGAAGCTGTGCGCGGCCATGGATCCCGACAAAAAAGAGCTGCTGCTGGGCTCGCGCGATTTTTCCCGCAAAAACAAGCGTATTCCCGCCCGCTCCCGCTTTGGCAACCGCACCACCAGCACCGTTTTTGCCGCTCTGTACGGCCACTGGCTGCCCGATACGCAAACGGGGCTGCGCGCCGTCGGCCGCGCCTGCTTTGACGACCTGCTGGCGATCTCCGGCGACCGGTTTGAATATGAAATGAATATGCTCATCTACTGCGCCATGAACAAAATCGCCTTTAAGATCATCCCTATCGAGACGATCTATCTGGAAGAAAACAAAAGCTCGCACTTCCACCCGCTGCGCGATTCCTGGCGCATCTATAAGCTCCTGCTTGGCTCCTTCCTGCGCTATTCGGCGGCCGCCATCCTGTCTTTTCTGCTGGATTACGCCGTGCTGTCGCTTTTGATGTTCCTGGTGTTCAAGGACATGGCGGACATTCCCTTCCTGGGCGCTCTCTTCAGCGCCGAGGCGCTGCTGGCCACCCCCATTGCGCGCCTGTGCTCCGCGCCGGTCAACTTTTTGCTGAACAAAAACTTTGCCTTCCAGGTGCGCGAATGCCGGGGCGCGGCCTGGCGCTATGCCGTGCTGGCGCTGGCGGTGCTGTGCATCACCACCCTCCTCTTCGGCTGGCTGAATCACTTCATCCCCCCGCGCAGCGGCGTGCTCAGCGTGCTGCTCAAGTGCGTGATCGACGCTGTCATGTATCTGGCCAATTACCGCATCCAGCGCAACTGGGTGTTCAAAAACAACTCTTCCCGTAAAAGAACGGAGGCTGCCTGATGAGCGATAACAGACTCTCCCGTATCCGCAATTTCTGCATCATTGCGCATATCGACCATGGCAAGTCCACCCTGGCGGACCGGATCCTGGAGCTGACGGGCGTGTTTGAAAAGCGCGAAATGGTGGAGCAAATCCTCGACTCCATGGAGCTGGAGCGCGAGCGCGGCATTACCATCAAAAGCAAGGCGGTGCGCATGGACTATACCGCGCGCGACGGCAAGCAATACCAGCTGAACCTGATCGACACCCCCGGCCATGTGGACTTTGCCTACGAGGTCAGCCGCGCGCTGGCCGCCTGCGAGGGCGCGCTGCTGGTGGTGGACGCCACCCAGGGCATCGAGGCGCAGACGCTGGCCAACGTTTACATGGCGCTGGAGCACAATCTGGAAACGGTGCCCGTTATCAATAAAATCGACCTGCCCTCCGCCCAGCCCGAGGTCGTGCGCCAGGAAATCGAGGAGGTGATCGGCCTTGACGCGCAGAACGCTCCCCTCACCAGCGCCAAGCAGGGCATTGGCATCGAGGACGTGCTCGAAGCCGTCGTAAACCAGATGCCCCCGCCCGAGGGCGACGAAAACCAGCCGCTGCAAGCCCTGGTGTTTGACGCCAAGTATGACAACTACCGCGGCGCGATCTGCTATGTGCGCGTCATGCAGGGGCGCGTGTATCCCGGCATGCGCATGCGCATGATGCAGACCGGTGCGGAGTTTGATGTTGTGGAAACGGGCTACCTTTCCCCCGGCTGCGTGCCTGCCAAGGAGCTGTTGGCCGGCGAGGTTGGCTATATCGCCGCCAGTATCAAGGATCTGCGCGATACCCGCGTGGGCGACACCGTAACGGACGCGGCGCGGCCCGCCGCGGAAGCGCTGCCCGGCTACCGCAACGTGACCCCCATGGTCTACTGCGGTATCTATCCCGCCGACGGCGCGGATTATGAGAACCTCAAGGACGCGCTGGAAAAGCTGCGCATGAACGACGCTTCGCTCTCCTTTGAACCGGAAACCAGCGTCGCCTTGGGCTACGGCTTCCGCTGCGGCTTTCTGGGACTGCTGCACATGGAGATCATTCAGATGCGCCTGGAGCGCGAATTTGACCTGGATCTGGTCACCACCGCCCCCAGCGTAATCTATGAGGTGGTCAAAACCAACGGCGATACCGTGATGATCGACAATCCCGCCAACCTGCCGCCCGTGACCGAGATCGCCTCCATGAGCGAGCCGTTCGTGCTGGTCACCATCTATACCCCGCAGGATTATGTGGGCACGCTGATGGATCTGTGCCAGGACAAGCGCGGCGTGTTCAAGGATATGCAGTACGAGGGCGGCCGCGTCAAGCTGACATACGACATGCCGCTCAACGAGGTCATCTTTGATTTCTTTGACGCACTCAAGAGCCGCAGCCGCGGCTATGCCTCCATGGACTATGAGCTCAAGGGCTATATGGAAAGCGACCTGGTCAAGCTCGACTTTTTGCTCAACGGCGATATCTGCGACGCCTTTACCATGATCGTTCACCGCGACCGCGCCTATGCCCGCGGCCGCAGCATTGCCGAAAAGCTCAGCGAGGTCATCCCGCGCCAGCAATTCGACATTCCCATCCAGGCTGCCATCGGCGGCAAGGTGATCGCCCGTGAAACGGTCAAGGCCGTGCGCAAGGACGTGCTGGCCAAGTGCTATGGCGGCGACATCACCCGCAAGAAAAAGCTGCTGGAAAAGCAGAAAGAGGGCAAAAAACGCATGCGTCAGTTCGGCACGGTCGAGGTGCCCAGCGAGGCCTTCATGAAGGTGCTCAAGATGAACGACGATTGACCCTTATGGAAGCAAAATATCTGGAAAAATTCGAGGCCATGGCGCTGCGCCTGGACGAGCTTGCGGTTGCCATCTCCCAGCCCGATGTAATTGCCGATCTGCCCCGCTGGCAGGCGCTCATGCGCGAGCATGCCGGGCTGGAAGAAGCCGTTCGCGCCTACCGCGCCTATCAAACGCTCGCCGGGCACATCGCGGAAGCGCGGGAGCTGCTGGAAGATCCCGACATGGGCGATATCGCCCGCGAGGAGCTGCGGGCACTGGAAGCGGAGGAGACGCGGCAAAGCGCGGCTCTGCGCGTATTTTTGCTGCCGCGCGACCCCAACGACGATAAAAACGTCATCCTGGAAGTACGCGCCGGCGCGGGCGGCGATGAGGCCAGCCTGTTTGCCGCGCTGCTTTTGCGCATGTACACCCGCTACGCCGAGCGGCGCGGCTTTGCCGCCGCGCTCACCAGCCTGAGCGATACGGAGCTTGGCGGCGTGAAGGAAGCGGTGCTGACCATCTCCGGCCGGGGCGCATTCAGCCGCCTGAAATTTGAATCCGGCGTACACCGCATCCAGCGCGTACCTGTCACCGAGGCCGGCGGACGCATCCACACCTCCACCGCCACCGTGGCCGTGCTGCCCGAGGTGGAGGAGGTCGCCGTGGAGGTGCGCGCCGAGGATATCCGCATCGACACCTACCGCGCCTCGGGACATGGCGGTCAATATATCAACCGCACCGACAGCGCCGTGCGCATAACCCATCTGCCCACCGGCGTGGTCGTTACCTGTCAGGATGAAAAAAGCCAGCTGAAAAATAAGGAAAAGGCCATGCGCGAGCTGAAAAGCCGTCTGTATGCCCGTTATCAGGCGGAGGCGGACAGCGAATACGCGCAGAACCGCCGGGCGCAGGTTGGCACGGGCGAGCGCAACGAGCGCATCCGCACCTATAACTTCCCGCAGGGGCGCGTGACCGACCACCGCATCGGGCTGACACTGTATAAAATCGCCGCCATCACCGACGGCGAGCTGGACGAGCTGATCGACGCGCTGACCATTGAAGATCAGGCGCAAAGGCTGCGGGCGCTCAGCGAAAATCAATAACGCAAGGAGTCCTTCCATTATGCCGGAAAAAGAGCGGTTTTCCCGGCAGCAGTTTCATATCCTGCTGCTATGCTTTCTCTGCTATTCGGCAGCCTATACCGGACGGCTGAATCTTTCGGCCGTTTTAGCCGACCTGAAAAGCAGCCTGCTGCTGACCGATCTGCGCGCGGGCATATTCCAAACAATGTTCGCCATGATATACGCCTCCGGACAGATCGTCAACGGCATGCGGGCCGACCGCGTCAGCGCCCGGCTCAACATCGCGCTGGGGCTGATCCTTTCCGCGCTGTGCAACGCGGCGTTTGCCCTGTGCAGCAATTACCTTTGCATGGTCATCCTCTGGGCGCTCAACGGCGCCGCGCAGTCCATGCTGTGGACGCCCATTGTCAGGCTCACCGCCGCATGGTTTCAGGGCAGGCAGCGCGAACGCGCTTCGATCCTTCTTTCCGTTACGATCATCTTCGGCCATCTGGCCGCGTGGGGCATATCGGGCATACTGGCCTCGGCGCTTAACTGGCGCTGCTCCTTTATCGTCCCGGCAGGGCTGATGACCCTTGCCGGCGCCGCCGCCTGGCTCTTTCTGCGTCAGGAAGCAGCGCCCGGCAGCGTTCAAACGCCGGCGCGGGCATGCGCCGTCCCGGCCATGCCGCTTGGACCGATGCTGCGTTCCACCGGTCTTGCCGCGCTGCTGCTTTGCTGCGTCTGCAACGGCTTCGTGCGGGACGGCATTGTCTCCTGGGCGCCGGTGATCCTCTCCCTGGGCGGCGGCAGCCTCTCGGTGCATTCCACGCTGCTCTCGCTGATTATCCCGCTGCTGAATCTGCTGGGCGTACTGCTCGTGCGCCGCTGCTACCATCTGCTGCGCGGCAGCGCCCGCGGAGCGGTAGGCACGCTGCTGATGGGCAGCGCCGTCATTTCCGTCCTGCTGTTCCCCGCCTCCGGCGCGTTTTTCTGCGCGCTGCTGATGGGACTGTGCTGCGCGGCCAACTATGGCGTCAATCCCATGATTACCACCCTGATTCCCATGCAGTACGAAAACGCCGGCCGCGTCGGCCTGGTCGCCGGTTTGGCCGACTGCTTTATCTATTTGGGTTCTGCCCTTGCGGGCGTGGCAACCGGCGCTTTGAGCGATGCCGCGGGCTGGCGCTGGGTCTATGCCGCCTGGGCGTTTATATCCCTGCTGGGTGCGGCGCTTGCGTTTTTATCCGTTCGCGGCGAAAAAAAGCTGCGTGCGGCTGAGGTGCGTCCATGATTGTCATTGTTGCCGAAAAGCCCAGCGTAGGGCGCGATATCGCCCGTGTGCTTAAATGCGGCCGCAATGGCGAAGGCTGCCTGATCGGCGAAAAATATACCGTCACCTGGGCGCTTGGGCACCTGGTTACGCTGTGCGACCCGGATGAAATCGACGAAAAATACAAAAAATGGCGCATGGATGATCTGCCCATTCTCCCCGATACGCTGCCGACCAAAATCATCCCTAAAACACGCAAGCAGTTCACTATTGTCAAGCGGTTGATAAACGATAAGGAAACCGAGCGCGTCATCTGCGCAACCGACGCGGGGCGCGAGGGCGAGCTGATTTTCCATTATATCTACGCCCAGGCAAAATGCCAAAAGCCTGTAGACCGCCTGTGGATTTCCTCCATGACCGACGAGGCCATCCGCGAGGGCTTTGATTCCCTCAGGCCCGACAGCGCTTATGACGGACTGCGCAAAAGCGCCGTCTGCCGCTCGGAAGCCGATTGGCTGGTCGGCATGAATGCCAGCCGCGCTTTTACGCTGCGCTACGGCGCACTGCTGTCCATCGGCCGCGTGCAAACGCCCACGCTGAACATCCTTGTCAGCCGCCGCAAAGAGATTGAGAATTTCAAACCCGTTGAATATTATACCCTGACCGCTGATTTTGGCGCATACAGCGGCCAATGGTTCGACGAAAACGCCGCCGAAGAAAAAACGGCGCACCGCATCGCCGACCGTGCGCGCGCGGACGCGCTGGCGGCTCAGGTGCGCGGCAAGCCCTCCCGCGTGCGCTCGGCGCAAAGCGAAGAAAAAAAGGAGCTGCCGCCGCAGCTGTATGATTTGACCTCTCTCCAGCGCGACGCCAACCGCATGCTGGGCTTCACGGCAGACAAAACGCTAAAAATCGCCCAGGCACTCTACGAAAAATGGAAGCTGCTCACCTATCCGCGCACCGACAGCCGCTATCTGCCCATGGACATGCTTCCCAAGCTCTATCAAACGCTCAGGGCGCTGCCCTCCCCCTACCGGGAGCTGACGCAGGGCATGGAACGCCGCGAGGACGGCAAGCTGTTTGTTTCCAAACGCATTTTTGACAACAGCAAGGTTTCCGACCATCACGCCCTGCTGCCCACGCCGCGCACTGCCGACCTGAGCCAGCTGCCGCCCGACGAGCGCAGCCTTTACGATCTGGTAGCGCGGCGCATGCTGGCCGCCTTCTATCCCGCCCATGTCTACGATGCGCTGCGCGTTGTCACAGAATGCGAGGACGAGGTCTTTCGCTCTCTGGGCCGCACCGTCAAGGAGATGGGCTGGAAAGCGCTCTACCAGCAGGAGGAAGCCGCCGGCAAAAAAGCGCGCGGCAAAAAGAAAGCGGACGATAACGACACGCCGGAAACCGCGCTCCCGCCTTTGCAGGCAGGCGATACCGGTACGGTGCAGAAAGCGTTCGTCCAGCAATGCGCCACCAAACCGCCCGCCCCCCATACCGACGCCAGCCTGCTCTCCGCCATGGAGCACGCCGGTCGTGCCATTGAGGACGAAGCCCTGCGCGAATCGATGAAGGACGCGGGGCTGGGCACCCCGGCGACGCGCGCCGCCATCATCGAGCGGCTTTTGCAGGTCGGTTACGCGCAGCGCCGCGGCCGCGCCATTCTGGCCACCGATAAGGGCGTGCAGCTGATCGAGGTCGCCCCCGAGGAAATCGCCTCTCCGGAAATGACCGGAAAATGGGAGCAGGCGCTGGACGAGATCGCCCATAATCAACGCGATACCGCCCGTTTTATGGAAGGCATTCGCCGTATGAGCGCTTTTCTGGTGCAGTATGCGCGCGACAGCGCCCCGCAAAAGGATTTTCCCGAGGAAATGAAACGCGGCAAACGCGGCGGCAGCCGCGCAAAAATGCCCGTTGTCGCAGGCGCTGTCTGCCCACTTTGCGGCAAGCCTGTGCAGGAGAGCGAAAAAGCCTTCGGCTGCTCTGCCTGGCGCGACGGATGCCGTTTTACCCTCTGGAAGGATGGTCTGACCCGCGGCGGCGGCCCGGCGCTGAACGTCAAGATCGTATCCCTCCTGCTGCAAAACCGCGAGGTGCGCGGCAGCACGGGTATTCTGCGTTTGGAGGGGGAAACGCTGACCTTTACCCCCAGCGGCGCTCAGGAGCCCTCCGTCCGCGTTGGCGTCCGCTATGAAAGGAAAAAATAATGCGCCGGAAAGGAGCCTTTCATGAACATTTGCCAGGTGGCCTGCGCGGCGGAAAAGCAGCAAATTTCCCGCCTGATACTTGAAGCCCTGCCTGATTGGTTCGGCATCCCTGAAGCGCGGGAGGAATACATTGCCAAGAGCGCCGACGCGCCGTTTTTCTGCGCCTATGACGGGAAAACGCCTGTTGGCTTCCTGTATCTGAGGGAAAGCGGCGCGGATACGACGGAGCTATACGCGATGGGCGTTCTCAAGTCCTATCACCGGCGCGGGATCGGCCGCGCGCTGTTTGTCAGGGCATGCGAGGCGGCGCGCCGCCAGGGCTACTCCTTTTTGCAGGTAAAAACCGTCCAAAGCGGCCATTACGCCGAATATGATATAACAAACAAATTCTATCTTTCGCTCGGCTTCAAGGAATTTGAGGTGCTGCCAACACTGTGGGACGCCGGCAATCCCTGCCAGATATACGTCATGTATCTGAAATAGCGGCAAACCTCCCGATCCGTTTTCTCTTTGTGAATTTCTCATTTTTGCTTGCAATTTTCGATTCTTTGTGCTATAATCTTCTTTGTATGAAACGGGCGGTCCTCTGCGTGCAAGGCACGGCATGAACGTCTATGAGGGAAGGAGGAACCACTACCATGAGTGAAATCATCCGTTCTATTGAGAATGCGCAACTCCGTACCGATCGGCCCGCCTTCAATGTTGGCGACACCCTGCGTGTGTTCGTTAAGGTTGTTGAAGGTAACCGCGAACGCCTCCAGGCGTTTGAAGGCACTGTCATCGCTCGCCGCAACGGCTCCTGCCGCGAAACCTTCACGGTTCGCCGCGTCAGCTACGGCATTGGCGTTGAGCGCACGTTCCCGCTGCACTCCCCCCGCGTTGACCACATTGAGGTCATCCGCCGCGGTAAAGTGCGCCGTGCGAAGCTCTACTATCTGCGCGGTTTGCAGGGCAAGGCTGCCAAGATCAAGGAAGTCGGCCGCGACTAAGCCCTGTTTGGGTATTCAAAGAGGATGGCGTGTTTACGTCATCCTCTTTTCTTAATTTGTATGCCGGAAAGAATCAAAGCAATATGAATGAACACGATTTTTCAACGCAGTACATTGTTAGAAAACTGCTTCCCGCCGACTGCAGCGCCATTTTTGCCCTTTGCAGCCGCAATGAATTATTTTACCAATATCACCCGCCCTTTGTCACCATGGAAAGCATACTGGCGGACATGTCCGCCTTGCCGCCCGGAAAAACAAACGCCGATAAATACTACATTGGCTATTTCCAAGGAGATCTGCTCATTGCCGTTATGGATCTGATTTTGCATTATCCGGAAAACAACGTTGCTTTCATTGGCTTTTTCATGACGAACCGTGCCGTGCAAAACCAGGGCGTCGGCTCCATGATCGTCAATGACTGCGCTCAGCTTCTATCTGCAAATGATTTCTGCAAAATACGCTTGGCCATTGATAAAGGCAATCCGCAAAGCGAAGCATTTTGGATAAAAAACCATTTTGCCAAAACCGGCGAAGAATACCTGCGCGGCGCTTTCACTTACCTTCCCATGGAAAGAGCGCTATCGCCTTTCCGGAGGGTATGAGCTGATATGCCGCCGCGCTCCCGGAGGGCAATCTCCAGCCTGCCAAGCGATATATGGTATAGCGGGAATTGTATTTGAAGCGCCGCTTGCCCGCAGATCCGCGCTTGAGTCCTTGCATATGGACAAGGCACGGTTCTACGCGCTGAAGCTGCACAAAGAGCCTCGCAGAACAAGCTGCGAGGCTCCCGGCTATCAGCAGAATATTGATTTTACTTTCCCGGGCAGGTATTCGCGTTCTGGTTGCTGATGATCGTGCTGATATCCAGCCCCGAGGTATTTTCGGTCTTCAGCTGATCCATATAGCCCTCTACCTTGCGCACAAGGTTGACATTCTGCCATTCCAGGCCGGAAAGCGCCAAATTGTCATTGTCGTTGCCCGCGCTGTACCAGCTCTTGGTCTTGAAATAGCGGCCGAACTTGTTGTCGCCAAAGTTGTAGCCATGGCGCGCCAGCAGCTCGTTGCGAATATAGCGCAGCGTTTCGCGGCTGTAAGCCCACAGTTCCTCCTCGGTCAGCTGGCGGCTGTCGCTGTCGGGAATGATATACTGGGTGTTGTAAATATAGTTGGGCTTGGCGCTGGCGGCCATGTTCTCCAGCTTTTCCTTGAGCTTCTTTTCGGCCTCTTCCTCCGGATAGGTCTTGCCGTCCCCGTTACCGTATTCGTTGCCCAGCTTTTTCTCGTTGCCGTACCCGCCCAGCTCGTTCTGCGCCGCGATGATATCGGCAATATCCACGCCGCCCAGGTTCTCATTCTTATCGGCAATCATGGCGTTTTCGATCTGCCGTACCAGGCTGTGGTTGCGGCGTTCCACATTGCTCAGGCAGTTCATGTCTGTATAGCCGCCCGCCTTGTACCAGGGTTTGGCGTTAAAGTAATTGTAGAATTTCATGTTATGGAATGCATAGCCATGGCGGGCCAGAATCTCGTTGCGGATATAGCCCAGCGTTTCGCAGGAAAAGCCCCACAGCTCGTCAGCCGTCAGCTCGCGGGTATCACTGTCGGCAATGATATACAGCGCCGTTTCGTCAAGCGTCTCTTCCTCGCCGTCCGCCATGGCGCCGGGCAAACACAGAAGCAGGGTGAGAAGCAGTACCAAAATACGATCAAGTGTTTTCATAATATGTCCCTTTCTTTACCTGCCGGGGCAGGTATTGTTCATTTGGTTATATTGAATGGTGGCGATGTCCAGCTGATTGCTGTTCTCCGTCCCCATTTTGTCCATCAGGCGTTCCACTTTTTTTACCAGGTTAATGTTGTCCCACTCAATGCCGGACAGCACGGCGTTTTCGTATCCGCCCTCGCTGTACCAGCTCTTGGTCCTGAAATGGCGGCCGAACTTGTTGTCGCCAAATACATAGCCGTGCCGTGCCAGCAGCTCGTTGCGGATATAGCGCAGCGTCTCGCGGGTATAGGCCCACAGCTCGCCCTCTGTCAAGCGGCGGGTATCGCTGTCGGGAATGATATACTGTGTATTGTAGATATAATTGGGCTGCGGCGTTGCCGGCTTGGCTTCCGTCAGCGGATCGCGGGAGCTGCCGCCGCCGGGTTCTTTTTCCGCAACGGTCAGCCCGGAACCGCCGCCGCGGGCATTGCCAAAGCTTATCCGGTTGCCGTATCCGCCATAGTAATTCTGATAAGCGATGACGTCGGCAATATCCATCCCGTTTTTGTTCAGCGTGCCCAGCTGATCCATGGCCGACTCAACCTTCTTTACGGTCGAGATATTGTCCCATTCAATCTGGGACAGCTTCTTGGACGTACCATAGCCGCCCGCCTCATACCATGGCTTGGCGTTAAAATAATCATAGAATTTATCCAGCGAAAAAGCGTAGCCATGACGCGCCAGAATTTCATTGCGGATATAGCGCAGCGTCTCGCGGGTATAGTTCCACAGCTCGTTCTCGCTCAGGCGGCGAACGTCGCTGTCGGCAATGATATAATAAGCGCCGTATGCCTCGCCGTCCGCCAAAGCGGGCAGCCACGTCAGCAGCGTAAGCGTCAGCGCCGCAATCAGCGCCGTAATCCGTTTTGCCTTCATAACGGTTTCCCTCCCCCGTTCTTTGCGCTCCGGGCGGCTGCAGTCTGCCCTGAAGCGCTTCACACATAGAACGAACAAGCGGCGGCAAATTATCCCACGGCTGGAAAAATTTTTTATTCGTTAAGCAGCGCTTCCAGCTCCGGCGGCAAAGGGCTTTCAAAGCGCAGCATTTCCTCTGTCACCGGATGCGCAAACGACAGCTGCGCCGCATGCAGGGCAAACCGACCGGGAATGCTTTTCAGCTCCGTTCCGTACAAATAATCCCCCGCCACCGGGCAGCCCAGCGCCTGCATATGCACGCGGATCTGATGCGTTCGCCCCGTTTCCAGGCGCAGCCTGACCAGTGCGCGGGCATTTTTCGCGCGCCGCAGCACGGTATAATACGTCCGGGCAGGCTTTCCATGCGCGTCAACACAGCGTTTGACCCCCTCGGCATGGCCGATAGGAAGATCAATCACGCCTTCGTCCTCCCGCGGCGCGCCTTCCGTCACCGCCAGATAGATGCGCACATGCTCCTCGCTGTGCAGCCGCCGCTGCATACGGTCATGCGCATGGGCGTTCATGGCAACGGGCATCAGGCCGCTTGTCCCTTTGTCCAAACGGCTGACCGGGCGGTAAACAAAGCCTTCCGGGCAGCCCAGATATGCATACAGGGCATTTTCCAGCGTAGCCCCTGCCTGACGCACGCTGCCGATGGAAGGAAGCGGCGCAGGCTTATCCACCACCAGCACATCCTCGTCCTGCCAGAGCACGCGCAGGGGCATATGGCATGGCTCCAAAGCGGCCGCGGCGTCGCGCAGGCATACCGACGCCCGCTGTCCGGCGCGCACCCGCACGCCGGTATGCGCCTGCTGCCCGTCCAGCAGAATGCCTTCGCTGAATTTCAGGCTGCTGATGCAATGACGCGATAAATGCAGCCGCTGCTGCAAAACACGCAGCAGCGGCCAGCCTTCTTCCCCGGCGGTAATGCAATAGTCAAGCGTTCGCATTCTGATGCGCCTTGGCAATGTTCTGAATCCACACCCCGCGGCGGATCAGCACATAGCCAATAATACATTTGATAATATCGATGAATTGCAGGCAGGCATACACCGGACGGATCGGCCAATGCAGGAACGTGACCAGCGCATACGCCAGCGGCACGGAAATGATCCAGGTATACACACAGTCGAACAGAAAGGTGATGACCGTTTTGCCGCCCGAGCGCAGCGTAAAATAGGCGCAATGCGCAAAGGCATGAACCGGCATGGCGCAGGCCGAAAAAATCAGCAGCTGCGAAGACAGCGCCCGCACATCATCGCCTACTCCCGCATACGCGCGGGGAATAACGGAAGAGGTCGCCGCCAGCAGCAGCCCCATCACGACGGCGCCGGCCACGGCGGTCGCGCACAGCTTCCATACCGTGCCGCGGGCGCGCTCATAATCATCCGCCCCCAGCGCCTGTCCCACCATGACGGATACCGCCGTACCCATGGACATGAACACCACATTGAATAGGTTTGTAATCGTGCTGGTAATGCTCAGCGCCGATACCACCGTCAGCCCGCACAGCGAATAAATGGCGGTAAGCGTGCTCATGCCGATGGACCACAGCGCTTCATTGAACAGCAGCGGCGAGCCCATGCGCAGCACCGACTTGAGCAGCGGCCGCGGCACGCTCAGCGTGCGGTAAACGCCTTCGATGAAGATATAACGCCAGTGCTGCGCGTGCGTGACAATCACAATGATGCCCAGTTCCACATAACGGCTGATGACCGTAGCCAGCGCCGCGCCCGTTACGCCCATGCGCGGCAGCCCCATATGGCCGAAAATCAGCAGATAATTAAAAATCGCGTTGGTGGCAACCGCCGTCACGCTGGCCACCATGGGCAAACGGGTCTCCCCCGTCTCGCGCAGCGTACCGGCGTAGCACTGGCTCACGGCAAAGGCCGGCAGGCCGATCAAGATCACGCGCAGGTACTCCATACCAAAATCCAGCATCTGCGCCGCCTGCACCGCGTCGCCGTCTCCCTTCAGAAAGAGGGCGATCAGCGGCCGGCCAAACCCCAGAAACGCAACTGCCGCCACGATAAACAGCGCGATGGCCTCATACATTTTGATGCGGAAGGTATCGCGCAGACCCTTCATATCGCCCGCGCCAAAAAACTGCGCCCCGAAGATCCCGGCGCCGGACAAACCGCCAAAAATACACAGGTTGAACACAAACACCAGCTGGTTGGCAATCGCAACGCCCGACATTTCGCTGTCACCCAGCGCGCCGACCATCAGATTATCCAGCAGACTGACAAAATTGGAAATGCCGTTTTGAATAATAACCGGAATAATCAGCGCCAGCACAGCCTTGTAAAAGGCCTTATCGCCAATCAGCACGGCGCGTGCGCGCCGAAGGGAAGAAGACATACGTGCAGCATCCTTTCAAACGGAAAATCGTTTTTTAATCGATCAGATATTGCAGGCCGTTTTCATCAGTCGCGGTATTTCCATGATAAATCAGCTGGCTGACGGGCACCACCTCAAAGCCGTTATCCTGGTACCATTGCAGAATCTGCGGCAGCACGGCTACCGTGCAGTCCGCGTCGATATGGGTCAGAATAATGCTGCCGCCCTTCATATCCTTGGTCGAAAACTTCAGCGACCGCTCCTGCGAGGCTTCCTTGCGCGCGTCATAGCTTTCATGCGTCCAGCGGATCACCTCATACCCGGCAGCGTTAACGATGGCGCGGATCTTGGAATTGCAGTTTCCCTCCGGCGGACGGAAAAGCACGGTAGGCTTGCCGGTCAGCTCCTCCACCAGATCGCTGGTGCGGGACAGCTGGCTGAGCATCTCCTCGGGTGTCAGCTCGTAAAAGGAAGGATGCGACCAGGAATGGTTGCCGATCTCGTGCCCGCGGGCGGCCATTTCGCGTACCATGTCGGGATTCTTTTCGGCAAATTTGCCCGTGACAAAAAACGTGATCTTCAGCCCAAACTGATCGAGCGTATCCAAAATGTAGGGCAGATTGTCGGCGCCCGAACCGCAGTCCATGGTAAAGGAGATCCTGTTATCGTCGCGCCGCACGCCATAGATCGATTTGGTGCCCGTAACGCCTACGGCCATCAGCGCGCTGGAATCCGCCTGCTCGCGGCCGTCCACCCAGACGGAAAGCGTTTTGCCCGGCCGCCAGCTACTGTCGGCCTTGTAGGTAAAGCTGTACGCCCCCGTGCGGCGCGGATTATGGCTGATCGTTTCCAGCACGTTGCCGTCCTCGTCCCGCACCGTCACCTGCGTATCGGCCGCCAGCCGATCCGGATTGGCAACGCGGATCTTAAACGTAAGATCCCTGCCCTCATAGGTCTGGTATACCGCATTGGCAAAGGAATATACCGTGGCGGCGCGCGCCGTGACCGCGCATTCATAGGGCGCTTTGCGGGCATAGCCCTCGCCCTTTTGCAGGGTATACACCGTTTTGCTGCCGTTAGCGCTGGCAGCGCTGGCAACAGGCATTTCAGTCCGGGTCTGCCCCGCCGGCAGCACCACGGTATAGGTATTTTTACGGTTGTCCGTCACCGTAAGCAAAAGGTCGCTTTCAGGCGCGGCGGAAGCGACGAACGCCAGCGCCGTTTCGCTGCCGCTGTCATAAGTCAGCGCGGCCGTTTCAAAAGAAACGTTGATCTCCTCCCCGAGCGCGGCGGGAACGGCCAGCCCCACCGCCATCAGGCAGGCAAGAAACGCGGCAAAATACTTTTTCATACTTCTATTATTCCTTTCCTTCATTTTCTACGAAGCGCGGCGGCGCGCCCGGCGCGGCCGGTATACTACGCTCTGCTGCACCGGCACAGGCGATGCCTGCCTTTTTGCCGGACGCAGCGCGGCGCGCAGCAGCATCAGCAGCACCAGACACACTAACGGCAGCAGCTTGAACAGGCGCAGCAAGTCGCCAAACAGCGTCATCCGCAGGCAAAAGCCCCAGGCGCCCAATGCCAGACCCGGCAGCAGCAGCCACGCGCAGCCGCGCCGCGACCGGCGGGCAAACAGCGCCGCCGCCGCCAGCACCGCGCAAAGCAGCAAAAACAGCGGCGCGGCAAATATACTGTAATCCACGTATTGCGCTACCCGCTCCAGGGGGATGCGCTCCCCCACAGCCATGCGCACAAACATTTTCAGCGGGCCCCACATGGCGTCAACCCGCGTAGCAAATTCATAAGCGGACACTGCAAACAGAATCAGCGCATCCCACAGCATCGCGCGGGACAAGCGTTTTTGTCTTTCGTCCATGGCGTTCTCCTTTCTTCGTGCCGGTACAATCCGCCATATTGCCAGTTTATCCAACCCTCGTCCTCTTGTCAAGGCGGATTGCCCGTTAAAAAGCGCGAAAACGAATAAATTGTTACAACCTTTGTCAAATATCAGAAAAACCGTTGAAATTGTTACAAATCTGTGTTATGCTGAGTACGGTTACAAAGGACAGGAGGACGAGCCATGCATGCACTGATCTCGCAAAGCAAAAACGTGGTTTTTGATGTAGGCCGTGTGCTGCTCAGTTTTGAACCCGAAGCGTTTATTGACCGTCTGCTTTCGCCCGCTGCACAGGGGCGGCTCCATGCGCAGGACGTTTTTGGAAACGAATTGTGGCTGCGTTTGGACGAGGGCGTTGTCAGCGAGGAGGAGGTTGCCCGCTGCGCCGCGCGCCGCGCAGGCGACGATGCGCTTTGGCCGGAAGCCCTGCATGTAATTGAGCATTTTCAGGAATACATGCACGCGCTGCCCACCTGCGATATGATCCCCCTGCTGCACGCGCAGGGCAAAAAGGTCTATGTGCTCTCCAACTACGGCATTCACACCTTTGCCCGGGCGGAAGCGCGTTTTTCCTCCGTCTTTGCCCAAATGGACGGGATGGTCATCTCCGCGCGGGAAAAGCTGATCAAGCCGGATCCCCGCATTTACCGTCTGCTGCTGACACGCTACGGCCTGGCCCCGGAGGAGAGCGTGTTCATTGACGACCGGCCGGAGAACGTCGCCGGCGCGCGCAGGGCCGGCATGCAGGGGATCGTCTTTACCGGCATGGAATCGCTGGATTAAATTTCTATCGTTTGGAACAAAACCGCGTCCTGCCTCGTCATTATTATTGTAAGCAATCGCGGACCTGCTGGAAGGAAGGGAAGGAAATGAACAAGCAACGTATCGGCAAACCGGCACTGCTTTTTGTGCTGCTGTGCATACTGTGCCTGGCGCTGAGCGGCTGCATCGTCGATCCGGACAAAAACGATACGCCGGATACGAGCGACACCTGGAAGCGTTATACCGAAAAACCCGCTAACGAACCTACGCCCACGCTGGAAATCACAACCCCCACGCCGGACCCCAATCAGCAAAGCTGGGATCAGCCGACCGGCTCCGGCGTTCCGCAAACCACCATCGGCATCGCTACAGTACCGCCCCTCGTCGCGTCCAATGCGCCTTCATCCAGCATCAATCCCAGCACAACGCCGGACAATGGCCTTCTCAAGCGCGGCGCGCAGGGCGACGCGGTGAAAAACGTTCAGGCCGCGCTCAAGCGCCTGGGCTATTTTGAGGGCAAGACCGACGGTGACTTTGGCGAATATACCGAAAACGCCGTCAAGGCCTTCCAGGCGCAGAACGGCCTGCGGGCAGACGGCGTCGTCGGCCCCGCCACGCTGAACAAACTCTCCTCCTCCAAGGCAGCGACCGCCAGGCCGAGCACTACCCCCACGCCCACTGTCCGCGTGACCAACAAGCCCAAAACCGAGAACGTGTATCTCTCCAGCGGCAGCAGCGGAGCCAACGTAACCCAGATGCAGAACCGTCTGATCGATCTGGGCTATCTTGCGGGCAGCGCCAGCGGCAAGGTGTGCGATATTACCGAACAGGCAATCATTGCTTTCCAGCAGCGCAACGGTCTGGATTCCGACGGCATTGCCGGCCCCGGCACGCTGGACAAGCTCTACTCTTCCGGCGCCAAAAAAACAAGCGGCGCCGTGGGCGTCATTGGCATGACGCTGAAAAAGGGCAGCAGCGGCGACGCGGTACGCCTGCTGCAAAGCAAGCTCAAATCCTACGGCTTCCTCTCCGGCTCCGCGGACGGCGATTTCGGCCAAGCAACCGAGGACGCCGTCAAGGCCTTCCAGTCCGCCAACGGTCTGAAGGCGGATGGCAAAGCGGGCGCAACCACGCTGCAAAAGCTCTTTGCCGGATCGGTTTCCACCTCTTCGGGGCACACGACCAGCAAGCCCACCAATACGCCCCGCGTCACCAATACCCCCCGCGTCACCGAACGGCCTACGCCCACGCCCAACGCCTATGTGCGCGTGACCGCCGCGCCGGACGGCAGCTATGTAACGCTTGAAAAGGGCACCATGGGTTCCGAAGTAACCAAGTTGCAAAAGGCGCTTAAAAATGCCGGCTACTTCAGCGGCAGCTGCGACGGTTACTATGGCGACGCTACTGTCGAAGCGGTAAAGAAGTTCCAGAAGGCCAAAGGTCTTTCTCAGGACGGCAAGGCAGGCCCCGCCACGCAGCGTTACCTTTATGAGGGCGACTTCCCCGACAAATCCTGATATTCAAACACAAAACCGGAGCTCGGCAACGATCTCCGGTTTTTTTTATATACATTCAAGCAGCCAGGCAAAACCCTGCGCCATGCGTTCGTCCGTGTTGTGGAAGTGCCCGCCAGGATGCCAAACAAGCGTACACTCGCTCACATTGGGGTCATGCTGCGCATGCAGCAGCTGCGCCTCCACGGCCGTGCCCGGCGACAGCCGCCCACGCGCCTCGCCGCGCCCCAGACTGAAATAGAGCAGCGACCTCGCCATGGCGGCATGCTCCCGCATGTAATCCGCCCAGCCCGTATACCAAAGCGAGCCCGAGCATACCGCCGCGCCGCAAAATCTGCCGCTTTCATAAAAAGCCCACAGCGCAAAAAGCGCGCTGAGCGAATAACCGCCAATCAAAACGGGCCCTGTCTCGCCTGCCACCGCCGCCAATAGCCAGTCAAGCGTCTGCCTGCCATTTCCGGCAAAGGGCATATCCCCATAGGCCGCGGGCGCGGGCCAGGGCGTAAACTCCTTGCGCCAATCCTGCACGGTATACGCAAGCATCCGGAACGGTTTTTCCGTCAGCGCCGCAATTCGCTCATATACAGGCTGCGGCTCCTCCTCCGCTCCGATTCCCCAGCACAGCAGCGGCCCGTCTTCCCCCGCGCGGCAGCACAAACGATTGAGGATCATTTCCCGCTTCATATTTTATTGATCTTCTCCAGTTCCACAATCCGCCCTTGCAGCGCCACGCAATCCTCCCGGTCATGCGTAATCACAAGCGCTGTCCTGCCGTTTGCCGCGCTGCATACCGCTTCGCGGGCCAAACGGCGATTCTCTTCGTCGAGGCCCTTGAAGGGCTCGTCCAGCAGCAGCACAGGCGCGTCATACAGCAAGGCGCGCGCCAGCGCCACCCGGCGCTTCATGCCGCCCGAGAGCATGCCTGCCGTCCGTTCCAGCACGTTTTCCATTCCCAGCGACGACAGCATCGCGGCCAACCGCTCCATGGGATAATCGGGGCCCAGCGCCAGGCGCAGGTTTTTGCGCACAGTCAGGTTCTCAACCAGCCGGTCCTCTTGGAATAATACGGCGCTGCGCGCGGGCATGCCGCATATTGTTCCCGCGTCAGGCTTTTCTAGCCCCAGCAGCAAACGCAGCAGCGTGGTTTTTCCCGTTCCCGAGGGTGCCATCAGGCAGGTAACGCCCGGCCGCAGCGTCAGCGTTACATCCCGCAGCACCGCCTTTTCCCCATAGGACTTGCAAACATGATCCAGCGTAATCGTCATAGGCGCTCCAGACGGGCAAAGCCCCGCCGCATCCACAGCAGCATCAGGCGTTCATAAGCCATGCTCAGCAGAACGATCACCAGCGTCCAGGCATACAGCCCGCCCATATCCAGGTATATTTTAGACTGATACAGCATTTCCCCGATCGAGCCGGAAGGAATCCCGATGACCTCGGCGGCAATGCCCGCCTTCCAGCTCATTCCCACCGCCAGCGACGCCGCGCTGAACAGATAAGGCTTCAGCTGCGGCAAATCAATGAAAAGAAACCGCCGCGGCCAGGGAATATGGTATACAACCGCCATTTCATTCAGCTGCCTGTCCAGCGCATGCAGCCCTTGCAGCACGCTGCCATACACAATGGGCAGCACCATCAAAAAAGCAATAAATGCATTCAGCCTGCGCGAGCTGAGCCATACCAGCGCCAGGATAATAAAGCTGGCCACCGGCACGGATTTTATACACGTCATCAGCGGATGCAGAAGATATTCCGCCGCATGGCAGAAAGCGCTCAGCACAGCCAGCAGCATTCCCAGCAGCATTCCTGCCAGGCAGCCGCCGCAAATGCGCAAAAGGCTGAAGCCCAAGGCGCGATAAAAGCCTTTCTGCAAAAAAAGCGCGAAAAGCCGCTGCACCACCTGTACAGGCGAGGACAGCAGCAGCGGCTGATGCAAAAGCCAAGCCGCGCCTTGCCAGACAAGCAGCCAGCAAAGCACGGCAAGAGCGCGGTAAACCGTTTGTTTATTCAGCGGTATTCTGAGCTTCATACAGGGCGTAGAAATCCTCTCCGGGCAGCGTTCCGCCCACCGATGCGGGATTGAGCGCGTAAAGCGTTTCAAGATACCCCTTCAGCGCCTCGCGCATGCTTTCCCCCGTCAGGCAAACAATATTGCACTGGGGCAGCGCCTTTTCCGCCACGGCGGCGTTCACAATGCCATATTTCTCAATCAGCTGCGCAGTCTCGGCAACATTTTCGTTAGCGTATGCCGCCGAAGCCGCATACGCATCCACAAAGGCCTGCACCTTCTCCGGATACTGAGCGGCAAACGCCTTGCGAACAACGATGCCGGCCGTGATCAGACGGCTGCCATTTTCCAGGCGATCCCACTCCGCCGTTAGATCAAGCGCCACGCGGTAGTTTTCCAGCTTCGCGCCGGCCACCGTTACATAGGGCTGAGGCAGCATGGCAACGGCATGGTCGGCAGACGCCATCAGCGCCACCACCTCGGTCGGCTCGCTGCGCCATTCCACCTGCACGTCCTTGCCGATTTCCAGGCCGTTCTGCGCCAGCAGATAGGTCAGCGTGTATTCCGGCGTAGAGCCTTTTCCGGTCGCATACACGGTCTGCCCTTTCAGACTGGCAATGGACTGCACGCTCTCGCCGCCCTTTTCTACAATATAGAGCACGCCCAGGGCGTTCACCGCCACCAGCTCCAGCGCACCGTTCGTTTTGTTATAGAGCACGGAGGCCAGGTTGACCGGGATGGCGGCAATATCGATCTGTCCCTGAATCAGCTTGGGCGTGATCTCGTCCGCCGAACCGGCCAGCATGAAATCATACCCCTGCGCCGTATCCAGCAGCCGCACCAGCCCCATGGCAGTGGGCCCCTTCAGCGCGGCCAGGCGCACATCCTCCGCTTGGGCAAACACGGAAAACGACACGGCCAGCAGCAGCACCAGCATGATTGCAATGAGTTTTTTGATATTTTTCATGGCAGTTATACTTCCTTTCGTCCGTTTGCGGACGGTTTTATTGTAGCTGCTGTGCAAGCCATTGTATGTTGCATTTGCAACGCATCTCTATTTTATCAGCCGAAAGCGGTTTTTGCAATAGGTCAGCATGCCCTCCCGCTGCATTTGCGAAAGCGCGCGCGACAGCGCGCTGCGGTCTACGCCAAGGTAAGCCGCCATTCCCGCGCGGTCAAAGGGAACGGTAAAGCTGCTTGATCCCGCGTCGCGGGCGCATTCGGTAAAAAACGCGTCCAGCTTTTCGCGAATGCTGCCGCGGGAAAGAATCTGGATGCGGTCGTTCATGCGCAAGGTACGCTGGGCCAGCATGGCGGTAAAGCGCCGCTGAAGCTCGGCCTGTAGCGGCGTTTCCGCCGCCCGCCGCAGCCCCTCGCAGCGCAGATACAGCACCCGGCTGTCCGCCGCCGCCGCAATTCGAATCGGCGCTTCGGCCCGCAAATAGCACAGCGACTCGCCAAAGGTCTGCCCAGCGGCCACATGAGACAGCAGCATTTCCCGCCCGTTGATGTCCGTCATGCTGACGCTGACCGCCCCCTGCAGCACCAGTCCGAAGGCACGCATAGGCTGCATCGCTTCCTTGATGCTCTCGCCCCTGACATGCGCGCGCGTCCGCGCGCGGAAAAAGGCCAGCGCCTGCTGCATTTGTGCAGACGGCATGCCCAGAAACAGGACGCTCTGCCTCAGCAGCGCTTCATCCGCCTGGCATGTTGGGTTCAGCACCATTCTTCCCCGCTTTCATTTGTTTTATGGACGCCTGCCAGCATTTTCAGTTCCTTCTCCGCCTGCCGCGCCGTCATGTTCAGCAATTCCTTGACGCCGCGCGTCTCCGCCGCCCTGCGCGCCAGCTGCGCCCCCAGATAATATCCCACATCCGAATGGCCCTCATAGCTGCGCCAATCGCCAAAAAAATCCTCTGCCCCGCCGGCGTCCAGCCTGCGCAAATACGCCCGCGCCAGTTCTGCGCGCCGCTCCTCGCACCAGCATAGCCAGCCGCCGCGATCCTGATGATAAAAATGCGCTTCGCCGTATAGCTCCTGTTCAAAATACATGGCCACGCCCTCGGTATACAACTGCCACAACGCCTGTCCGCGGGGCGTTTGGGCAAATCCCGCCGCCGTTCTGTGCTGAAAATGCCACTGGTGCCCTAACTCATGATAGATCAGTCCGGCCATGCTTTGGCGGTCCGTCCAGTGCAGCTCAACGATTTTCTCCGCGCCCAGCAGCACCGCAGGCACGCCGTCCAGCACCGTAGCCCATCCCGCGCCGCTGCACAAGCCCATATAGAAGATCACCTGGCTGTTCACGTCCCGGCTCCGCGCGGACAGGTCCTTCGTTATTTGCACAAACGAGGCGTGCGCCTCGTCCAGCAACGCTTCGTGCGCATAAAAAAACCGTATTACCGGCAGGATCTGCCTTTCAAAGTCATATTCCTGGATATCCCTGCGAATCAGCGCGGGCAGGCCCGGAGCAACGGCGGCGGCATAGCGCTTCCAACGCTCCATATCAAAACTGCCCTGCGCCAGCAGCGCTTTGATCTCTTCATAGGTATCCACAATTTCAATCATGCTTTTCCCTTTCAGTATACCGTCATGGCCCATGCCAGCAAAAACTGCCCCAGGTAATACGCCCCCAAGCTTACATAATCCAGATACACATGTCCTCGGTCTATCAGCAGATAACCGAGCAGGCCATCGGAAAACGCAAACAGCAGCGCCCCGGCCAGAAAAAGCGGCGGCTGGGAAGCCGCCATCGCCGTCATGACGCACAGCAGCATGGCATAGGTATAGAAGAACATGTAACGCCGGCCAATGCGCGCGCGCCATGTGCCAAGCACGCAGGTTACAAGCCCCATCAGGCAGAAAAAAACGATCAGACTGCGCCAGCCCGGCAGATTCATCAAGCAAAAAGCGATCATGTATAACGCATGTCCCAGAGCGAACAGCGCCCCGCCGGCCAGAAAGCGCCGGCATATTACGCCGTCCGCCGCCGTGCAGACCGCCAAGCCAGCCAGCAGCACCCAGTTTGCCGCAATACCGTTTTTCAGGCATCCCAGCAAACCCAGCAGCACAGCCATCGACGTTGCCGCGCACTTAAAAAAGATTTCCCGGCCGCGGCGGCGCGGCATTCCATAGCGCAGACGCTGATACGTTAAATAGCAAACGGTCATTCCCGCAAACAGGGCGCAGGCAGCATACCTCATGCCTTTTTCTCCTCCCAGCAGGGCAGCACAAAATAGAACTCGCTCCCCTTTCCTTCTTGGCTATTGACAAAAATACGGCTATTCATATGC
Source organism: Clostridiales bacterium (assembly GCA_019420065.1). GTDB lineage: Bacteria > Bacillota > Clostridia > Christensenellales > Aristaeellaceae > SFMI01. The sequence goes on along the minus strand of JAHZHX010000007.1, from coordinate 9,819 downwards.
TGCATCACCTCGCGGGCAATGGCCAGCCCCAGTCCGCTCCCCTTGGCGCTATGGCTGCGGTCGGCCTGATGGAAACGTTCAAAGGCATGCTTGCGCGTATATTCGTCCATTCCCACCCCCGTATCGCGTACAAAAAAACGCACGCCGCGCACGGCCGGTTCCGCTCCCAGCGTAATCCTTCCGCCCTCGGGAGTAAATTTGACGGCATTATCCAGCAGGATCGTCAGCACCTGCTGCAGCCGGTCTTCATTGGCCTGTACATGCGGCAGCGGTTCCGCCGGCAGAACCAGCGAAAGCGCGACCCCCTTTTTTTGCGCCAGATTCTGCGTGCGGTCATGCAGCTCCAGCAGCGTTTCCGCCGTGTCCACACGCTCGGGCGCAAACGCGGCGCTGCTGGATTGCAGGCTGCTCAGCTCCAGCAGATCGTCCACCAGCCGCGAGAGTCGCTTTACCTCGCCCAGCAGCAGCGTATAATGACGCATCCTTTCTTCTTCGCCCGTCACCAGCCCGTCGCGCAGTCCCTCGGTGATCCCGCGCATGGAAGCCAGCGGTGTACGCAGTTCATGGGAAATATTGGCTACATACTCCCGCCGGGTACGCTCCAGCCGTTCATGCTCGGTCACGTCGCGCACCACGGCCAGCGCTCCGCGCCGCCCTTCCGGCCGCACCGGCATAGGCAAAAACATGCACAGCAGCGTGCGCTCGCCGCGCTGCAAGCGCAGCGGCTCCTGCCCGCAGGTTACCGCCTGCCGCAGCCGATCCGCCATCCGCACATATTCCTGTGTTTGCCGCCCGCCCAGCAGGCGCAGCGCCATGCGGTTTTCGCGCAGCACGTCGCCCGCCTCATCCATAACGATTACGCCCTCGTCCAGCCCTTCCAGCACCAGAGACACGGTATCGCGCTCATAGGTCAGCGCGCCAATCAGCGAGGACAGTCTGCGCGACATATGATTGAACGCGCCGCCCAGCGGACGCAGCTCAACGGAAAGCTTTTTTTCGTTGATGGTCACCGTTTCGCCCTCGCTGATGCGCTGCGCCGCCTCAACCAGCATGTTGACCGGGCGCAGCAGCCGCTGGGACAGCATTACCAGCACCAGCGCCAATAAAATGGCCAACGGCAGCGCATACTGGAAAAGCAGACTGCGGAAGCTCTCCATGGCTGAATTGCTGTCCTGCAGCGTTTTGCCCGCCAGCACCATCCCCGCCGGGCCGCTCTGCCCCATCAGGCAAATTTCTTTCCCGGCCGCGCCCACATCCAGGGAGAGGATTTCGCCCGTATGCAGCGCTTCGCGCATACGGTTTGGCGTCAGCGCTGAAAGATACGGGGCCGCGCCGTCGCTGTAACAAAGCAGCTGGCCCTCGTCGTCAAAAAACAAATAAAAAAAATTGGCGGCGTTGAGCGGGGAATTGACCGCGGCGCGCAAAGCGGCCACGGTCTCTTCTTTTTCCGCGCCTATGCTGAGCATTGCCATGCCGCCGCGCACGCCTGCCTCCATTTCCGCCCGGGTCAGACGCGCCGCGGCGTTACGCGCCAGCGTGCTGGAAACCACATAAAAAAACGTGGAAAAAAGCATCACGCCAAGGCACAAAACGATGGTAAACCAGGTGGCAAACTGCCGGAATTTATGCATTTTCGTCTACCTCAAGCTTGTAGCCCACGCCATATACCGAGCGCAGCGCCACGCCGCAGCCTTCGGGAAGCTTTTTGCGGATGCGCTTGACCGATGTATCCACCACACGGCTGTCGCCGTCAAAATCAAACCCCCAGATCGAGTCCAGCAACTGTTCGCGGGTAAACACCTGTCCGGGATGCGCCCCCAGCAAATGCAGAATTTCTACCTCTTTGGGAGACATAATCACCCGCTCGCCCCGCGCGCGCACCTCATAGCGGGCCAGGTTGATCGCCGTATTGCCCAGCAGCACCTGGCTCTGCGCGGGCGCGCTTTCCAGCGAGTTGAGGCGGCGGAAAATCACCTGAATGCGCGATACCAGCTCCCGCGGGCTGAAGGGCTTAACGATATAGTCATCCGCTCCCAGAGCAAAGCCCAGCAGGCGGTCGGCCTCCTCCCCCTTTGCCGTCAGAAGAATCACCGGCGTCATGCTCACCCGGCGAATATCGGCGCAAATGTCCGTGCCGCTGCGTCCCGGCATCATAATGTCCAGAATAACGAGGTCGGGCCGCATGCGCGTAAAGGCTTCCATCACATCGCTGCCGCGAAAAACGGAATAGGTTTCATACCCGTCGCGGTGCAGATACAGCCGCAGGGACTCGTGAATGCCCACCTCATCGTCGGCAATGAGGATCAGCTTGCCGTGGCTCATGGTCATGCCTCCTGTACAAAATCAAAAAGCGGGGAAAGCATACCCTCCCCCGCCCGATCATTTTTTATCTTTTATCGTTGAAAAAATCCCCTTCAGCCGTTGAGTTCTTCTTTCAGTCCCTTGCCGGGCTTGAAAGAAACGGCCTTGGACGCAGGGATCTCAATCTCCTCGCCCGTGCGCGGATTGCGGGCCATGCGCGCCGCGCGCTCCTTTACCTCAAAGCCGCCAAAGCCGACGATCTGCACCTTTTCGCCCGTCTTGAGCGCGCCGATCATTGCATCAATCACAGCGCAAACCGCTTTGTCTGCGTCCTTCCGGCTGATGTCGGCCTTTGCCGCTACCGCGTTAATCAACTCAGTTTTGTTCATGACGCTTTTCTCCTTTCTTTGATAAATGACAGCTTGCTGTCAACACCCCGAACGGGGCGGTGAAGACTCACTCTTAGACAAGTATACATTTATTTCGCCGCTTGTCAAGGTTTCCGGCGATTTTCCCGCAATTTGGGCGTTGTTTTCGGCTTCTTCCACCCGCCGGACAAAGCGCGCGAGCAATAGCGCTACCTCCTCTTCAGGACATTTGCCCGCCTTGCGCAGCCGTTCCGCCGCCATAAGCAGTTCGCCCGCCGCGCCCTCCTGCGTCAAAAGCGACGTATCCAGCCCCATCTGTACGGCCTTTCCAAAAATCTTTTCCGCCCGGCGCAGCGCCGGCAGCGCCGTCGATACATCGCGCAGCGCCGCCGCCCGGGTAGTGTTCCCCCGCTGCCGCTGTTTCATGCGCTCCCAGTCGCGGGCAATCTCCTCCGCATTCTTTCCGTCCTGACCGCCAAAGAAAATGCCCGCATGCCGCTCGATCATTTTGCGGCAAATATCGGTCGTGATCTCGTCAAGGGTGAACGTGCCATACTGCGCGCCGATATCCGCCTGAAAGACCACCTGCAAAAGCACGTCGCCCAATTCGTCCGCCACATGCGCCCAGTCGCCGCTCTCCACCGCCTCACTGACCTCATACGCCTCCTCGATGAGATAACGGGTCAGCGTCCGATGCGTCTGCTCCTGATCCCAGGGATCGCCGCCCTGGCCGCGCAGGCGCCTGAGCACCCGCACCAGATCCCACATATCGCAGCGCTCGCGCTTTTCCAGCGGCACGCAGGGAATATAGACCGCCGCCGTATGATCGTACCTTTTCTGCCGGTCCAGCTCGCACAGAGGAATGCGTTCAAAGCCGCGCTGCGCCTTTTCCGAGGGCGGGAAAAACAGCACCTCGGCTTCATCGCCATACCAGGGCGCAAGCTTGAGCTTGCATTCCCCCGCCAGCAGGCGCGAGGACAGCTCGATCACCAGCAGCGCGTCCTGTGTGGAGGGCACCGCAAGCGAGGATGCCGCCGCGATGCGCACAGGCAATGCCGCGCCCGCCGCCTGCAAAAACGGCAGCGCGCCGGACGCGCCTTCGGCAAACACAACCTTATCGGGATACCGGTTTTTCAGCTCCGCCGCCGTCTCGTCGCTGAGCGCATCCAGCACCGCGTACACCACGTTGGCGCGCCCCGCCGCCCTGGCCACCGTCTCCGCGGCGCGGGCAATCAGCTCGTCAAAGTCCTCGCATTCCTCATGCAGCGCATCCAGCGTTTCAAAGGCGATCCCCTGCTCGCGCAGATACGCCGCCGCGTCGGTCAGCCCGGTACGCAAAATCACGCGGCGCGAGGCGCGCAGGCGCTCCAGCGCCCCGATCGTCAGCTGCGCGCGGGCGCCGTTTCCCAAAGATACCACGGTAATCTGATGCATAGCCTCTCCTTATTCATTTCATCCTGCGGCGCAGGCGCGCGGGCAGATCCTCTTTTTTCACCGCGCCAAGCAGCAGCGCCAGTATGGCGTATACCACAATGCCTGCCCCAACGCACGCGATGACGGCCAGCAGCAGCTTCAGCCGTCCCAAGTGCAGAAAGCGCTCCGTAAAGGCCACCTGCCACAGCAGGTAAACCGCCGCGCCCATGCCCAGCGAGGCCAGCAGCGGCCGCACGGCAATATCGCCCCAGCGGAAACGCCCGGCCGCGTACTTGCCCACATAGTACAGATTGGGAACCATGCTCACTGTGTAGCACACCAGCGAGGCAATGGGCGCGCCATGGATATTGATTTCCGGAATGCCGATAAGCACATAGTTGAGCGCTACCTTGCAGACCACGCCGGCAACCAAAGTATACATGGGAATGCGCTGCTTGCCGCAGCCCTGCAAAATGCCGCTGGTCGCCTGCACCATGGTAAAGAGCACAATCGTCAGCGCGCTCACCTGCAAAAGGCTGGCCGCCACGTCCAGCTGCGCCGCGGTATAGGTATTGGAATAGGCGTAGCACAGGTACAGGATCGGCCGGGCCAGCAGGCTCATGCCCACCGAGCAGGGAAAGCCGATCACCGCTGCCAGCCGCAGCCCGGTCTGGCTCTCGCGGGCAATATAAGCCCGATCCCCGCGCGCCACCCCGCTGGCAATGTCAGGCACCAGATTGGTGCTCATGGCCATGGCCAGCGCCGTAGGTACGTTAATCAGGGTAATGACCATACCCGAATACAGACCAAAGCGCGCCAGCGCCTCTCCCTCCGCCATGCCGCCCGCTTCCATCAGCTGGGTAATCATGAAGCTGTCAATCAGCGAGGCCAGCGGCACAATGCACGCGCCCAGGGTGATGGGCACCGATACCGCCAGGAGCCTGCGCGCGATCAAACGGTTGGTCAGGCGCTCGCCCGGCTCGGCCTGCGGGGCCGCGTCAAAGCCGCGCCGCGCGCGCAGATGCGCGGTCAGCATATACACAAGCGCCGCCGCCTCGGCAAGCGAGGTGCCCAGCAGCGCGCCCGCCGCGCCCATGGCCGGGCCGCCGCGGCGCATGCCCATGATCGCCAGCGGCAGCGCCACCGCCACCTTGCCTACCTGCTCAATCAGCTGCGATACTGCGGTGGGCATCATGCGCCGGTGTCCCTGCATATACCCGCGGAACGCGCTCATGACACACACCAGCAAAATGCTGGGCGCAATGGCAATAAAGCCCGCCTTGCTCTCCGGCGTGCCTACGCGCCGCGCCATATAGCCGCTGCCGCACAAAAGCAGCAGCGTGGCAATCAATCCCAGCGCTGTCAACAGCGGCGCCGCCACCGAAAAGATCCGCTTTGCCGCGCGCGGATCGTCGCGCGTGACATAATGCGACACCATGCGCGAAATGGCTACCGGTATTCCGGCCGACGATATGGTCAGCAGCAGATTGTAGGCCGGAAATACTTTGGAATATATGCCCAGCCCCTCGGCGCTGATATAGGCCGCCAGCGGAATGCGGTACAGCACGCCGACCACCTTGCAGATCAGCCCGGCCAGGCCCAGAATCGAAATGCCGCCCACCAGCGACTTGTTTTTTTCCGTCACGCTCGCGCCTCCGTTTTTGTTTATTATATCTCAGAATGCCCCAAACAAAAGCTCACTGATCCTCTTTTTCCATCTGCCGCCAGAGCATGGCGATGATATTGCGCTGCACCTCGCTCTGCTGGCGGTGATGCATGCCCTGCGTATGCAGCACCAGGCCGCAGATCAGCGAGCAAAAGCCCGCCAGGCACAAGATGCTGCCGAAAAACAGCGTGGGAAAGCGCGGCACCAGCCCGGTACGGAAAAATTCGGCAAACACGGGCGCCAGCAGCACCACGCCCGTGAGCACCAGCGCCGCCGCGATCAATGTGAAAAAGAACAGCGGCTTATAGTCGCGAAACAAGCGCAGGATCGTGCGCAGCACCCGCACGCCGTCGCTGACGGTATTGAGCTTGGACTCGCTCCCCTCCGGCCGCTCCCGGAACTGCACCGGCACCGAAAGCAGGCGCAGATGGCTGTCCAGCGCGTGGATGCTCATCTCGGTCTCAATTTCAAAACCGCCTGAAAGCACGGGGAAGGATTTGACAAATTCGGGCGAAAAGGCGCGGTAGCCCGTCATGATATCGGTCAGATTCCCCTGAAAAAAAAGATTGACGAGTTTGCGCACCAGCAAATTGCCGCCGCCGTGAAAGCGGCGGGTATTCTCGGTAAAATAGGTGGAAGAAAGCCGGTCGCCCACCACCATATCGGCGCGCTTTTCCAGCACGGGCGCGATCAGCTCCCGGGCATGCTCGGCCGGATAGGTGTCGTCGCCGTCCGCCATCAGATAGCAGCGCGCGTCAACATCGCGGAACATCGCTCGGATCACGTTCCCCTTGCCCTGACGCGGCTCAAAGCGCACCACCGCCCCGGCCTCCCGCGCCTCCTGGGCCGTGCGGTCGGTCGAATTGTTGTCATACACGTAAATCACGGCCTCAGGCAGCGCCGCGTGAAAATCGCGCACCACCTTGCCGATGGTTTGCTCCTCGTTATAGCAGGGAAGCAGCACAGCGATCGTATCCATGGCATTTTCTCCTTTGCATTACAGCAGCGTAAACAGGGTATACAGCTGCAAATACCGGTCCGGGGCATACTGCATCACAAAATTGCGGTAATTGCTGAACACCAGCGCCAGCGCGATCAGGCACGTGCAAACGCACAGCGCGCTGTGGATCACCGCCGTATGTCCGCGGTTTTCCTGAATATCGCGGCTGGAAAGCGCCAGCAAAACCATGCCCCCCGCCAGGCACAGCGTGGGCTGAATATCGCACACATACCGCTGCGCCACCCCGGCGATCGCATAGCCCGACAGCGCCAGCGGCAGCGTGAAAAGCGCTGCCGTCAAATATACGGCCATCTGCCCGCGCCGCTTCTTTTCCGGCAGGCAGCATATCAGCAGCAGCCCCCAGGTCACCGGCATGGTCAGCGCCCCGGCGTTGGCCACTCCGTAAAACCAGTTGCCCGAGCGGTTGATGTACGCCGCAGCCGTCGTGATATAGGGAAACTCGCCCGTCAGGCGCAGCCCGTCAAAGAAATAATAATAGATCGCATGCCCGATATCCCGCAGCGACAGACGGTTATAGTGAATGTCCTCCAGCGTCAGCTGCCAGGTTTGTCCAAAGGTCAGGGGCGAGCCAAAGCGCGCCGCGTTATAAGCCATGATCGCCGCCGCGCCGGCGCACAGGGGAACCAGATAGCCGGCCGCGTCCGCCAGCTTGCGGCGCCATCCGTGGCGGCGGCTGCAAAGCACCAAAATAAACAACGGCGCGATCCATCCCGCGGCGGCCAGCGCCCCCGTCGCGCGCGACCAGACGCACAAAAAGGTGAATACCGCGCAAAGCGCAAACCAGGCCGTGCGCGGCAGACGCTTTTTCTGCCGCACGGCGGCAAAGCCCGCCCACAGCGTCAGGAAGAAGAACGCCTGCATACTGGCAATGCTCAGATAATAGCGGTCGGCGCAGGCCTGTACCATCAAAACGTTGCTGCCCAGCGCCACGGCACCCGCCGTCAGGCACAGCATCAAAAGCGAAGGGGCTTTGACAAACCGCCGTGCCATTTCCCACACGCACAGGAAGGCCGCCAGCATCGACAGCATGGCGAAAAAACACGCCGCGGTCGTATAAGACGGCAAATACCCCGTCAGCAAGCAAAACGGCGCGTAAAACACCAGCACCGGCGTCAGGCCGAAATAGGCGTAATACCGCCCCTCATGGAGCGCGTAATCAAACATGACCGGCGCGCCGCTCTCCGCCCGCTGGGTGGGATCATAGGGGTTTTCCAGCGCCAGCAGCGCCTCGTCCACCGGTACGTCCATATGCGCCTGCCCCTTGACCAGCGCGTCAAACATCACGGCATGCGTCAGCGACCGGTACTGATACGCCCCGTTCTCAAAAGGATATTCCAGCGCCCTGGTATATGGAAAGAGCGTGCGGTCATAGGGCGTGCACAGCACATGCACCCATACGCACAGCAGCAGGCAAAACACACAGCAGAGCGCGTAAACAGCACGATGCGCGGTTTTGCCGCGGTTCAGCGGTATCTTCCACAGTCCAAAGCACAAAATCAGGCTGACCAGCAGCAGCGGCAGCAGCAGGCACATCAGCCGCGGCAGCGAAAAACGGTACGCCTGCGGAGCGTTGACGGTGACCGACAGCAGCGTGCAGTCCTGCGGATAGGAGATCCGCAGCGCGGTGGCCGCGCCATGGCTCTCCACCCGCGCATGCGCCGTGGCAAAGCGCCCGCCGCCGGGATTGATTTTGCAGCTGTACGCCTCGGCCATTCCCTTGGCGTAGGCGGCGTCCTGCACGGCAAAGCTGACCGCGGCAACCCCCGTCGGCCCCGAAAACACCGCGTCCACATAGCGCATTTCAAGCGACAGGCCGGTAAACAGCGCGCCGTTCTCATCGATCCGGGCGCTTTTCATATCCAGCGCTTCGGGCGACAGGCCGCGGGAGGCCAGCGCGTCATACTGAAACAAGCCGCCCTCCAGCGCCAGCGACAGAGCAATGCAGCCGGCAGCCGCGCGCAGAAATTTTTTCAGCGGCACGCCTGCCTTTGGGCGCATTGAAGCAAGCAGGCAGCCCAGCGCGCCCAGGCATAGGGCCGCAGCGGTCACGGTCGTCATTTCTTTCCTCCGTTTCAGGGCAGGCGGATGATCCACCCTTCGATCAGTTCCGCGCGGCGGGTCAGATAAGCGGGCAGATTCTCGATTTCGCCGGCAGGGTCGAGCGCATGCGTTTTGCCGGTAGACAGATCCGTATAGTCAGGGAAGCGGGCGCGCTCCCGCTCCCAAACGCCGCAGGCCGCAAGCTCCGCGCAAACGCTTTCAAAGCGCGATATGATCGCTTCGGGCACAAGCGTTTTTTTCAGCGTTTTCCAGCGCGCGCGCAGCGCCTCCCGGAATGCGGGCGTCTCCAGCAGCTTTTCAAAGAACGGCGCGGAATACAGGCCGTCCCCAGCGCTGCTCTCCGCATTGTAGCGGCGGCCAAACGCCGCGTCCATATCCCACGGCATGGGATAAAAGCGCGCCCCGTCCCAGCACAGGAACAGGTTTTTTTCCAGATTATCCGACGCGCCCGTAAGGTTGACAAACAGATAATAATCGGCAAACGCGGAAAGATCCAGATACTTTTCCGGCGCTTCCAGCATTTGCAGCAGCGGCGCCCACCCGTCGTCGGTATCCGGATAGCGCTTCCCTATATTATACCACGTTTCGCCCCGCGGCGCATCAGAAACCGCATCCGTCAAAGCGTTCGCGCCGTCCGCCGCGGCGCAAAGCACGCGGTACAGCGCGCCGTCTTTAGGAACCCCAGCGCTTTTCCGGTCCGGCCGCTCAAACAGAAAGTACAGCCCCTTGTAATACCCGGAAAAATACAGCTCGCACGCCGCGCAGGCCGGAGCGGGATAGCCCAGCTCCCGCCACAGGGACAGCCCGATCGCGTTGCGCAGCCGGGAAGGATCGCTCAAGGCCCCCAGCAGCACATAATCGTCATCCTGCCTGAGTCCCAGCAGCGACGCTTTTCTCTGCGTGCCGTCCTCGTTTTTCAGGTGCAGCGAATAATTGCGTTTGCCGGTAAAGGAAGCGGAATATGTACCCCGGTACTTGACCGTCACCGC
>JAHZHX010000069.1 GCA_019420065.1 Clostridiales bacterium | reverse complement strand
AGCTGCATCAGCGCCTGCAGACCACCTTCATCTACGTTACCCATGACCAGACCGAGGCCATGACCATGGGCTCCCGCATCGTTATCATGAAGGACGGCTTCATCCAGCAGGTGGATACCCCCCAGAACAACTATGACTATCCCGCCAACAAGTTCGTGGCCGGCTTCATCGGCTCCCCGCAGATGAACTTCTTCGACGTTAAGCTCGTCAAGGAAAACGGCGGCGTGTACGCGGTGTTTGGCGACAACAAGATCCTGGTTCCCAAGGAAAAGATCGCCAAGTTCAAGGATGAGAGCTACATCGGCAAAGAAGTCGTGATGGGCATCCGTCCCGAGAACATTGACGACGCGGAGGAATTCGTGGCCGCCAACGCCAACGCCAAGATCAAGGTGCATGTAGAAGTGACCGAGCTGATGGGCTCCGAGACCTACCTGTACTTCAAGACCTCCGGCAAGGAAGAGAGCGTAATTGCCCGCGTTGATCCCCGCACCAAGACCCGCACGGGCGATGATATCGAGGTCGCGCTGGATACCACGCACCTGCACTTCTTCGACAAGGAGACCGAGGAGACCATTCTTACTCGCTAAGTATATAAAAACAGGCGGTACGCTGACAGCTGTCGGCGTACCGCTTTTTGCGTTCATTTGTGGAAGGAACGTTAGGAAGGCGGCTTTGGAGGCCAAAGCCCCTCCCTAAAACCCACCCGAAAACCAATCGGTCGTGGGGCGGGTTTACATGCTTGACGGCAGGGGGAATGCCGGTTTACGGTCGCCCCCGGAGCATGCAAGCATTCTCTGATTCGCCCGTTTCACCGGCCGCGGCTGCGCCGCTTTTGCATTCGCGTTGCGAATGCTCCCCCTGCTTCGCTGGCTGTTGCGCGTTGATGAAATCGACGCCGCCGTCATTTCCATATCTAACTTTAAACGCCAAAACTGGTTTCTTTGTTTCTTTCTTTGACACAAAGAAAGAAACGCCCCCCTCCTCCGCGTTCATTCCGCCTTGTTCCATTCAGCGATTTCACGCTCGGCAATGTCTGCCGCCGCCTGCACACCGTTTTCGGTGCGGATCAGCTCGCCCATGCGGGCGGCATTCTCGGCATAGCGCGCGTTGCAGCACAGGTCGCGCAGCGCCTCGGCCAAACGTCCGGCGGTCAGCAGCGTGCGGCTGATGGGCTTCGGCCCCAAGCCCTGGCGGTAAACCTGATCCCCCCAGAAGGGCTGGTCGCCGCCAAAGGGAATAATCAGCGTGGGCTTGCCTGCCCGCAGGCCTGAGGCCGTTGTGCCCGCGCCGCCATGATGCACCACGGCCCGCACGCGCGGAAACAGCCAGTCATGGTTGATATAGCCGCGGTTGAGGTAAATGTAGGGGGAATCCATGGCGGGCAGCTCGTCCGCGCTCCAGCCGCCGTCCAGGATCACGCGCAGTCCCGTTTCTTTGGCGGCTGCGGCCACCTTGTCAAAAAAGCGCTGCATGTCGCCCGAAATCATGGAACCAAAGCCGATATATACCGGCGCGTCGCCGTTTTTCAGAAACTGCGTCAGTTCTTCCCGCGGCTGGAACCCTTCCGCTTCGGTATCCTGCCAAAAACCGGTCATATAAATATGCTCGTCCCAGTCTGCCGGGCGCGCAAGCAGGTGCGGGCTGACGGCGTAGAGCACGGGGATGCGGTGCGCGCCGATGTACATGACCGGCGCGGGCTTGAGCGGCGGCGGCTCCACGCCCTCTTTTTCGCGCCAGGAGGTCAGCAAACGGCGCTCGAAAGCGTTGATAACCAGGTAGCTGACCTTATAAGAGGCGGCGGCATAGCGGCGGCCCAGGTGCAGCTGCGGGAAAACGGGCAGCGGGTATTCTTCGTTGGGGTCAAGCGGAAAATAATAGGTCTGGATGCAGGGAATGCTCAGCTTTTCGGCCACCGAATATACCGCCGACATGCTGAAGGTGGTCAGGATAGCCTGCGCGTCGCGGCTGCCGGTCAGGATGGTGTCCATCAGCGCGTCCTTGCAGCCGGAAATGGCTTTTTCCAGCTCGGGCAGAAAGGTCAGGGCGTTGCCGCCCGGGCGCATCAGGTTCTGCATGTAGTGCTGAAGGCTGCCCGGCAGGGGAAGAAAATCCAGACCGGCCTGGCGCGCCGCCTCTTCAAAGGGCGCAAAGGCCAGCAAACGGATTTGGTGCCCGCGGCGCGACAGCTCCCGCCCCAGCAGAATGTAGGGGCGCACGTCGCCCATCGAACCGATTGCCACCATGGAAATACGCAAAGCTTTTCCCTCCTTCGGAAAGGCAATAATACCTCCTGTTTATAGCATACAAACCTCAAATGAAGATAAACATTTGATGAGAAAATGATGAGGACGGGATGGACGCACGCGGAAAACGCGGATATAATAAAGGAGCGGAAGGAGGCGAAAGCCATGTTTGACCGAAAGGCGCATCTCAAACGCATCGAATGGTTTCGCGAGGCGCGGTTTGGCATGTTTATTCACTGGGGACTGTATGCCCTGCCCGCGCGCGGCGAGTGGGTGCGCTCCAACGAACGCATGCCGGAAAGCGAGTATTTGCCGTTTTTCAATTCGTTTGCCGCGCAGGATTTTGACGCGCGCGCCTGGGCGCGCCTGGCGCGGGAGGCGGGAATAAAATATGCCGTGCTGACCGCCAAGCATCACGACGGCTTTTGCCTGTTTGACAGCCGGTATACCGATTTCAAATCGACCAACACGCCCTTTGGCCGCGACGCGGTGCGCGAGTTCGTGGAGGCGTTCCGCGCCGAAGGTCTGCGGGTAGGGCTGTACTATTCGCTGCTGGACTGGCATCATCCGGACTACCCGCACGCGGACGACCGTCACCATCCCGATCGCGGTCGGGTAAGCGACGAAGGGCGTGATTTTGACCGCTACCTGGACTATATGCATGCCCAAGTGCGCGAGCTGTGCGAGGATTACGGGAAAATTGATATTTTCTGGTTTGATTTTTCCTATGACGATATGCGCGCGTCCCGCTGGCGGGCGCAGGAGCTGGCGCGGATGGTGCGCGCTTTACAGCCGGAGGCCATTTTGGATAACCGATTGGAGGTCAGCGGCGAGGGCTTTGGCTCTCTGGCGACGGCCGATCCGCAGGAAACCGCGGGTGATTTTGTCAGCCCGGAACAGATCGTGCCGCCGGAGGGCATTCGTGACGCGCTGGGCCGCCCGGTGATGTGGGAGGCCTGCGTGACAATCAATAATCACTGGGGGTACTGCGAGACCGACCGCTTTTATAAGCCTGCAGGGATGATCGTGCGCAAGCTGGTCGAATGCGTCAGCAAGGGCGGCAATCTGCTGCTCAATGTCGGGCCGGACGCGCGCGGCGCGATCCCGGAAAAGCAGGCGGAGATTTTGCGGCAGGTGGGCGCGTGGATGCGCAAAAACGGCGAAAGCATTTACGGCTGCGGCCCCGCGCCGCTGGATAAGCCGGAATACGGCCGCATCACCGCGGGCCACGGCGCGCTGTATTACCATATTTTTGATATGCCCATTGGCTATGTGCCTTTGTATGGCGCGGATGCGCGGACCCGCGTTACGCTTTTGCACAGCGGCGCGCAGGTGAAGCTTGCGCAAAACTGGATTACCGGCAACTATCCGGAGCTGACGTTTGTTGGTCTGGGCGAGGATCCCGTGCCGCCGGATGAAACGGATACCGTGCTGCGGGCCATCCGTTAAGGAAAAAATTTGTAACAAAAAGACGATGCGGGGAATGAAACTGCCTCCCGCATCGTCTTATATCATGAAGTCTGCTTACATCGCGTCAAGCAGCCCGTCCAGCTGCAGCTTGCGCCGCAGCGCTTCGGATTGGGCTTCCAGATCAATGGCGCTGCTTTCCCACAGGCTTTCGCGCAGCTTGCCAAAGGCTTCGGGCAAATCATGCGAAAGAACGCGCAGGCTTTCGGCCATGGCGTGGCGGGCGGTTTCGTCCGGATGGGCAAGCGCCTCGTATTGCAGCTGCTTTTCCACCAGCTCGCGCAGCATGGGCAGATAGCAGGCACGCAGCGAGCGCCCGGGCGTCAGGCGGGCGGCAGGATCCAGCGCGCGCAGCTGGGCGATGAGGTCAAGCAGCAGGGCATTGATGATGGTCAACGCGTCGCGTGCTTCAGCCGTGCGCAGCTGAGCGGCACGCTGGCGCAGCGCTTCCCGCTGGGCTTCCAGGTCGCGCAAAAGCTCGTCCTCCGTCTGCCCGGGAGTGGCAGCCTCCATGCGGAAGGCGGCGGCGCGGTGAAGAAAGGCGCTTACCGTCTGCGAGGGAAGCTGCTGCACATGACCGCTGTGCAGGCCGCGGCGCAGCTCGCTGACGGCGCGTCCCAGCACATGTGTCTGCCCAGCCAGCTCGCGCGCTCCGCGCGCTTCGGGATAGCATTCCGCCACTCCCAGCGTTTCGCCGCAGGCGCTGTCAAGCGCGGTGAGGGTGTGCTCGCAATGGGCAACGGTTTCCGGCACGACAGCGGCGGCGGGGGCAAGCAGATCCCGCATCAGCGATCCGGTCTGGGCGCGCAGGATCTTGCCCGCGCCCTTGCCGCTGAGCGAAGCGTCTACCACATTGCGCAAAAAGCTGCCCACGGCGCGCGATTTGTCCCCGCGAACGGGCGCGGCGCGGCGCAGGGCGGAGAGCGTGTCGGTAAGCAGCAGGCGCGTTTTTCGCAGGGCGCTGACCAGCTCGGCATGGGCGGCATAACGCGCGTCAAGCACAAAAAGACGCAGGCTCTCATCCACATAGGGATGATCGGCGCCAAAAAGCGCCCGGCGCGACATTTTGCGCACCATGCCTGCCACGCGCCCCTCCTTTACATGCAGGGCGGCCGCGGCCTGGGCGACAGGCAGCGTTTTCCGCCCGTCCAATGCGCGCGTGAGCCGCGCGCAGCGTTCCTTCAGCGGTTCAAAAAGACCCATTCCTCCACACACTCCTTTGTTGCTGACGATATTGTAGCGCACAAAGCGTGTTCTGTAAAGCAAGGAAAAGGGGGCTTGTTACAATCAAAGCGCTTTTTTCATGATTTCGTAGTAGTTTCTTCTGATAATTTTCACCACTGTTTGTTGTATCTGCGACGAAGATTAGCATATAATAAGAATGAACATTGCTACACACTTTCCGGTTTACCGGAAAGCAAACATAAGAAGGATGGTTTGTAAAATGCGTAGAAAGACCTGGCAGAAAATTTTATCCCTGGCGCTGTGCGTGATGATGCTTAGCGCTCTGCTGCCTGCCGCGCTGGCGGAGGATACGGGCGCGGGCACTGCGCCGGTCATGCCGCTGGAAGAAGCGCAGCCGGATCCTACCGATCCGGATCCGAACCCTGATCCCGGCTCCGACCCCGATCCGGATCCCGCCCCGGAGGAAGTCAAGGTGACGGCGGTGTCGGTCAGCCCTTCTTCCGTGGCGCTGAAGGTAGACGGCGCGTCCGCGCAGGTTTCGGCCAGCGTGCAGCCGGAGAACGCTACCAACAAGAACGTGACCTGGACGAGCAGCAACATGGCGGTGGCTACTGTCGCTAATGGCCTGATTACGCCCGTGGCTGCGGGCACCTGCACGGTGACGGCGACGGCTGCGGACGGCAGCGGCGTGAGCGGCAGCGTGACGGTGACGGTGACAGAGCCGGAACCGGCGGAAGTCAAGGTGACGGCGGTGTCGGTCAGCCCCTCCTCCGTGGCGCTGAAGGTAGACGGCGCGTCCGCGCAGATTTCGGCCAGCGTGCAGCCGGAAAACGCCACCAACAAGAATGTGACCTGGACGAGCAGCAATACGGCGGTGGCTACCGTCGTTAATGGCCTGATTACGCCCGTGGCTGCGGGCACCTGCACGGTGACGGCGACGGCTGCGGACGGCAGCGGCGTGAGCGGCAGCGTGACGGTGACGGTAAACGAGCCCGAACCGCCCAAGGTACCGGTGACCGGCATTGCGCTGGATCGCAAAGCCGTGACCATCAACGCGGGCGATTCTCATCAGATGAAGGCGACCGTAGCGCCTGAGAACGCGACCAACAAGAACGTAACCTGGTCCAGCAGCGACGCCAATGTGGCGACCGTGGACGCGAACGGCTTGATCCAGGCGGTCGGCGGCGGCAGCTGTACCGTGACGGCGACGGCTGCCGACGGCAGCGGCGTGCACGCGGACGTGCAGGTAACGGTCATTCAGCCCGTGACGGGCATTTCGGTATCGCCCGCCGTGCTTGCTCTGGGCGTGCAGGATTCCTACAAGCTGCAGGTGACGGTCTCCCCCGCGGATGCTTCCAATAAAGGGGTAAGCTTCGCGAGCAGCGACGTTTCCATTGCCGCCGTAGCTTCGGACGGCAGCGTGATCGCCCAGAAAATCGGTACGGCGACCATTACCGTGACCAGCCTTGCCGATCCCAGCAAAAAGGCGACCTGCGTGGTCAACGTGGGCGTGCCGGTAAAGGGCGTGAGCGTATCGCCCACCGCGGTGGAATTGAATACCGGCGTGAGCCAGCAGCTTTCCGTCAGCGTGACCCCGGATAACGCCACGATCAAGACCGTGAACTGGACGACCAGCGATCCCACCGTGGCGACGGTGGATGCAAAAGGCGTTGTCAAGACCTGGAAGGCGGGCACGGCAACCATTACCGCCACCGCGGCCGACGGCAGCGGCAAATCCGCCGCCTGCACGGTGACCGTCAAGGGACAGACGGTGGATAAGCCCACCGATCCCGAGCAGCCCGACAAGCCCACGGTGGTCCCGGTACAGAGCATCAGCCTCAGCCCCGCCAGCGTGACGGTGGCCAAGGGCGCTACCTATCAGCTGAATCCTGAAATCCTTCCGGCGAACGCCACCAACAAGGCGGTCACCTATACTTCCAGCAATCCTTCCGTAGTGGCCGTTGCAGGCAGCGGCCTGGTGACCGGCAATACTGCCGGCACGGCGACCGTTACCGTGACCAGCGTGGCCGATAACACCAAGGTGGCCACCTGCGTTATCACCGTAGGCGTGCCCGTGAGCAGCGTTTCCTTTGGCATGACGGCCGTTAGCATCCAGACGGGCAAGAGCCTGACCATTCCCGTGACCGTGCTGCCCAATGACGCCAGCAACAAAACGCTGATTTGGGCTTCCTCCGACAACGACGTGGCGACCGTTTCCAACGACGGCGTTGTGAAAGCCTGGAAGGCCGGTAAAGCCACCATCACCGCTACCTCGGCGGACGGCAGCAACAAGTCGGTCGGCTGCACGGTGACGGTATCGGGCGAGACGGTCGCAAA
This sequence comes from Clostridiales bacterium, assembly GCA_019420065.1. GTDB lineage: Bacteria > Bacillota > Clostridia > Christensenellales > Aristaeellaceae > SFMI01. Next base: position 2,959 of record JAHZHX010000069.1, on the reverse strand, counting down.
GCCGACCCCGACGCCCACGCCGACGCCTGTGCCGACTCCCACCCCGACCCCCGGCCCGCAGGTACCCGCCGGTCAGTATGCTTTTGTCAACACCGAAAAGGGCGGCCTGAATCTGCGTAAAAACGCCAGCCAGGGCTCTACCCGCCTGCTCATCATCCCGGAGAACGCCAGCTTCATTGTTGTCACCTACGGCAAGACCTGGTGCTATGCCTGGTATAACGGCACCTATGGTTATGTAATGACCAAGTTTGTCCGCCTGGCGGGCACGACCAGCTCTCCAAGCGGGAATACCCCCACGCCGACGCCTGCGCCTGAAGCGCCCAAGGGACAGACGGCCTTTGTTCACACCGAAAAGGGCGGCCTGAACATGCGCAAATCTGCCAGCCAGAATGCCTCGCGCTTGCTGGTCATTCCGGAAAACGGCAGCTTCACGGTCGTGACCTATGGCAAGACCTGGTGCTACGCCTGGTATAACGGTACTTACGGTTATGTAATGACCAAGTTCCTGCGCTTGGCGGGCGAGACCGATATGCCCAGCGAGAGCGATAAGCCTACCCCCACGCCTACGCCCGGCCCCGGCGCCGGCGACGCGCGTGTGACCACGGCCAACGGCGGATTGAACCTGCGCACCGGCGCGGGCACCGGCTACAAGCGCATTGCCATTATTCCGCAGAACGCTTATGTGAAGGTTATTACCCGCGGCGTGACCTGGTGCTATGTGACCTACGGCGGCAAGACCGGTTACGTGATGACCAAGTTCCTTACCTTTAACGGTTCCGCCCCTACGACGACCAAGCCCGGTAATCCGACGCCTCCGCCCGCGGGCAGCGGCTACGCGCAAGTGACCACCGAGACCGGCGGCCTGAACCTGCGCAGAGGGCCGGGCATGGGCTATACGCGCACCCTCATCATCCCGCAGAACGCCTATGTGCAGGTGCTCACCAAGGGTGCGGAATGGTCCTGGGTCAGTTATAACGGCAAAACCGGTTATGTAATGACCAAATTCCTCAGAATTGTATAAACCCTAAAAAACAGACGGCCCCGGAAAATTTTTTCCGGGGCCGTCAGGGCATCAAAAAAGTCTTTTTGATGCCCTGCGATGAAATTTCGCTAAAGCGAACTTTCATCGGAAGCGTCATTTTCTTGTAATGCTGCGCATTACGGCCAGAAAATGACATAGGAAGCGGCATTCCAGCCGCTCCTCGCGGCGTACACGCCGCCGCTGCGGATTATAAAATGAAGGAGCTGCGCCCCTTCATTGCATCCCGGCAATGATGTACCCACTTTGTTGATGGTCTGACGGCCCCGGAAAATTTTTCCGGGGCCGTTTTGGGTCGATATGAAAAAGGTGTTTCCGTTATATCGTCAAATGCCGCACGATGTTGACAGATTGCCCGCGCTAACGCATTTTTGTATTACAGAGAGCATATGTTCAATGGAGTCGGAACAACCGTTTTCCAGCCATTCGGTAATGATCCCCATCAGCCCATTGATATAGAACGTCATGATATACGCTCTGTCAGCTTGCAGCACGCCGTAGCGTTCCAGAATGGGCGAAAAAATATGGCGAAACATCTGTCCGTAAATGTCGTCCATACCCAGCACCTTTGCATTTTCTATTGCGGTGCGGAGTAGCCGGTTATGCTCTTTGACATAGCTTAGATACGGCGTCAGATACTGCGGCGTGACAAAGTAAAGCTCGTCTAACGGGCAGGTGCGCAGTTTTTCAATAAAGGTTTTTGCATCCTTCCGCATATAGGCGAGAAACTGCTCGTTCATGCATCGTACTGTTTACCTTCTGAAACCGGAAAACAAATCTCTCCTTTCATAAGGCTCGCTGCTGGCGGAGACCACAAGATAACCGGCTTTGCCAATCACGCTTTGGAGCGCAGCCTCCGGAATGTCCTGCTGCGCGAGGATGACGGTCTCCTTCCTCTGGCGCGCGCTGGTCGCCCTCTTCACAGGAAACGCATTCCTTACCGCTTCGTTCACATGCGCCTCGCACATACCGCAGGACATTCCTTCCACATGAACCGTAATCCGAACCATCAGAGCCCCCCGCTTTCTTTATAATTTGTTTTTGCAAAAAACAGGGAGACGCAGAACTTGTATTCCGCGCTTCCCTGAATCTTATTTTTTGGAATGGCACGCGCCATTCATGGCGCAATGCGCGCATGAGCCGCCGCAGGCGGATTTTCCCCTCCGCTTATCACGGCGAAGGCTGAAGAAAATCGCCGCGACCATGGCTGCAAGCGCCGCACAGACCAAAATTGTTCCGATGTTTTCCGTAATCCAGGCCAGCATGGTTCTTCCTCCTGCTTTGCATTTCTCAGGCGCTCAGCTTGACCGATTTGGTCAGCTTATCGGCTTCCTTGTAAGGCTTGAAGATCATATACAGCATACCGACCAGCGCTGCCAAAGCCACGATCACGCCAATCACATTGCCGTTTCCGGCAAAGAACATGCCGAACTGGTTGACCATCAGCGCGATGGCGTAGGCAAAGCCGCACTGATAGCCCACCGCGAACCACGTCCACCTGGCGCTGTTCATTTCCCGCTTGATAGCGCCGATGGCCGCAAAGCAGGGCGCGCACAGGAGGTTGAACACCAGGAAGGAGTATGCCGCGACGCCGCTGAAGGCCAGCGCGAGGTTCTGATAAACGCCCAGCTCTCCGCCGCCGTAGAGGATGCCCATGGTACCCACGATGTTTTCCTTGGCCACAAGGCCGGTGATGGAGGCCACCGCCGCCTGCCAGTTGCCCCAGCCCAGGGGCTTAAAGATCCAGGCGATCGCCCCGCCGATGGCCGCCAGGATAGAGTGGTCGATTTCGTCCTCGCCCAGCATCCGGAACGCGCCGTCCACAACGCCGAAGTAGGTCGTGAACCATACAAGAATTGTGGAGAGCAGGATGATCGTACCGGCCTTCTTGATAAAGCTCCAGCCGCGCTCCCACATGCT
>JAHZHX010000068.1 GCA_019420065.1 Clostridiales bacterium | reverse complement strand
CATGCATCAGCCTTGTCCGGAGGTGTTGTCGTTCATATCCACAATCGTGCCATCCGCCGCGGAAATATCCACGGCATACAGCAAGGCATACGTCTGTGTCGCCGGGTCCAGCTCCCGAAAAGCAATCCTCCATATTTTGCTGGAAGGATCTCTGGCATCCATATAACAAAACTGTGTGGACAGCAAATACTCCTCCTCTAGCAATCGGGGCGAGAGATTGTACATTTGTGCCACGGCTTCCATTGCCGCTGCCACGGCTGCATCTTGCGGTATATCGCGCTCATCGGGCAACGCCGGCCGATAGTTCCAGCCCCGGTTCCGGTACAGCTGATCAAAAAGATACTGATCCTCGATGCTCCAAAAGAATTCCGGCCCCTTTTCCCGCTCCCAAATTTCCACAACCTGCTGGATAAAGCCGAAGCTTGTTTCAATCACCTCTCCATCAGGAGAGGCAACCGTCACGGTCCCGACATAAAAGGGCGTATCCTCAATGAAAAAAGTAACAATCCACGCATAGGCAGCCGGACTTCCCCGGCTGAACGCAACATAGTGCGCCATGTAAGAAAGAGCGCGATCCTCCACTTCCAAAAGCAAAAAATCGTAGTGATCAGGATTTTGCGGATTTCGCTCGATGACCGCATTCCGGCTGAGAAGCGCATCCATGGCTATCTCCACGGCGGCATCCGGTGTCAATGCATCCGGGCCCGGAGTGTCCATGGAAAACTCATGCTTCCATTCTTTCTCAAGCGTCCCGGAGATATCGGCATTGACAGCTGCGTGCGTATCAGAAAACATGGCAGCTGTTGGCTTGTTTTCCGAAAAGGAACCCAAGGGATAGAGCACAAGCAGAATGGTCAAAAGAAATGAACCTGAACGTACAGCCCGCATCTCTTCCTTACCTCCAGACAATTTTTGGAACTTGTTTTTCTGCAAAATACAACGTATACATGTTTGATATCCTTCCGAAAACTCACTGCTTTGGAAAAAAGTAAAAAAGTCTCTGTTTCTTTGCGGTTGCAAAAATACGTTCTGCTGATTTTGGGGGTATATTTTTTTGCCTGAGAGAAACCGTTGTCAGGTCGAATGATCCCATGCTGATTCGGGCAGCTTGTACCTTCTCGTTACGGGATAGTATCTTTTGGCTGATTCGTTATTATTATGAAAGGATACCTTATTCCGATAGGAGGAAGAACGATGAAGCAGCGCGTCCGACTATGTCTGATTCTGCTGTGCATGACCCTGCCGGTGTCCTTAACCGGCTTGGCACAGACCGGGGAAACCGTCTACTATGTCGCCCCGCACGATACGTCATCCTATCATGTGGACCCTGCCTGTCCGCTCATCCCATCGCAGGACGGGGCGTCTCTGCTCACTTTAACCCCGGAAGCGCTCTCCGAGGCGCCCTACCAGACCCTCCTTCCCTGTACGCTGTGCTTCGGCCAGTTGGAAGGCAACGCGCTGGAGGAGATGTCCAACCCCTTTGTCTATCGCCCGCGCAGCGCCTATGACACCGCGAAAAGCAGTACTTTGATCACCCAGGCGGGCGCGTATCTCGCCGGGCGCGATATGGACCCCGGCATCTACACCATCGAGTCGGATTCGCTTTGCGCCGGCGAAGCACGCGTACTCACTGGCGGTGGAGAGGCGCTGTACGCCTATCCGCTGGAGGGCGAAACCCTTTGCTCGCTCTATCTCGGCGAGGGGATGACCGTGGAGCTGCCAGCGAACTGTCAGATGCGCCGGGTGCGCTATAACCCGGTTTTCGAGGATCAGCGGCAGAAGCTCACCATTTCCCACCGCCGCTTTTTCACATGGATGGAGCTGCCCACCTATGATTATCTCGTGACGAGCATTCCCGGCGAGGAGGCGTACTTCATCGTATCCACCATCGGGGCCGAAACGGGTAAAGAGGCGCCTGTACGCACCGAAATCCGGGAGGGAGAAACCGTTTCCCTGGAGCTGTGGCGCCAGGATGACCGGTTTGTCGAGTTCGTCAACTGCATCGTATGGCCCGCCGAAGTCGGGGTAGGTTAAGGGAGGAGACAAACATGAAACGGATTGGAACCCTTTTTATGCTGCTGATGATGCTGTGTACCTCTTTCTGTCCCGCAGCGGCAGAAGAGACGGGAAGCCCTTACAGCGTCCAGAATAAGAGCGTCTATGACACAGCCTCAAACGATACGGTCATTGATGTGCCCGGCGCAGGGCGAGACTGAGCCCTCCTATACCTTCCTAAGCGATGGTGAGGTTATCCATCTCGATCTTCAGAATCATTTTGATACGCTGGTGGCGTTCGTCAACTGCGTCGTGTGGTGGGATGAGAACGGCGAAGGCTGATATCAATATCAAAATCACATGCTACCGCTTCCACATGCGGCAGCCTCATACCGGCAAAAAACCATTTTGGAAGTTTTGGCGGGTCGTAACCCTTAAAATGAAATTCGAATCATACTTCCTCATTTGGCATTCCTTAAGATGGCGTTTTCCCATCTCTGCCCGGCAGTGGTTCCGTTCTGCCAGCTTGCATCAGATACGCGGCGGATCAGTTGCTCTCCATAAATCCATTGCGCAATAATACGGTCCTTTCACAGCGCTTGACTACCTCAGGATCATGTGTCGCAATGAGTATGGTAGTATTCTCGTGATGCAAGTTTGCGACAATGTCCATGAGTTGCACTGCGCTTGACTTGTCCAGATTGGTTGTTGGCTCATCGAGTATAAGTAGCTCCCAGGGTTTTATGAGCGCTCGTGCAAACGCCAGTTTCCTGATTTCGCCGCCTGAGAGGTGGGCTGCTTTTTCTTTTGGGTCTTGCGTCAAACCAACGAGCTTCATCACATCATGTACTTTGATGTGAATTTGATCTTGTTTTAGTTTATGTGGTATAAGAGGCAAACGGAGATTCCACTCAATAGACTTTTCCAGCACAACATTTCCCTGCTGAAACATCAAGGATATTTTATTCATATATAACTGCTGAAGTGCTCTGGAACCGCTCTTTCGCTTGAGCTCTTCCCCGAACAGCATGATCTGACCATAATCCGGCGTGATGACACCGGTAAGAACATTCAGCAATGTAGATTTTCCACTGCCTGTTTTCCCAATCAGTGCGACCATTTCTCCTCTGGCAAATGCTCCGGTTACACGATCAAGAATCACTCTATCTCCATATCTCTTTGTTACGTTGCTGAATTCACATACATTCATCAATTGACCTCCTTTATGTGCTCTGATCGCATACGCTTTTCATAGCGAAGCGCTATTTTTTTCAATAGGTAATATTCGACAATATCCAATGCACACCACATCAAACCAAATTCGAAGCTCACCTGACGCGCGCAACATATCAAAACCGTTAAAATCATTTGAAATATCATGATGAAATAATAAACTGCATATCGTTTGAATGTAGAATAGCCGTTAATATATTTTAGGATGATCAAAGGAATCGCTCTTTTGATGTATGCACGAAACGTCAAAACATTGCTGATAAGTTGAGATAAAAAGAGAAATACGATGACCATCCCAAGTGCGGCCATCCTGCTCCTCCATTCGCGCCGCAACGCGTCTATTGATTGTCGGAGCGACACAATCGATTGAATGTTATCATCAAGTCCCAATTCAGCAAGTTTTTTTGATATATTGAGTTTATATTCATCGCTTCCGCTGCCTATATATATTTTCAGCGGATCAAGAACACCGTTTCCCGTGATACACACTCGCTCGGTAATGAGGCTATTCTTCTCCGTGAGCACGCAAACAATCGCATTCTCACAGTATTCTGTATCCGGCCGAAATGTAAAAAGCTTTTGTGATGGTTTTATGTGTATGATTTGTATACCTTCACTGTGCGTATTCTGTGGGACGGCGTACTGGCGCTCCAGCTTTAACATCCCGTTTCGTCTTTCTCTGAAGAAAGCCGTTATTTTACTATCCTGGCTGGCTTCCAGCGGGCTGAGTATGATGATGTCTGTTTCATCCTCGCTTATGTTTACTGTGCCACCTTCTGCGTCAATGACTGGAATGATGCTGAGATAATTGGGATTCACATACAATATTGGGACGCCGTTAACATCGGCGTCCTGCCTGCAATAAACCGCTCCATAATGGTTGAGCCAGGTGTATAGCTCGCCATTGATCGCGAGATCATTTTGGTTTACCTGGTCATAGATGATTTTTTCATCTTCTCCAACAAACAAGTCCGGAACGACTCCGTATTCGTTCTCATAAGTTTTCCATTCCGCTGTCCGAGGCAATCTGTTCATGAGGTCCACTGTGTATTGATACGTTGCATAGGTTGTTCCGACAATCAAAACGAGTGAAACAACTTTAATTACTATCTGTATGAGTGTAAAGATGCCAAGCTTTATTTTCCCGTTGTCAATAGAACGATTGAAATAGTGCAAAGACAGAGCGCCGAAACAAATCATATGGATGAAGCAATAACAAACGAATACGGGAAGCAAAGCTCCACTGTTAAAACACGAAGCGGCCATGGCAAGACCAGTGATCAGCAGAAATGCAAATCCGTACCTTCCCACAATACACTCTGCTGTATTGCAGAAGGACAGTCCGCTATACCGCGCAATGCGAATGGCCTGCCTGCTTCGTTGTATATGCAGCATAAAGGAAGCAAATAAAGCCATCAGGCTGATATATACAACGTTCCTGAAAACATCTATGGATGGGTTAAGCACTGATGCCAACAGCGAGGCGGTGATCCAAATCATGCTTATATATACAGACAGCACAGCTTCATCCCCCTGCATCATGTTTTGCCAATATGATTTCCTTCCATGTCGATCTGGTTAGTCCCAAACCGTTAACGCCGGGTTGACTTTCGTAAAGCCATAGCATTTAACGGCGCCTTTTTCATGAACCCGCATCAGGCGAGCCGCTCTCATTGCTTTGCAGGAAGGAGCATTGTCATTATCCTATTGTCCCCCCTGTCAGCCGTTGCTGTTCCAGGACACATAAACCTTTACCAGTTCCGGGCCGCTTGGTCCGGCATGCACATAAATCTGAAAGAATTCCCCGCTTTGGGGATTCCTCAGGACAAAATTCCATACGGGGATTGCTTCTTCGGGCACGGCGGGTGAACTGAGGATGAATTCGGCATACCAGAGCGGATACGCTTCCTCGCTCCAGCCGCCGTCGCCGCCATAATCCCGTGCCAGCACCTCCTTCGCAAAAGCGAGGCCCTCCTCATAGGATACTTCGTTTTCCTTTGGCAATCCGCAAATCGTATATGCCTTGTCCGCGTTGAATCCGGGATACAGCTCCATCAGCTTGAGGATTTTATCGCCGATCATGGCTTTTTCCTGATAGGTCTGGTCGAAGCTTTCATCCGGGAATTGACGTTTGAACACCATGAGAATCTCCTCAGGCGTTTGCTCCGAAGGGGCCAGATGATCGTATTCCAGCGTGATTTCTCCGCTTCGCGAGAGGATGGACAGGCGGTAAAGCCGGTTTCGGGCCGTGGAAACGCCGTTGTAAACGTTAATCAGCCAGAGGGGTGCGTCCGGATCGTCGGTCAGGAAGGAAAAGTTCCAGGTTGCCGCCCGAAGCTCCTCCTCCGTTTCCTGCCTCAGCGCAAGCAGGAATGTGATAGCGGCCTCCTGCGCCTGCCCTTGGGTAAGGTCCCCTTCCGCGGGCAGGCCGTAGCTGTGCGAAAGGACCTCCTCCAGGCTGGGCGGGATATAGAAACCGGCCTTTTGGCTGTATTCCTCGATGAGCGCGGGCAGCTCGGATGCGAAGGCGTACTGCTGCTCGATGGTCCACGCGCGGAAAGGGGTGCCGCCATTATAAGCATCGTAGTAGGCTACTAATGTGTCCTGCTGAGCATGGGCGGGCAGGCAAAGAAAAGCGCAGAGGACCGCCGTCAGCAGAGCGAGTGTTTTCCTGAGGATCATTTTCGTCCCTCCTGTTCTCGTTGCGTTGTTTTTCATTTTTGCACGGCAAATGCAGGGAAGGAAGCGCCGGGTCACTGCTCCAGAAACAGCAGCTGGAACCGCTGATCCAGCTGACGGATCAGGTTTTCACCATCCAGCATGCCGGCGGCGTACTGCTTTAGCACCCCTTCAATCTCCGCCTTCATTTCCGTGGTGGCCCGCCAGTAGGGGGAATCCTGGGGAATGTAGAGATAGGGTTCCAGCGCGCGATAGGCCGCGATCGCCTCTGCCGACACCAGGTTCTGCCACGCTTCCAGCTCCGCAACGACGGCTTCCTGCTGGGCGACGGCGTCCTCCGCCTCCGCCCTGTGGGCGTCGTCGGCGCTGTCCAGCAATGCGCGCCTGCGCTCAAGCTCCTGCCTTGCTTCCTCCAGCTGCGCCATCACGCCCTGATTGGGAATCGGGTCGTTCCGGTCGGGATAGAGGGTCAGCGTGGCGTCCGTCGCGCTGCGCCCGGCCGCATAGGTCAGGAAGGTGGCGGCCTCCTCCATATGCTGGCTGTAGGGATTGACGATAGCCAGAAAGATGGTGGCCAGCGCGCGTTTTTCGCCGTTTTCCTCAAAGGGCGGTGCGGGAAGGAGCACCTTGTCGTAGGCGCCGGTCTCCCCCACGTTCAGGGGATTGCTGTCGCCGAGGGTGAAAATGGCGGCCGGACGGCCGGACAGCAGCGCGTCATCCGCGGGGCCGGCCAGCACCTCATCCACGTTTTCAGACGGATAGCCTAACGCCTCAAGGGCGGCGAGCACCTGCCGGAATGCCGGTGTGTTAAAGGAGAGCGGCTGATCGGAGCCCTCGTACTGCGTGATGTATTCCGATACGGCCATCTCCAGATAGGGATAGAGGCGCAGGTCATAGCCGTCGTAAGCCGTGCTTGCGAAGGTGAAGTCATACTCGCCCGCCTTGTCCCAATCCCAATCAAGCTGCATCTGGAGAAATTCCGTCATCGTTTCGGGGATGTGATCGTATCCCGCGGCCTCCAGCAGGTCCGGGCGGACGGACCAGGCGCTGGCATAGAGCGCGATGGGAAGCGCGAAGATCTGATCCCTGCGGGTAACCGCCTGCTGAAGCTGAGGAATCATGGCCTCGACGCTCTCGCGCAGCGCCGGATAGGCCGACAGGTCCCTGGCGTATCCCTTGTCGATCAGGCTCCAGACGTTCCACGAGTCCGGCAGCACATAGATATCCGTCGATGCATCCCTGCTCTGAACGGCGGAGATGAACTGCGCGCGGCTGACGGAGAAATCGTTGTCGATCATCAGCGGGATCTCCGGGTGATCGCTCATGAAGGCGGGAATCATGTACGGGTCGAACCCGTAGCCCCGTACCACCAGCGGCGATTCCTCCTCCGCCTGCGCCGCCCAGGGCATCGTCCACAAAGCCAGAATCAGAAGCCATACAAAGCATTTCCGCATGTTCAGGATCTCCTTTCTCTCTGCGATGGATGGGTGGGATGTTCGGTTATATACATGGATTTCTGCGCATAAAACGCCTTCGGGAACACGGCCCTTTTGACAAATCATTCCACTATGGAAACGAACCGGAAGCGCATAAGCTTCCCACCATATTCCATTTGGCTTCAGGCTGGTCCCCGGAAGGAATTGCGCCCATGTCCCGAGGCATGACGGAATCTGTGCGCGGCCCGCGTTTCCTATCGGGGCACAAAAAAGGCCGGCTTTGCGTCATGCAAAACCGGCGTTCCCAGGTGGTGCGCTGCGCCTCCATCAGCGACGTACGTCAGGCGTTCTCTTCCCGCTCGATAAACCAGTAGGGCTCGTCGTGAAACAGCACGGCGATGCCGCCCTCCACCTCGCACACATAGCGGATTCCCTGTCCGCCCGCCTTGCGCGACGCGGCCTGACGCACATCCAGCACCCGGTCGATGCGAAAGGCCGGTCCGTCCTCCTCCCGGAACAGCAATGGCCGGATGCGTCCATCCAGCTCAAAATCAGCCCGGACTTTCACATAGCGCTTGCACGGGTTTTCCGGCCTTCGGTCCTTTGCCTCCATAACGTCTTTTCCTCCTTACCCCGCGTAAAACGGCACGGGATGCACCGTATGCTCTTCTTTCGGATTGATCTGCGCGTATTGCCCGTCGGTGAGCACTACCGCCCGGCGCACGATCTGATGCCCGAAGCGGCGGCGCAGCCCGTCGATGGCGCTTTCCAGCCGCTCGGTTTTGATGCGCCGCGCCTCGTCGCCCAGAAAGTCGAGCTGCACGGGCGTGTCATCCGGGGTCAGCGCCGAACAGCTCAGGCCCGCGCTCCGGTAGGGAAAGCCGTCGGAAAACCGCCCGTCAAAGAGCCGCATGGCTGCCTGCGCGATCTCCCCCGTCAGGCTGGTGGCGCGCGGCAGCATCTGCTGGCAGGAGCGGGTCACAAGTTCGGTATTGCGCGCGCTGATGCTCACGCACCGGGCCCGCAGCCCTTCCTGCCGCAGCCGCGCCGCCACGGATTCGGCCAGCAGGTAGTAGAGGCATCGTGCGTCCGCAGGGGTTTCCAGGTCGTGCGGCGGGGTCGCGCTGTTGCCGACGGACTGGATGGCCCTTCGCAGATCCGCCCGCATCACGGGCGAGCGGTCCAGCCCCGCAGCATAGGCATTGAGCATCAGCCCCGGCTTTCCCAGCCGCGCCCGCAGGCATTCCGCGTCAAACCGCGCCAGATCGCCGATGGTGCGCACGTTCATGTCCGCCAGCTTGCGCCGCGTCGCCGGACCGACGAACAGCAGATCACCCACGGGCAGCGGCCAGACCATGTCCCGGAAGGAATCCTGCGAAATGACCGTGACCGCGTCCGGCTTTTTCATGTCGCTGCCCAGCTTGGCAAACACCTTGTTGAATGACACCCCCACCGACACCGTGATGCCCAGCTCGCGCTTTACCCGCAGCCGAATCTCATGGGCGATGCGCTCGCCGTCCCGAATCGTCAGGCCGGGGTTGCTAAGGTCAATCCACGCCTCGTCCAGCCCGAAGGATTCCACGCGGTCGGAATACTCCTCGTAGAGCCTGCGCATGCGCTGGCTGAAACGGATGTAGAGTGCGTAATCCGGCGGCACGCAGATCAGGTCCGGGCACTTCTGCCGCGCCTGCCAGATGGCCTCTCCGGTCTGCACGCCGAACTGCTTTGCGATCTGGTTTTTGGTCAGCACGATGCCGTGACGTTCCTCCACGCTGCCGCACACCGCCACGGGGCTATGGCGGATAGACGGCGTGTACAGGCATTCGACGCTGGCATAGAACGAATTGGCGTCGCAATGAAGAATCACCCGTTCCATGGCCGCTCCCTCCTGTTCTCAGAATCCGCCTGCCTTTATTATAAGAACATATGTTCTTATGTCAAGCGCCAATCCATGCCATTTCCTCCCGAAGCGGCAAAAAGGACTTTTGGGTGACACAGGGCAACGAGTTATGGTAAAATGTCCTGAATCACCATTGAAGGAGGACCTGTGCCATGAAACAGCATCCCGGTATCCGCAGGGCGGTCTGCGCAGGGCTGGCCATCGTGTGGCTGCTGCTTGCACCCCTCTGGGCCGCTTGTGCGGAGACGGCGGGCGCCCCGGATTACGCGCTGGCGGAAAGCTGGGCCTATTTTGCCGACGGCGAGGGGCTGGCGGCCGATGTCTTTTTCGTTTGCCCCACGGTATTTTCCGGATCGGAGGAAATCTTCAACATGCCGATGGACGATCAGGAGGCCCGCAGCAGCTTTCTGGGCGCCATCAACATGGAAAAGGGCATCTATGACGCGTCCGCCTGCTTCTATGCCCCCTATTACCGGCAGATCGGGCTGAACGTCTACGCCCTGCCCGAGGAGGAGCGGGAGCCCTGGCTCGCGCTGGCCTATGAGGATGTAAAGGCGGCGCTTACCTATTATCTGGAGAACTGCAACGATGGCCGCCCCCTGGTGCTGGCCGGTTTTTCCCAGGGAGCCGACATGTGCATCCGCCTGATGAAGGACTGCTTTGCCGACGAGGCCACGCGGGACCTGCTGGTGGCCTGCTATGCCATCGGGTGGCGGATTACGCAGGAGGAATTGACGCAGTATCCGCACCTGCGCGTCGCGTCGGGTGAGGATGACACGGGCGTGACCATCTCCTTCAACAGCGAGGCGGAAGGCGTGCAGGATTCCCCGATGATTCCCTCGGGCGTGCGGTCGCTGGCCATCAACCCGCTCAACTGGCGCACCGACGCAACCCCCGCCTCCAAAGAGGAAAATCCGGGTGCGTGCTTTACCGACTACAGCGGACAGATCGTGACCGAGATTCCCCATCTGACCGGGGCCTATCTTGACCCGGTGCGCGGAAGCCTGAGGGTTCCCGACGTTTCACCCGAGGACTATCCCCCGGTGCTGCCCCTGTTTGCCGAGGGGGTCTATCACCTGTATGATTATCAGTTCTTTTACCGGAGCTTGCAGGAAAACGTGGCCGTAAGGCTCAGCGCCTACCTGCAGGCGCAGGCAGCGCAGTGAGCGCGGCGGCCCCGGTGCCGCGGAGGGAGGAAAACGACATGTTTCAGGATGCCGTGGCAGTGGTCACCGGCGGCGCGAAGGGCATCGGCAAGGTCATCGCGCAGGAGTTTGAAAAGGCCGGCGCCCATGTATGCGTCATCGACCTGCTGCCCAACGGGTATTTTGTGGGCGACGTGGGCGACAAGGCGGCGCTGGAAGCCTTTGCGGGCAAGGTCATTTCGGAATATGGCCGGGTGAACGTGCTGGTCAACAACGCCCTGCCCCTCACCCGCGGGCTGGATACGT
>JAHZHX010000067.1 GCA_019420065.1 Clostridiales bacterium | reverse complement strand
ACTGTAAATCTGCCGTCACAGACTTCGATGGTTCGAATCCATCCCTGCCCACCAAATATAAAGTCTCTTTTGTCGCAAGGCAAAAGAGACTTTATATATTTCACGGTACTCCGCAAACGGGCGGAAAACATATAAACGCGTTTGATTCCTAAAGGAAACCGAAGGAGGACATCATGGAATATACATTGGAAGATAAGCTTTTGTTGATCGATAAAGAAATGCAAAAAAGCGCCTCGAAAAATCCGATTGAGATCGCTGCGCATTTGATGGATCAGGATTTTATCAGCATCCATGGGCCAGAACACCATTATCTGGACGGCGCGGCGTTTTTGACCGCCTATAAAAATGCGGGCGGCGCGATCGATTTGGCGCAGGCGCTCAAGGAATTGAAAATCAGAACCGGCAAAATGCCGGGCGCGATGTGCGGGCTCTGGGGGGTATGCGGCTCGGTTTCCTCCCTTGGCGCCTGCCTGGCGATTATCAACGGTACCGGGCCGCTTACCGAAAACGCGTATTACAAGCACAACATGGAGTTTACCTCCGGTGTTTTGGCGAAAATGGCAAGGATTGGCGGGCCCAGATGCTGCAAGAGAAATGCGTTTTTGTCAATTACGAACGGCGTGGATTTTGTCAGAGAAAAGTATAATATCCAAATGGAATTGCCGCCGCGGCTTCAGTGCCGGTATTCGGATAGAAATCAGCAATGCATAAAAGAAAAATGCCCGTTTTATAAAAAATGACGCGCGGCTTTTGAAAAAAACAAATGAAAGCAAGAGAGCGCCTGCTTTGCGGCCAATCGGGACGCAGGTGTTTTGATTTATTCCTTCGACAATATAATTTAACTTAAAACATTAAAAACATATTGACAAAGATTAAATGACGCCCTATAATAACGCTGTTGGACCGGAAAGACAAAATCATTTTATCGGAGGACAGCGTATGAAGAATATCAGCAGGATCACCCGGATCGTGACCAAGATTCTTGAGGTCGGGCATTGGGCCGGCGCGGCCCTGATGGCGGCGGTAGCGGTTTGCGCAGCCGCGGTTCCGCAGGGACTTAGGTATTTTATGGATATGAAGGCGTTTGAAGCCGAACGGGAGATCAGCGCCTACGGTTTTGAGATCACGATGCGAAACGCCGCGGGCGAGATCAGCATGACGGCGCTGTGCCTGTTTGCCGTGGCCGGGGTGCTGATTTTCTCCCTGATGGCGATGGTGTTTCGCAACTTTTTCCTGATCGTCAAAAAATCCGAGAGCGCTTCCCCTTTCCAGAAGGACAACATCCGCATGATGCGGGAGATCGGCATTTTCTCGGTTTCCGTGCCGGTGATCGGGCTGATTATGAGCGTGGTCATTCGCCTGGCTGTCGGGATTGACGGCGTTGAAACCAGCGTGAGCCTGGACGGGTTCGTCATGGCGGTTCTGGTGTTTTGCCTGACGCAGTTTTTTTCCTATGGCGCAAAGCTGGAAAAAGACGTGGACGGTTTGCTGTAACGGGAGAAACATATGGGCAAGATTGTACTGCGGCTGGACAGGATGATGGTGGAACGCAAAATCTCCCTGAACGAGCTGGCCGAGCGCGTGGGGATTTCCAACGTGAACCTGTCAAAGATCAAAAACAACAGGGTAACGGCGGTGCGTTTTTCCACCCTGGCGGCCATCTGCGAGGTGCTCGACTGCCAGGCGGGCGATATTCTCGAATACCGGAAAGACGAATAACGGCAAAAGTGACTCAAATATGCCATACGGTTGCGTTCGCATTTCTGCTCTGCTACAATCATGAAGGATCATATTGCAAGGAGAAATGCGGATGAAAACGCTGCTCAGAGACGGATGGATTTACGACGGTACGGGCGCGGCGCCGACGCGGGGAGATATGCTGTTTGACGAAAGCGGCATTCTGTCCGTGGGCGCCGTGTACCCGGCGCAGGCTGACCGCGTGGTGGACTGCGCCGGACTGTGCGTCGCCCCCGGGTTGATCGACGCGCACTCGCACAATGACTTTTTCTGCGATTATGAGAATGCGCAGATCTATTTTGAGCCGTTTGTGCGCCAGGGCATTACCACGCAGATCACCGGCAACTGCGGCTTTTCTCCCTTTGGCATCGCGCCCGATTCCCCCTACCGGCGAGACGTGGGCGCGGGGCTGTTTGCGGCCCGGAATCCCGGCAGCTTTTTGGATTTTGTCCGCGGCGTACAGGGACGGTTGTTTGTCAACATTGCGCCGCTCATTGGCCACGGCACGGCGCGCATCGCGGTCAGCGGTCTTGCGCCGGGCAAAATGGACGCCGCCGGGCGGGGAAAAATGCTTTCCTATGTGCATGAAGCCATGGAAAACGGCGCTCTGGGCGGCAGCTTCGGCTTTATGTACGAGCCGGGCATGTATGCCGATATGGAGGAGCTGACCGCCTTTGCCGGCGCCGTTGCCCGGCACGGCGGCATTGTCACCGTGCATCCGCGCGCCTGCTCGCGCGTAGCCATGGGCTATCCCCTGCTTTCGCGCCCGCACATTGAGATGGCGCTGGACGAGGCGATCGCCATCATGGAAAAGTCCGGGTGCCGCATGGAGTATTCGCATCTGATCTTTGTGGGGCGCTCCTCCTGGAAAAGCATTGATCCCATGCTGAAAAAATTCCATGATTACCGCGCCAAAGGCTACGATATTGCCTATGACAATTACGCGATGACCTACGGCGCGTCGGTGATCACCGTCATCTGCCCGCCGTGGTATATGGCGCTCACGCCCGGGCAGAAAAAGAGCCGCCTGAACCGCCTGAAGCTGCGTGCCGTGATCGACGTGACGCGCAAGCTCCTGGGCATTGATTATGCGGATATTACCGTGGCCTATATCAACGACGACCCGCGCTACAAGGCGTATGAGGGGCGCAGCGTGCGGGAGATCGCCCGCGCGGAGGGACGCGACTGCCTGGACCTGTATCTGGAATTGATCGACGCGTCCGGCGGCTGCGGCAAGGTGTATTTGGATAAATACTACAACGAGGAGCTGATCCGCCGCCTGATGGAGGATGACCTGAGCGTGTTCATGACCGACGCATGGGTGGAGCCGCGCGGCGTGCAGAACGGCGCGGCCTATCAATGCTTCCCCGCCTTCCTGCTCAACGCCGAGCGCTGCGGCGTTCCGCTGGAAAAGGTGATCCACAAAATGACGGGCAAAACGGCGGAGCGTTTTGGCCTGCGCCGTCGGGGGCAGCTGAAAACGGGATACGCGGCCGACATTACGGTATTTGATCGCGGCGCGCTCAAAATTTTCCCCGATCAGCCGGGGCGCAGCGCCGAAGGGATTCGCCATGTGTACATCAACGGCCGCGCCGCCATGGAAAACGGCGTTTTTGCCGCCGAACGGTGCGGCGAGGTGCTGCTGAAAAAATAATTAAAAATGCACGCAGGGAATCATTCCTGCGTGCGTTTTTCAATCAGAGCCGTATCCCCCGCTTTTCGCACTCGGCAATGGCCAGCTCATGACCTTGCAGCGCGGCCTGACGATACCAGCGCGCGGCCAGCTGCGGGCTGCAGTCCGTGCCCGTGCCGTCGGCATAAAAGCAGGCCAGGTTATACTGCCCGTCCCAGTCGCCGTGCGCGGCGGCGCGGCTCGTCCAGTAAAAGGCCTTGGCCGGATCCTTTTCTACGCCCAGCCCCTCCAGATAGAAGTAGCCCACCTGGCACTCGGCCAGCGGATAGCCTTGCTCGGCCAGCGTCAGGTGACCCGCAAAGCACTGCGCGTACTGGCCGCTTGCCCAGTATTTGTCAATCAGCTCGTTGCACCTGTCCAGCTCGCGGCAGGGCTTATAATAACCGTTTGCCATATTTCCTCTTTCCGAACGCCTTTTTACAGGTCGATCCAGACGCCTTCGTCGCGGATTTTTGCGCCCTCCATGGCGCGGTAAAAGCGCTGCGCCTCCTCGTTGGCGGCGATCAGCGCGGAGTCGATCCGGCCCATGACCCCGCCGTCTATATAGCAAAGCAGCGACAGCGAATGGTCAAAGCGCGCGTCGGCAATGCGGTCGGCCGTATAGCGGCAAATTTCCATAAAGCCTCCTTGCGCCATGAATGTATAAAGAATATAGCGAAATGGGCCGAAAGTCAAGCCGATCCGCCATTTTTCTGCCCTTTTCCTGCGCGCGGTGCGTGGTATAATCATGCTGTTATCAACCAAAGGAGAGGAAAAGGCATGAAGAACAAAAAAGAGCTTTTGCGCATGCTCAAATTTACCCTGTTTTCCGCCAGCGCGGGCGTGATCGAGATGGTTTCCTTTTCGCTTCTCAACGAGCTGACAGGCTGGGGCTACTGGCCCTGCTATCTTCCCGCGCTGCTTTTGTCGGTTTTGTGGAATTTCACCTTCAACCGTCGTTTTACCTTCCAGTCGGCGGCCAACGTGCCGACGGCGATGCTCAAGGCGTTTTTGTTCTATGTGCCCTTCACTCCCGCCTCCTCGGCGCTGGGACAGTACCTGAACGGGACGCTGGGCTGGAACGAATACCTGGTCACGGCGATCAACATGGTGCTGAATTTTGTTCTGGAATACGTGTATCAGCGCTATTTTGTGTTTGCGAAGGACGTGGACAGCAGAGCACGTAAAGCGTAAGCAGGCAAATCAAAAAAGTCTGCCAAGCCGACCGGCTTGGCAGACCGTTTTTATAAGCGCTTATATCAGAAGGTCTTGTGGCTGAACGCTTCAACAGCGCCGCCGGAAATCGCCTGAGAGTCAATCGTCGCGCCGGAGATCGCATCCACGCCGAAGGACTGGCTGTCGATCATGCTCTGCTTGAACTGATTGAACTGGTCGGGGGTCATGAACAGGTTTTCGCTGCCCTGGCCTACGCGCATATCGACGAGCTTGCCGTCCTTAATGACATAGATTACTTCATACGGATCATGCAGGCCCTTCACCATCTGGCTGTATTCGCCATCCGCGGCAACGGACCACGGAGCCGCGGCGCCGCCGCCCGTGGTGGGATGCAGGTCGGCACGGCCGCCGAGCATGTCGTCGATCGCGGCACGCGCGGTGCAGATCGCTTCATGCAGGTAGGTACCGTTCTGATACAGGTTAGAAACGATGGAGCCCAGCTCGCCGGCGGAGTACAGGCCGGGGATCGGCTCGTTGTCCCAGTTGAGCACCTGGCCGCGCACGTTGCGCTTGGCGCCGCCGGAGCAGGCAGGCATGGCCGGGAACTCTTCAACCGCGTAGAACGGAGCGGTCTCGATCTTGGCCATCGTGGCGGGATCGCGGCCGAAGTCTTCGTCCACGCCCTTATCGCACATCTCGTTGTAGCGGTCGATGGAAGCGCGCAGGGCGGCAGGATCGCGGCCCAGCTTCTCGGCCAGCTCTTCGATGGTATCGGCCTTGACGATCCAGCCCTTTTCGATCTCGACGGAGTTGTCGGCGGACCAATGATACGCATCGCCAACGCTTACCGGCCAGCCGATCCAGGAGTTGACGATCGGCTGCGCCTTGCGGCAGTTTTCGTCAAAGATGAAGTGCACGGGCTGGGACTTGTGGATCGGAACGTCCACATACTGGCCATGCTCGTAGTACTTCATGTGCTGACGCTGGTAGGAGCGGGCTTCGTCATAGTAACGGGTGCTGTCCGCGGCGACCTCGCACCAGCTGCCCTGGGTCATGTAGAACTGGCGAACGAAGCAGGTGTCATAATCGGGCACCTTGATGCCGTGGAAGTAGCCGCAGGACATCGTGTGGTTGCACATATGCCACATCTGCGCGCCGATGGCCATCTGCATCATGACGCCGTCGCCGTCCATGTAGGGAGAGCCGGCGTTGAGGATGGTGTCGCCGCCGCAGAAATCGCGGTACATCTGGGTGTTGGACTCAAAGCCGCCGCACGCGAGCAGCACGCCCTTGCGCGCCTTCACGGCAACGCGGGTGCCGTCGGGCTTGGTGACGATCACGCCTTCCACGCGGCGGGTCACAGCGTCCTGCACCAGCGCGGAAACCGCATGGCCATACTGCGGCTTGCAGCCGCGGTACTCGGCAGCCTTGCTCATGCCGTTCCAGCAGCCGCCGTTCTCAAAGATGGCGTTCTTCGTGCGGAAGTGGCCGGTCGCGCCGATGAAGTTAGAGCCTTCGATCGCCGGGAACTCGACCAACAGGGTGCCGTAGCGCAGCGGGCCGCCGCCGGAATAACCGACTTCGTAACCAACGGGCTCCAGCGCGCCCTGGATCCACTCCAGGTCGGTCGCGAACTCGTTCGTCAGCCACAGGAGATCCTCTTCCGGAACGGGGTTGGGCTTGTTCATGTTGCGCATGTAGGTGCGGAAGGTCTCGACATCCTCCTTCTGCGGGAAGATGACGCATTGGCCGGAAGCGATCGCCTGGCCGCCGCGGAACTCGTAGGGGGCCTTGTCGTATACGACGACGTCCGCCTTGGGATCGATCTCAACGGCCTCGATGTACGCGGTCGTGCCCGCCATGCCGTAACCGGCGATGACGATATCATGCTCCTCGTCCCATTCCACGTTCTGGCTCGGGATCACCCAGGAACTGGGCTTTACATATTCGGCTTCGTTCTCGGGCTTCTCGGCCGCGTGCGCGAGGGTAGCGCCTCCGAACAGGCCCATACCTACCGCGCTGGCGGCGGTAGCGGTAGCGCCCTTCAGAAAACTTCTGCGGGTAATGTCTTTGCTCATTTTTCTTTCCTCCTTCTCTGATTGGAAAGGGTCTCGATTCCTTTGAATCGATACTGTTTATTTATTATATATGATTACGGTGCATTTTTGTTTATACAATTTTTTATATCGATAATGCAATTTGTTTAAGCGGCCTGTGTCTTGCTAATTTGCGGAATTTCTGATACAATAAAAGAGAGTCTTTAGAACGTGAAAACAGATGGCTTTATGAGAAGGTTTTCCTATGGACATACAACAGCTTGAGTATTTCATCACTGTTGCGCAGCAGAAGAGCTTTTTCAAGGCTTCAAGCGTGCTGTATATGACAGTGCCCGGCGTTCGGCGCAAGATCAATCAGCTTGAAGAGTATCTGCAGTTTCCGTTGTTTGAGCGCAGCAACCAGGGTGTGGAGCTGACGCCTGCCGGTCAGGCGTTTTACAAGGACGCGGTCGAAATCGTGCGCATGATGCGCAAAGCCGTGGAAAGCGGCCGCCAGATGGCGAGCAAAGCAGCACGGCAGCTTTATGTCGGCACCGTTCTGCCCAGCCATTATCTGCGCGGCATCTGTCAGGCGTACAGCCAGTACAGCACCTACAAGCTGCCGCTTTCCTATCGTCAGCTATCCGCCAACAAGGGCACGGACGCGCTGCTCAGCCATTATATTGACATGCATTTGGCCGTGGGCGATTCTTCCGCCTGCCCGGGCGTTCGTCATGATCTGCTGTTTTGCGAAA
Organism: Clostridiales bacterium; assembly: GCA_019420065.1. GTDB lineage: Bacteria > Bacillota > Clostridia > Christensenellales > Aristaeellaceae > SFMI01. Next base: position 3,338 of record JAHZHX010000067.1, on the reverse strand, counting down.
AGCCCCAATGCATCATGAGCGTCAAGCATCCCCTCAGCGCCAAGGAGCAGATTTCCCTGTCCGATCTGCAGGGGGAAACGCTGCTGCTTCCGCCCCCGGGGAAAAACGCATATTTTGACAAGCTGCGAGAATTGATCGTTACGCAATATCCAGGCATTCTCATTGAAACGCTGGAAGACGCCGTTTCTACCTATATGTATATCGACGCCAAAAAGGCGTTCTGCATTACGGCGGCGCTGGGCGGGCTGGATATCCCCGCCCTGTGCCACAAGCCGGTGGATCCGAAGGACTGGAATTTGCTCATTGAGGTATATCTCGCCCGGCGGGACGAACCCAATCCTTATATTGACGATTTCGTCTGCGTTACGCGGAACAATTTCAAAGACAAAAAAAACTGAACGTTCGGCCCTGCCGAACGTTCAGGGCATCAAAAAAGTCTTTTTGATGCCCTGCGATGAAATTTCGCTAAAGCGAACTTTCATCGGAAGCGTCATTTTCTTGTAATGCTGCGCATTACGGCCAGAAAATGACATAGGAAGCGGCATTCCAGCCGCTCCTCGCGGCGTACACGCCGCCGCTGCGGATTATAAAATGAAGGAGCTGCGCCCCTTCATTGCATCCCGGCAATGATGTACCCACTTTGTTGATGGTCTGAACGTTCGGCCCTGCCGAACGTTTTTTTGTGTTGACAAATTGGCGGCCACATCATATAATCAATTTATATAAATGATTTATTTATCGGAGGCGCGTATGCCCAAACAGCGGATCAACAGGGAAGCGGTCGTCGGCGCGGCGTTTGACATTGCCAGGCGCGAGGGCATGGAGCAGGTGCTGATCAAAAACATCGCCGCGCGCATCGGCTGCTCGGTGCAGCCCATTTACAGCTACTGCAAAAACATGGAGGGGCTGCGGCAGGCGGTGGCAGACCGCGCGGCGGATTTTGTGCGGGCGTATATCGCGGAGCACGCGCGCGCGGAGGAGCTGTTCCGCAGCACGGGGCAGGCCTTCATCCGTCTGGCGCAGGAGGAGCCGCAGCTGTTCCGCATATATATCCTGCGAAAACGCGCGGGGATCGACTCCCTCGAGGCGCTGTACGCGGCGGAGACCGATCCGCGCGTGGCGGAAAGGATCGCCGCGCAGTTGGGGATCTCCTTGGAAAAGGCGCGGGAGCTGCATATGAGCATGATGATTTACAACATCGGTTTGGGGGCGGTTTTTGCGGTGACAACGCCGGGCGTTTCCGTTCAGGAGATTTACGCCCGGCAGGAAACAGCGTACACGGCATTTCTGCGCCAGGCGCTTGAGGAGGAATGAGCGGTGGAGAAGGGGATTATTTTGTATCAGTCCAAGTACGGGGCGGCGGAGAAATACGCCCATTGGCTGCGGGACATGACGGGGTTTTCCTGCCTGCCTGCGCGCGGCGCGGACGTGGATACGGTATCGGGCTGGAGCACGGTGATCCTGTGCGGCGGGATCTACGCTTCGGGCATTGCCGGGCTTTCGTTCCTGAAAAAGAACGCTGCCAGACTGTCCGGGGCGCGTCTGGCGGTGCTGGGCGTGGGCGCGTCGCCGGCGGACGCGCAGGCGCTGGAAGCGCTTCGGGCGCGCAATCTGAAAAACGGGCTGGAGGGCGCGGCCCTGTTTTACGCCCGCGGGGCCTGGGATGAGGAAAAGATGACGCTGCGCGACCGCACGCTGTGCCGCCTGCTGCAAAAGGCAGTCGCCCGGCAAAGCCCCGACGCGCTGGAGCCATGGATGCGCGCGCTGCTGGGCGCGGCCGGGCAGGCCTGCGACTGGACGGACAAGGCGTATTTGCAGCCGCTCATTGCCTGGCTTGGGGAACAGGAGCGCGGCGATAACGCACATCCAATCCGCTAAAAAAGCCTGAAACGGCAGGGTACGAAGCTGTTTACCAGCCGCGCAGCCTGCCGTTTTATCATATTTTAAGAATCAGAAGCGTTCCTTATTCTGCCTTCACGCTTTCGCGCTCGCGGATCTCGCGCAGAAGCTGCTGCGAGAAGGCGGAGAGCGTCATCACGGTGGTGGCGTCGGTTTCGCGCGCGCGCACGGAAACGTTTTGCTCGCTGACTTCCTTTTCTCCAAGGATGAGCATGTAGGGCACGCGGTCGATCTGGCGGGCGGAACGGATCTTGTAGCCGATTTTTTCGTTGCGGCTGTCCAGCTCCGCGCGCACGCCCTGGGCGCGCAGCGCCTCATAGACCTCGCGGGCGTAGTCCATGCTCTTGTCGGATACCGGCAGCACCTTGACCTGCACGGGCGCGAGCCATACCGGGAATTTGCCGGCAAAATGCTCGGTCAGAATGCCGATGAAGCGCTCGATCGAGCCGTAGCATACGCGGTGGATCATGATGGGACGCTGGCGGCTGCCGTCCTCGGCCACATATTCAAGCTGGAAGTTCAGCGGCATCTGGAAGTCAAGCTGGATCGTGCCGCACTGCCAGGTGCGCCCCAGGCTGTCGCGCAGATGGAAGTCGATCTTGGGACCGTAGAAAGCGCCGTCGCCCTCGTTGATCGTATAGGGCATATGCAGGCTCTCCAGGGCGGATTTGAGGCCGTTTGTCGCGTCTTCCCAGTCTTCGTCGGAGCCCATGCTGTTTTCCGGCCGGGTGGACAATTCCACAAAGTAATCAAAGCCGAACTTTTTGTACACCTGGTCGATCAGGCGCACCACGCCCGCGATCTCGGCGGGGATCTGCTCGCGGGTCATGAAGATATGCGCGTCGTCCTGCGTGAAGCACCGCACGCGGAACAGCCCGTGCAGCGCGCCGCGCAGTTCATGGCGGTGTACCAGCCCCAGCTCGCCCACGCGCAGGGGCAGCTCGCGGTAGGAATGCGGCTGGCTGCGGTACACCATCACGCCGCCGGGGCAGTTCATGGGCTTGATGCAATAGTCTTCCCCGTCGATTTTGGTGGCGTACATATTCTCCTTGTAGTGATCCCAGTGGCCGCTGGTTTCCCACAGGCGGCGGTTCATAATCAGCGGCGTGGATACCTCCACATAGTTCGCCGCCGTATGGATATCGCGCCAGTAATCGATCAGCGCGTTCTTGAGCGCCATGCCGCGCGGCAGGAAGAAGGGGAAGCCCGGCCCCTCGTCGCAGAGCATGAACAGCCCCATTTCCTTGCCGATGCGGCGGTGATCGCGCTTTTCGGCCTCCTCCATCATGCGCAGATATTCGCCCAGCTCTTCCTGATTGCGGAAGGCCACGCCGCTGATGCGGGTGAGCATTTTGTTGTCCTTATCGTTTTTCCAGTACGCGCCCGACAGCGCCGTGAGCTTGAAGGCCTTGAGCGCCTTGGTATAGCATAGATGCGGC
>JAHZHX010000066.1 GCA_019420065.1 Clostridiales bacterium | reverse complement strand
GCTCGGCGTTATCATCGGTAATGAGTACCCGGATACTTTCCATGGTGTTCCTCCTAAAAATGCGATGCCGGTATGCGTGACTGACACGACATCATATTATGATAATATATAGTATAGCATACAATTTTTTAAAAGCTATAAAATCCGCTCTATTGGAAGCATATTCGACAAAAGAAGTGCCCACTTGACAAATTTCGACAGCGAAAAAACGGCAAAAAGCATTCAAATCAAAAAATGCCCGCTGCGATTGCTTGCAGCGGGCAACGAAGAAAGGGGAAAGCGCGTCAGCTGATCTTTTTCAGCTCTTCCTCTTCCAGAACACGGTAGGCCACCTTGCCGACCAGCGTGGTGGGCAGATTCTCACGGAACTCAATATCGTAGGGCATGGCATACTTGGCAATGTTTTTGCGGCAGTGGGCCAGGATGCTTTCCTTGGTTTCATCGTTGGCGGGGAATCCTTCCTTGAGCATCACAAAGGCCTTGACCTTCTGCATCTTGTAGGGATCGGGCACGCCGATGACGCAGGAGCGGTGAACGGCCTCGTGCGCCTCAAGGATGTTTTCCAGCTGGGCGGGATATACGTTGTACCCCGAGGTGATGATCATGCGTTTGCGGCGGCCGCGGAAGTAGATAAAGCCATCCGCGTCCATCGTGCCCAGATCGCCGGTGTAGACCCAGGTCAGTCCGTCGGCATGCTTGCGCAGCGTCTGCGCCGTTTCCTCGGGATGGTGCAGATATTCGCGCATCACGGTCGGCCCGGCCAGCAGGATCTCGCCCTCTTCGCCGTAGGGCAGCTCCTCGTCGGTGCCGGGGGTGACGATCTTGTAATAGGTGTCCGGGAAGGGAAGACCGATGCTGCCCTCGCGCGCCATGGCGGGGGGCGTGAGGCAGGAGGCGGTCACGCATTCGGTCGTTCCGTAGCCCTCGCGGATCTGGATAACGGCCTTGTGGTCATAAAGAAATTTGTCAAACTTCTTTTTCAATTCGATCGTGAGGGAATCGCCGCCCGAGAATACGCCCTTGAGGCTGCTCAGGTCGGCCTTTTCCATGTTGGGCAGGCGCAGCAGCGCCTCGTAGAGCGTGGGCACGCCGGCAATGAAATTGCACTTGTATTTGGTGATGAGCTTGGAATAGCTCTTGGCGGTGAAGCGCGGTACCAGGATGCAGCGGCCGCCCTGCGTGAGCATGGTATGAATGCATACGCCCAGGCCAAAGCCGTGGAAGATGGGCATGGCGGCGAGCATGCGGTCACCGGGGCGGAACATGGGGTTGGTGGCAACCACCTGCTGGGACAGGGCGTTGAAGTTGCCGTTGGTCAGCACGATGCCTTTGGTGGTGCCCGTGGTGCCGCCGGAATAGAGGATCACGGCCGGGTCGTCCGCCTTGCGCTCCACTTTATAACGGTAGAAGCAGGCGCCGGCCAGACTGAGGAATTTTTTCCATTGGATGACGGGCGCGTCCTCGGGGATTTTGCGGATCTTGCGGCCTTCGGTAAGCATGTACCCGGTCTTGAGCGGCTGGGAAAGCTCGTCGCGGATGGAGGCCAGGATCACGTTGACGATCCCGGTATTCTGGCGGATGGCCTCGATCTTGTGATAGAACTGATCGAGCGTGACGACGGTTACGCTGCGGGATTCGTTGAGGTAGAACTCGATTTCCTTCTCGCTGGAGAGGGGATGCACCATGTTGGCAATGCCGCCGACCAGGTTGATGGCGTAGAACATGGCTACCGCCTGCGGACAGTTGGGCATGGCGATGGTCACGCAGTCGCCTTCGCGAATCCCGATGGTTTTGAGGGCCTTGGCGATGCGCTCCACCTGCTCAATCAACTGTTTGTAGGTGGTGGAGCGGCCCATAAAGTCCATCGAAATGTTGGAAGGGTACCTGTCGGCAACGGACTTGAGCATGTCGTACATGGAGCCTTTGAAATAATCCAAATGCGCCGGAATATCGCCCAGATTCTTGATCCAGGGGGTTTTTGCGGTGATCTTGTCAGACATTGTAATCAACCTCGTTTATCATGGGCTGCTCCAGCAGCTCGGGATGCGCCAGCAGGTGCTTGAATAGCTTGATCGATTTGGAATAGTAGTAGCCGTCGGCCAGGCGCTCGTCGATGGTAATGCCCAGATCCACCGTCTCGCGCATGGTGTATTCGCCCGTTTGCTGGTCAAAAACCGGCGTTTTTTTCTTTTCGCCAATGAGACAGAAAACGCTGTTGGTGCCCCAGTTGGTCAGGTGATGATAGCCGCACTTGAGCTTGATGGAGCCAACGTTGGAAAAGACGATGGAGGAATAGTAGGGGTCGCTGGCGATAAGAAAATTCGGCGCCCAGCCGTGCTTGTCCAGGAAACGGGTGATATCCAAAAGGAAGCGGCTGAGAAAGCGCGGCATTTTGGTCAGGATGTCCATGCTGTCGGCCGTACTGTCGTTTTTATTGCTGCGGACGGCAAAAACCTGCTTGCGCAGCGCTTCATGCAGGGTTTGCAGGGTGTCTTCGTCCCGGGTGTGCAGAAAAGCCAGACCTTCTTCGCCATTGTCCGAAAATTTCTTTTTCACGACAAAGGAGGCGGATACCTCGTTGCGCTGGTATACGTTGCGGTTGGCGATGAAGCGGTTCATCTTGGGCCGCAGCGTCAGCGTTTTGACCAGCGCCGCCACAATCAGGTGGAACATAGTATACGGGAATTCAGTCTCGTTTTCGTTGAGCTTTTTCAGATAGTCGTTGACCGGTCCCAGATCGATGCGTTCGGAAATATACGCCTCGTTGTCGCAGCGGTGGGGGTAGATCAGCGGGGTGATGTAATGCATCGGATCCAGTTCGCGCAGCAGGCGGCCGTCTTTGCGGTCTCCCCAGCGCCTTTTGTGTTGCTCTGCCAAAATTCAGCCCTCCCATGGTGCGCGCTTGCTGTCCATAGCGCGTATTACACAGTATATTATGTTATCACCATTTGTAAAATATTTCAATTCCGGAAAGGGGAAAGAAAAATGAAATTTTCATGAGAAAACGGGATAGAATAAGGAAAAAACGAAAATGGGGCAAAAGGGTGACATTCCCTCAACTCAAAATGAACAAGGCGTAAAACTTTGGCGCAGGCGGCAAATGGACTGGATTTTTTGCGTTCCGCATGGTATGATTAACCAGCGGCTTTGGAATATAACATGAAGCAACGCAGGCAGGAGATAGAACGAATGGACAGCGGCGCAAGGTATCGCAAGGCGGCAATCAACTGGTACCCGGGACATATGGCCAAGGCAAAACGGCTTTTGCAGGAGCAGGTGGCGCGCGTGGACGCGGTGATTGAACTGTGCGACGCGCGGCTGCCTTATTCCAGCCGGAATTCCGATTTGAATTACATGCTGCGCAGCAAGGCGCGCGTGCTGCTTTTGAACAAGGCGGATCTGGCCGATCCCGCGCTGACCCGCCAGTGGCAAAGATTCTTTCAGGAACGCGGCGTGGCGTGCGCGGCCATTGCCGCGGACCGCAATGCCCGCGAGGCGCTCAAGGCCATTGAACGCATGACGCGCGAAAAGGTTGAACGCGCCGAGGCGCGCGGCATGAAACGCACCGTGCGCGTGATGGTCGTGGGCGTGCCAAACGTAGGGAAAAGCACGCTGATCAACCGCCTGCACGGCGGGGCGATCGCCAAGGTGGGCGACCGGCCCGGCGTTACGCGCGCCAATCAATGGGTGCGGGTGGGGGAGTATCTGGAATTGCTGGATACGCCCGGCATGCTGTGGCCGCGGCTGGACGATCCTGTCGCGGCGCGGCGCCTGGCCTATATCTCTGCCATACGCGACGAAATCCTGGATACGTTCGAGCTTTCCTGCGCGCTGCTGGACGAGCTGCTGGGCGCATGCCCGGAAAAGGTGATGGAGCGCTATCACCTGACCGACGCGACGCTGCGCGGGCAGGCGCTGATGGAGGCTGTTTGCCGCGGACGCGGCTTTTTGCTGCGCGGCGGTGAAATGGACATTGACCGCGCCTGCGCCGTGGTGCTGGACGAGTTTCGGGACGGCAAGCTGGGTCGCGTCACGCTGGAAGCGCCGCGCATTTTGCAGGGCGCAAGAACCGGACGGATGGACGCGCAGGAGGAAGCCCATGAAAACGGAGCGGATTGAGCGCCAGGCGGCGATGATCGCGCACGATCAGGTCTACTGGGCGCAGTGTACGCGCGTGGCCGGAATGGATGAAGCCGGGCGCGGGCCGCTGGCGGGAGACGTGGTGGCGGCCTGTGTCGTTATGCCGCCAAAGCCTGTGATCGATTGGGTGGACGACTCCAAAAAGCTGTCGGCTGCGCGGCGCGACGCGGTATATGAGCAGATCATGCAAACGGCGCTGTATGTCGGCGTGGGACGGGCCAGCGCGCGTGAAATTGACGAAATCAATATTTTACAGGCGACGATGCAGGCCATGCGCCGCGCGGCGGCGGGAGCGCAGGCAAACATTTATCTGATAGACGCGGTAAAGAATCTGGGGCTGGACGCGCCGGAGATTCCCATTATTCACGGGGATGCGGTTTCTTACTCCATTGCGGCGGCCAGCATCGTGGCCAAGGTGACGCGCGACCGCGAAATGGAGCGGCTGGATGCGCTTTACCCGCAATACGGCTTTGCCCGGCATAAGGGATACGGCACGGCGCAGCATATCGCCGCCATCCGCGATTATGGCGCGTCTCCGATCCATCGGATGACGTTTATTGGTAAGTTCTTATGAATGCTTATTACGCCGGGTTGATATATGAGCTGCGGGCCGCGCGGTATGTGCGCCGCCGCGGCGCCAGAATTCTGGCGCGGCGTTACCGCGCCCATGGCGGCGAGCTGGATCTGATCGCCCGCGAGGGCGATACCGTGGTTTTTATCGAGGTCAAAGCGCGGCCCGGCGCGCCGCTTGGCAGCGGCGTTGCGGCGGTTACCGGCGACAAGCGGCGGCGCATGCGGCAGGCCGCGGCGGCATATCTGGCCCGCAACGGGCTGACGGAACGTCCGTGCCGGTATGATATTCTGGAATTTTCCCGCGCGGGAATTGTTTATATGGAAAATGCATTTTAATGCTTGCGGAAATGAGGTGAGCTTGTGAAGCCGAGACAGAAATGGCTTTTGTGGATTGGCCTGGCGCTGGCGGGCTGCGCGCTGCTGCTGAGATTGTGTTTGCCGGATGGGGATAAGCCCGTACAGACGGGAAATCTGCTGGAAAACAGCGATTTTTCCATGCGCGATAGCGATGGCGATGTTGCCGGATGGTATACGGACGCATATATTCATACGGCTGGCTATACCGATTATACGGTGGAGGACGGCATTGCAACGATCGTTAACCACGCCCTGAACGACGCGCGATTCGCGCAGGACGTCAGCGTTGAGCCGGACAGCCTGTACTGCCTGAGCGGCTGGATACGCGCCGATGCTGACAGCGGCCGCGGCGCAAACCTTTCCGTAAGCGACGTGTATGCGTTTTCGCAGAGCGTCTATGACAGTGAGGAAGAATGGGTGGAGGTGCGTTTGTATGGGCGCACCGGAGAAAAGCAGAAAAAGGTCACGGTGTTTGCCCGCCTGGGCGGTTACAGCGGCGAGGCGGTTGGCGCCGCCTCCTTCCGAGATCTGAAGCTTGAACAGGTATCCCGCGTTCCGGACGGGTATACGGCTGTATCCTGGGATAAAGCGGCATATCAGGCGGCTGACGCCGCGGCGGAGAACGAGGCTGCTTCTGCCTGGCCCTGGCTTACGGCGGTAGCGCTGCTGTACCTGGCGCTGTGCGCCGCGCTGTATCGCGCTGTTATGACGGACGCGGCGGCAAAAACGCGGCGGGGCGACTGGCTGATTGTGGGCGGCATGCTGCTGGCGGCGGGCGCGGCGCGGATTGCGGTTGCGCTGATGATCCCCGGCTACGGAACCGATGTGGGGTGCTTTACGGCCTGGGCGAATGCCATGGCCGAAAACGGCCCGGCGAACTTTTACCAAACGGTTTCTTTCTGCGACTATCCGCCCGGCTATCTGCTGGTTTTGTGGCTTTTTGGCGGCATTGGTAAATTGTTGGGCACGGGCGCGACGGAATTTTTGATAAAACTTCCTTCCATTATCTGCGACCTTGCCGCCGCGGCGGCGCTCTACTGCTTTGCCCGCAACCGCATATCGCGGTCGGCCGCGTTTGCGTTGTCCGCGCTGTACGCTTTTAACCCGCTGACCTTTGCGGCGGGAGCCGCCTGGGGGCAGTCTGACAGCGTGATGGCGCTGTGCATTCTGCTTACCGTTATTTTTGCCTGCGAAAACAAATGGGCCGCGGCGCTGCCGGCATATATGCTTTCCGTGCTGATGAAGCCGCAGGCGCTGATGTTCGGCCCGCTGGGATTGGCGGCGCTGGTTCTGACGCTGGCGCGCCGCCGGACGGACCGGCGGCTTGTCAGGCAGGCGCTGGTCGGACTGGGGATTTCGCTGGCGGCGGCGCTTGCAGTGCTGCTTCCATTTTCACTGCATATGGAGGATCCCTTCTGGGTGGTTGACCTGTACCGCGGCACCATGGGCTATTATGATAACGCCACGGTGAATGCCTGCAACCTGCTGTTCCTGATGGGCAAAAACTGGATTGGCGCGGAAGAAGCAAGCGCCTTTGCCGTGCGGCTGGTTGGCGCTTTGCTGCTGACGTTCGGCGCGCTGCATGCGGCCGTTCGCTTCGGCTGGTGGCGCAGGGAGCAGCGCACAGCGGAGCGGCTGGCGATGCTTTCCTGCGCGCTGCTGGCGGTGCTGGTGCTGGCGGCCGTGCCGATGACATATGCGGCGTATGGTACCTGCATCATTGTGCTGTCGGTGATTTTGTGTGCCGCGCTGTATGTTAAAGGAAATGATCTTCGCCATCTGCCGCTGCTGGGAGCGCTGCTGCTGCTGCTTTTGTGCAATCTGGGCGTGATGATGCATGAGCGTTATCTTTTCCCGGCAATGATTTTGCTGGCGCTGGCCTGCGTACTGGAACGCGACAGGCGCGTTTATATCCTGTCTGCGTTGCTGACCGCGAGCGTCTTTCTGAATGTCGGTCTGGTGCTTGATCGCGGCGTGCGTATCGGCGGCGCCGGCGGACATCTGGATGCTCCCGCCTTCGGTATAAACAGCGATTCGGCGGCGATCGAATATATCGTTTCCGCCTTGAACTGCCTTTTGACGGGATATGCCGGCGTGATTGGCTTTGCCATTTGCTGGCAGGGGCAAACGGATTCGCTTGCCGCATGGCAGAACGAACGGGAGCAGCCGGTTTTCAATGCCGCCTGGCGGGCGGAGCGCGAGCTGCGCCATCCGCAGCCCATGCAGCCCATGAAGCGGCTGGACTATCTGCTGATGCTGGGGGTCACGGCGGTTTACGCGGCGGCGGCCTTTGTGAATCTGGGTGCCGTTCGCTCGCCGCAGACCTGGTGGCGCTCCAAAACTGCCGACGAGACCGTTGTCCTGGATCTTGGGCAGCAGCGCAATTTCAATATGCTGTATCTGGGCGGCATTCATTCAGGCAGTCACGATTTTCTGGTGCGCACCAGCGATGACGGCGTGAACTGGAGCGAGCGGCATTGGGCGCAGATGACCGAGGGGGATTGCTTCAAATGGCAGTATGTCTGCGAGGTCACGACCTACGGGGAGACGACGCAGTATACCAAAACGCCTTTAGTAATGACGGGGCGCTATGTGCAGGTGCAGTCCCGCGCGATTGCCACTACGCTTTATGAGGTGGTCCTGCGTGACCCCGATACGCAGGAAGTGTTCCCGGTATCGGTTGCGAGCGGCGACGGACAGAACCTGATCGACGAGCAGACGGATTTTTATGGCGAGCCAGGATGGTACAACAGCACCTATTTTGATGAAATCTATCACGCGCGCACGGGCTATGAGCATTATCTGGCCATGACGGGCGATTATACCTATTATCCTTATGAAACCTCGCATCCGCCGTTGGGGAAGGTGTTGATGGCTTTCTCTATTGCCATCTTTGGCATGACGCCCTTTGGCTGGCGTTTTCCCGGGGCGCTGGCGGGCGTGCTGATGCTGCCCGGCATGTATCTTCTGGGCAAGATGCTGACGAAGCGCCGCCGATATGCTTTTGGGGCCATGTTCCTGATGGCGGTTGACCTGATGCACTTTACCCAGACGCGCATTGCCACCATTGACAGTTTCGCGGTGCTGTTTATTATTTGGTAGATGGTGTTCATGGTGTATTATATCCGTATGGATTACTGGCGGACGGGGTTTGTGAAAACGCTGGTTCCTTTGGCGCTTTCGGGTTTGTTCATGGGCCTGGCGGTGGCCAGCAAATGGACGGGCTGCTATGCGGGCGTGGGCCTGGCGGTGCTGTTTTTCTGGAGCATGTGGCGGCGCTTGCAGGAGTGTCTGTACGCGCGCCGGGAGATGAAAGCCAAATCAAAATACGAGGCCAAGCGCGCGGAAACTGTTTGGATTACCGCCTCGGAGCATGGCCTGCAGCGGCTGTCGCTCACCATCCTTTGCTGCGTGATCTTCTTCATCGTTGTTCCATGTCTGATTTATTATGCTTCCTATATTCCTTATTTCCTGCCCAGCGGCGGCGTTACGGCGGAAAGGGTTGTTCGCGCCGCGGTTGGCGATTATTTTGAGACCGGACGCATGGGCGGCATGCTGGGCTATCATGGAGAGCCGGGACGCGGCATGGATCACCCCTTCTATTCCCCCTGGTATGAGTGGCCGGTGATCGGCAAGCCCATGTGGTATTACAGCAGCAGCTACCATCCCGCTTGGGGAACGGAGACGATTTTTGCCATGGGCAACCCGGCGGTATGGTGGGGCGGCCTGGGAGCGCTGCTTATGACGGCCATGATCTGGGCGGTGCGTCATGTGAACCGCCGCGGACTTTCGCTTTACGACGGCAAAAATGATCCCCGTCCGGCGATTTTGCTGATTGCCTTTGCGGCGCAGTACTTCCCTTGGACGCTGGTGCCGCGCGGCACCTATATCTACCACTATTTCCCGTCGGTACCGTTTATCATCTTATGCGCAATGCTGTGCCTGGATCTTTCGCTGCGGGGTGAAAAGATGCTCACGCTCCGCTTGCAGCGTCTGCCCGCGGCAGTTACGATTCTCTATCTGCTGGCGGCGCTGGGGCTGTTCATTGCTTTCTTCCCGTATGCCAGCGGCGTTACCACGTCTTATGGGTGGCTGCGGGCGATGCAATGGTTCAGTGGTTGGATCTATTACTAAAGAAAGCGGGGAAATCATATGCTTGCGCGTACCTGCTGCTTTGCCCTTCAGGGGGTTGAGGGGGTTCACGTGACGGTGGAAGCCTTTGTTTCTGGCGGTCAGTATTCCTTTACCATGGTGGGATTGCCGGACGCCGCTGTGAGGGAAAGCCGGGATCGCGTGTATGCCGCGCTGAAAAACAATGGCTTTACCACGCCCACCGGGCGGGTCACGGTCAATCTTTCCCCGGCGGATGTACGCAAGGAGGGCGCGGCCTTTGACCTGCCCATTGCGGTGGCGATCGTGATTGCAACGCGGCAGATTCGCCCGATCGAAGGCGATAAGATCCTGCTGCTGGGCGAGCTGGCGCTCGACGGGCGGCTGGTGCCGGTGCGGGGCGTGCTGTCGCTGGTGATTTCCGCCCATGAGCATGGTATTCGCGAGGTAGTGCTGCCCGCCGAAAATGCGCCCGAGGTGCAGGCGGTGCAGGGAATGCGCGTATACCCGGCGCATACGCTGTATGAGGCGATCATGCATTTGAGCGGCGCCGCCCCCTTGCTGGCGCAGGAGCAAAAAAGCTATGAGGAATGTCTGCAGGAGCGGCAGATCAGCTGTGATCTGGCCAGCGTGCGCGGGCAAAGCGGGGCACGCCGCGCGCTGGAGGTGGCGGCCGCCGGCGGGCACAATATGCTGATGGTAGGCGTGCCAGGCAGCGGCAAGACCATGCTGGCGCGCTGCATGCCGGGCATTCTGCCGCAGATGACGCTGGAAGAGGCCTTTGAGACCACGCGCATCCATTCAGTTGCCGGGCTTTTGCCGCCGGGAGCGGGCCTGATGACCGAACGTCCCTTTCGTACGCCGCACCATTCGGCTTCCATGCCCTCGTTGGTGGGCGGGGGCGCGAATGCCATGCCGGGGGAAATTTCGCTGGCGCACAATGGCATTTTGTTTCTGGATGAGCTGCCGGAGTATTCGCGCACGGCGCTGGAAGCGCTGCGCCAGCCGCTGGAGGACGGCGTATGCACGGTAACGCGGGTACGGGCGCACACGCAATACCTATCGCGCTGCATGCTGGTTGCCAGCATGAATCCCTGCCCGTGCGGTTATTTTGGCAGCAAGGTGCGGCAGTGCCGTTGCGGGTCGCATGAAATCCGGCGTTATCTTGACCGCATTTCCGGCCCGCTGCTGGATCGAATCGATCTGCATATCGAGGTGGATGCTGTTCCGGTGGAAGAGATCGCCGACGCGCCGCAGGGAGAAAGCTCGGACGCGGTGCGCGCCCGGGTGGAAGCGGCCCGCAGAGTGCAGCTTCGCCGCTTTGACCGGGCGGGGATTACCTGCAATGCGCAGATGAACAATAAGCATATCGAGGAGCTGGCCTGCATATCGTCGCAAGCCGCGGCGCTTTTGTCGCGCGCGGTGGAAAAATATGCTTTGAGCATGCGCGGCTATACCCGGCTGATTAAGGTGGCGCGCACGATTGCCGACCTGCGCGGCGAGGAGAGCATTACCTTGCCGGCGATGGCGGAGGCGATCCAGTACAGACTGCTGGACGCAAAATACTGGAGCCGGTGAATCAACAAACGGATCAGGCCGCGCCGGGAGCGACGCCGCTCGATCCGGTTGGCAGATAGAAAAAAAGCTTTGAGGCCTTACGGCTTCAAAGCTTTTTTGATGGTGCGAGTGCTCTTATAGGATGTTGTGGGAAAGTCTTATAAATCAAGGGTTTTGGACGGTGGACAACAGCATTTTACTAAAGGCGTTCGGGTGAGAACGCCTTTCAGACCGTCGACAAAGCCCATGTTTTGCAAGTCAAGACATGGGCTTTTAGCAT
>JAHZHX010000065.1 GCA_019420065.1 Clostridiales bacterium | reverse complement strand
ACGAGCCGCTGGGCGCGCTGGATCTGAAGCTGCGCAAGGAAATGCAGCTGGAGCTCAAATCCATGCAGCAGCAGCTGGGCATCACGTTTCTTTACGTGACGCACGATCAGGAAGAGGCGCTGACCATGAGCGATACCATCGTGGTCATGAACGCGGGCCATATCCTGCAAATCGGCGCGCCCAAAGCGATTTACGACGAACCGAGGAACGCCTTTGTCGCCAACTTTATCGGCGAAAGCAACATCATCCGCGGCACCATGGTGCGCGACGAGCTGGTTCACTTCAGCGGCGTTGATTTTCCCTGCGTGGACGCCGGTTTTGGCGAAGGCGCGCCCGTGGACGTGGTCGTTCGTCCCGAAGACATCGTAATCGTCGGCGAGGATATCGGCCAGCTGACCGGCGTTGTCAAAAGCGTGCTGTTCAAGGGCGTTCACTACGAAATGATGATCGACGCCGGCGACTTTACCTGGAAGGTGCATTCCACCACCATGCAGCCAGCAGGCTCGCGCGTTGGGCTGTCCGTCGTCCCCTTCAACATTCATATTATGCGCCCCATGAAGGAGGAGAGCGCCAAATGATGAATTTGCAGCTGCCGGTCTGGGCGTTCTGGCTGATGGGCGCGGGCCTAATGGCTTTTGCTGCCATGATTGTCATCCTTATCCGCCGCAACCACGGCGTGAAACGCAGCTTTTTTTCCACCCCCTATGTTTTGTGGATGATCCTGTTTACGATTATCCCCTGCCTGCTTGTGGCCTATTACGCCTTTACCGACGCGGGCGGCAAATTCACGCTGGATAACTTTGTATCCTTTTGGGACAGCAACCATGAAATGAACAAGGAACTGACCAGCATGGGCTTTGATCCTGCCGCCATGGGCTTCGCGCGCGGCACGGTGAATGTGAACACGCTGGTATATTCGCTGTGGATGGCCTTTCTTTGCACCGTTTTTTGCCTGTTTTTGGGCTATCCGGCCGCGCTTTTCATGGCTGAGCGCGATTTCAAGCTGGGCGCAACGCTGATAACGCTTTTCATTATTCCCATGTGGATGAATTTCCTGCTGCGCACCATCGCCTGGATGAGCCTGCTGGAAGATAACGGTCTTATCAATAATTTGCTGGTTTGGCTGGGATTTGACCGCTTGCAGCTCATGTACAATAATGGAGCGGTGCTGCTTGGCATGGTATACAACTTCCTGCCCTTCATGGTTTTTCCGATTTACAACGCCATCAGCAAGCAGGATTACAAGCTCAACGAGGCCGCCATGGATCTGGGCGCGGGCAAAATGCTCACCTTCCTGCGCGTCACGCTGCCGCTGAGCCTGCCGGGCGTGGTTTCCGGCATTACGATGGTTTTCATGCCGGCCGTCACCACCTTCTTTATTCCCCGCATGCTGGGCGGCGGCAATACCGAAATGTTTGGCGACCTGATCGAGCGTACCTTCCTGACCGCCAACAACTGGAATGTCGGCAGCGCGCTGAGCCTGATTATGATGGTGCTGATCCTGCTGTCGCTTGGCCTCTTGCGCAAGGTTGATCCCAACGGCGAAGGAGGGAGCATGATATGAAAAAGTTTTTCAAACGTTTTTACCTGGCGCTGATCCTGCTTTTCCTTTACATGCCCATCCTGGTGCTGATTATCCAGTCCTTCAATGCCGGCAAGAGCCGCGCAAAATGGGAGGGATTTTCCTTCACCTGGTATGAACAGCTGTTCAGCGACGCGAGCATCATGAACGCGCTGTATATCACCCTGACTATCGCCGTGCTGGCTGCGGCCGCCGCAACCGTGCTGGGCACGCTGGCCGCAATCGGCATACACGCCATGCGCAAACGCCCGCAAGCGCTGATGATGACGCTGACCAACATTCCCATGACCATGCCCGACATCGTAACGGGCGTATCCCTGATGCTGCTTTTCCTCTTTACCAAGGTGGAGCGCGGCTATGTGACCATGCTTCTGGCGCACATCACCTTTGATACGCCGTATGTTATTCTGTCCGTACTGCCCAAGCTCAAGCAGATGAACAAGCACAGCTATGAGGCGGCGCTGGACTTGGGCGCCACGCCGGTATACGCGCTGTTCCATGTAATTCTGCCCGAAATCATGCCCGGCGTAATCACCGGCGCGATGCTTGCCTTCACCCTGTCGCTCGATGACTTTACCATCAGCTATTTTACCACCTCGCCGCTGGTGCAGAATCTCTCCACGCTGATATATTCGCAGGCGCGCAAAGGCATCAAGCCCACCATGAACGCGCTCTCCGCACTAATGTTTGTCTCGCTGCTCGTGCTGCTGCTGATTGTGAATCGCCGCTCTAACAAAGCTGCCGATAAAAACTGAAAACTGGAGGAAACAACATGAAAAAGCTCTCTTGCGTCCTGGTTTTTGTTCTGCTTTGCTCGCTGCTTGCCCCCTGTGCGATGGCAGAAGAGGTTGTAAACGTTTACAACTGGTACGATTATATGGATGAACGGGTTTTTGATTTGTTTTATGAAGAAACCGGCATCCGCGTAAAGCCCATGTACTTTACCACCAATGAGGATATGATGGTGCAGGTGCGCGTCAATCCCGGCGCTTACGATCTGGTGTTCCCCTCCGATTACTGCGTGGAGCGCATGATTTCCGAAGGCCTGCTGGCCGAAATCAATTTTGACAACATCCCCAACATGCAGTATACCTCTGAATGGCTGAGAAATCCCGACTATGATCCGGATAACAAGTACTCCGTTCCCTTTATGTGGGGTACGGTCGGCATCCTTTACGACGCCACGAAGGTAACGGCTGAGGAAGTCAGCACCTGGGGCGTGCTGTGGGACGAAAAGTACTCCAGAGACATTTTCATGCTCGATTCCATCCGCGATACCATGGGCGTCGCGCTCAAGTATCTGGGCTATTCCATGAATACCCGCGATCCGAAAGAATTGCAGGCCGCTACCCAAATGCTGATCGAGCAAAAGAAACTGGTCAAGGCCTATCAGGTGGATGAGACCAAGGATAAAATGGCCGCCAGCGAAGCCGCGCTTGCTGTGGTCTACAGCGGCGACGCGCTCTATGCCATGGATCTGAACGAAAATCTGGATTATTCCGTGCCAATGGAAGGCAGCAACATCTGGATCGATCCTATGGTTATTCCCGCCACGGCAAAGAACAAGGAAAACGCCGAAAAGCTGATCAACTTCCTCTGCCGCCCGGACATTGCCCAAATGAACTGCGAATATATTTACTACTCCTCTCCCAACACCGGCGCCATCGAGCTGATGGGCGAAGAATATACCGAAAACAAAACCATCAATCCCACTGAAGACGTTGTAAACCGCTGCGAATTTTTCCACGACATTCCCGAAAATTTCATGACCGTTTACAACGCGCTGTGGAGCCAGATCAAAAACGCCAAATAAAACCAGGCAGAAAGGAATCACATGAAAAAATCCTGTGTTTCCCGCTGCATGATGTTCCTCTTTGCGCTTGCGCTGCTGACGGCCCTGTCCGTCAGCGCGCTGGGCGAAGGGGAATATCGTGTTTTACAAACCGGCAATTACGGCAGCGATGTGCTGCGGCTCAAGGAACGCTTACATGCGCTGGGCTATTTCACCGGCAGCAGCTTTAACAACCGCTATACCGAGGATACCGCTGCCCGGGTAAAAGCCTTTGAAAAGTCCTGCGGCCTGCCGCAAACCGGCGTCGCTACGCCCGCTTTGCAGGCGCTGCTGTATTCAGACGACGCCGTCAGTCAGAAAAACGGCAAAAACGTCTCGGGCACCGTACCCGTTTTAAGCGATATTCCTTCTTCCCTGTACCGCGTTATTGACGCGGACTGCAATGGCGACGATGTGCTGGCAATCAAGGAGCGTTTGGCTGCACTCGGCTTTTTCAGCGCCAAGGCCGAAACGGGAAACTATAACGCCACCCTGGCCGAAGCAATCAAGGCCTATCAGCGCAGCTGCCAGCTGGAAGAAACGGGGATCGCAAGCGTTGCATTGCAGGAGCGCCTGTTTGACAAAAGCTCCGCCGCCGTAACAGCCGCCCCGCAAAATCCGAATACCTATGCGGCTGTCGCCACGCCCGTGCCCGCCAACCCCCCCGCGCCTACCACCACGCCGTTTGGCCCCTCGCTTGAAATCGCCTTGCCGGCGCTGAACGCCGCCGGTTTTTTGGCCGATCCCACCCAAGAGGCATATGTTTACGCCAACCGCGACGATGGGCACTGGTACTATATCAGCCAAAACCTTTACATTGAGATCACGCGCATGCACACCCCGCGGCAGAATATCACCTGGTTTGAAACAGAAGTCCGCTGTACGGAGGAATCCATGCCGCGGGCGCTGCTGGCGCAGGGCGCGCGCGACGACGGGCACAATTTTGTCAGTCCCAAAGTGATTGGAGAACAGCATTCCCCCATTCTTGCCATCAGCGATGATTTTTACGGCTACCGCTGGTACAACAAGCTCAAGCAGGGAGTTATCATCCGCAACGGCGAGATCAAGGCCGACGATACTTATCCGGCAAGCAATAAAAAATGGCCTTATCTTGAGGTTCTTGCCCTGTTTGGCGACGGCAGCATGCGCGTTTATGAAAGCGACGAGCACAGCGCCCAGGAATATCTTGACATGGGCGTTATCGACACCTTCGCCTTTGGCCCCATCCTGGTGCGCGACGGCATTGTGGACAAATCGCTTTATGACAAATCCAACGTGCGCTATACCGATGACGAACCGCGCATGGCGCTGGGCTGCATTGAACCATATCACTATATCATCGTTACCGCCAAGGGCCGTACCCAGGATTCCGACGGCGTAACAATGCATTGGCTGGCCGAGCGCATGCTGGCGCTGGGCTGCGAAAACGCGCTCAATCTGGACGGCGGCAACACGGTAGCGCTGTACTTTATGGGCGACGTGCTCAACAAAGCGGTCAATTCCTCCTCCTACCGCGATATTTCCAGCATGTTTGGTTTTGTTGCCAACTAAAATTTTCCCATCCGGCTGTATTGACATGCAACCGGTTTTTTATTATAATGATAAAGTGCCTGCAAAGCAGGGCATGCCGGTGTGATGGAATTGGCAGACGTAGTGGACTCAAAATCCACCGCCAGCGATGGCGTGCCGGTTCGAGTCCGGCCACCGGCACCATTTCGGAACAAGCAATGCTCGTTCCGTTTTTTTATTATACCAAACAGCGCATGCCTATTCGCTTGTCAGGAACCACGCCTGCATAATCCAGAGTAAAGGAAGACCATTATGATCCACGCTGCCGCCTGGCTAACCGTCAAGCCACCCTTTCACGGCATCGAAGACAATACCGCCGAACTGCTGCCCATCAGCTGCGGCTACCGCAGCGCCGATCTGAACGAGCAGCCAAACTATACCATTGACCGTCCTAACGGGCGGCTGGACTATCAGCTGATTTATGTGCAGAGCGGCGCCGTTTCTTTCACCATTGACGCGGCGTCCTTCCTGGCCCGCGCCGGGCAGGTGGTCATTATCCGCCCGCACACCGCGCACAGCTATCAATACGAGCAGGACCAGTTCTGTGCCGTCAGCTGGCTGCACTGCACAGGCCGCTGCGCAGAAAAGCTGCTTCTCCCACTCGCTATGCAGCCGCGACCCGTCATTACGGTGGGACAAAGCAAGCGTTTAACCGAGCTTTTCCAGGCCATTCTATCTGAAATGCAGCGCAAGGACGCTGAATATATCGGAATCAGCACTGCGCTGACGATGCAGCTGCTGTATTATACGCTGCGCAAACGCAGCACGCAGGCGGAATCCCTTCCCCGGCCGCATGATGATCGCATCGATATGAGCATCAGCATTATGAGCAAGCAATACATGCGCGCATGGACGTGCGAAGAGCTGGCAGCGTCAGTAAATTTGAGCACCTCACGCTATATTCACCTGTTTACACAGATATACCATATTTCTCCGCTCAAATTCCTGAACAATATCCGC
Source organism: Clostridiales bacterium (assembly GCA_019420065.1). Lineage (GTDB taxonomy): Bacteria > Bacillota > Clostridia > Christensenellales > Aristaeellaceae > SFMI01. The sequence continues at coordinate 5,256 of JAHZHX010000065.1, read as the reverse complement.
ATGAACATGGCTCAGGAATTTTTAGGCGTTCACAGCCTGTCCATCAGCGAAGTCAGCCGTATGTGCGGTTTCCGAAACCAGCAATACTTCTGCCGTTCTTTTCGCAAATTCACGGGCGTTACGCCTTCGCAGTACCGTTCTCAGTCCGAAGGATGATAACGTTATTGCTTAATATTTGCACAATACTGCTGTTTCTGTTTTCCATTTTGTTCTTTCATACATTATTTTTTGTTCATAACATACTATTTATGCGTTAATATTAGTGCAATAATAACATTTTTATGTTGTTCACTCTGTTTTCTGGCGTGTTCAATGCTGCTTGACAGAGTGATTTTTTATTGCTACAATCGTACCGTGTTTAACATTTGATTTTTTAGGGAGCAACATATGAAAAAACAATTTATTTGGATCATGACCGATACCACACGCTATGACATGCTTGGCTGTTATGGCAATTCCGCCATGCATACGCCCCATCTGGACGCCCTGGCGCGCGACGGCGTGCGTTTTGAACATGCATATACCGCCCAGCCCGTCTGCGGCCCGGCGCGCTCCCTTCTTTTTACCGGACTGTATCCGCATGAGAACGGCTCCTGGGGCAACTGCCAGCCGCTGGGCGCGGACGTCAAAACCATCGGCCAGCGGCTCACCGAGCAGGGAGTGCCCTGCGCCTATATCGGCAAATGGCACCTGGACGGCGGAGATTATTTTGGCAATGGCGTTTGCCCTCCCGGTTGGGATGCGGATTACTGGTACGACATGAAATGCTACCTGGACGAGCTGGAAAGTGATGACGCCCGCCGCTGTTCCCGCCGCAGTCAAAGCTGTTTTGAAAACGGCGGCGTTAAGGCGGAGTTTACCTATGGCCATCGCTGTGCCGAGCGCGCCCTGCGCTATATTGATACCCACCGGGACAATGACTTCTTCCTGACCGTCTCCTTTGACGAACCGCACGGCCCCTCCCTCTGTCCCGAACCCTACGCCTCCATGTATCTCCATTACGATGTAACCGACACGCCTTCCTACCATGATAATATGGAGGGCAAACCGTTGTATCAGCATTTATGGGCACACACCTTCCATCAGGACAAGCCCGTGCGCGCGCCGCTGCTGCTGGGCTGCAATTCCTATATCGATAGCGAAATCGGCCGCATTATCGACCGTATCCATGCGCAGCTGCCCGACGCGGTGATTCTTTTCACCTCCGACCATGGCGCGGCGCTGGGCGCGCATCACCTGACCGCGAAAGGCCCCGCCGTATACGACGAGATCGCCCGCGTGCCGCTGATATTCTCGGGCCCGAACTGGCGCAAGGGCGAAGTATTCCGGCATACGGTTTCTCACGCCGATCTCCCCGCTACGGTACTCGACTATATGGGCGTGCGGATCCCCAAAGCCTTTACCGGCCGCAGCCTGATTCAGCAGCTGACACACGGCGAAGCGGAACGCGAAGGACAGGCGTTTGTAGAATTCAACCGTTATGAGCGCGACCATGACGGCTTTGGCGGCTATCAGCCCATGCGCGCCATTGTGACCGACCGTTACAAGCTGGCGCTGCACATGACCGATAAAGACGAGCTGTACGATATCGAAAAAGACCCATACAACCTCAGCAATCTGATTGACGACCCCGCCTACGCGCAGATCCGCAACGAGCTGCACGACCGTATTCTGCAATGGATGAACGAAACGCGCGATCCTTTCCGCGGCTATCAATGGAAATGCCGTCCCTGGCGCGGCGAATACCTGCCCAACTGGGAAGTGGACGGCTGGACGCGCCAATATGACAATGAGCCGGGCGAATACCGGCAAAAGGATTACGATACCGGCCTGACCATGGAGAATGCCTCTCGCCATAAGGATAAGAAGGAGGACGCTCAGCCGTGAGTCTGCCACTGATTGCCGCGCACCGCGGCGCTTCCGGCGGCAATATCCGCTGTAATTCCTGGATCGCTTTTGAAGCCGCGCTGATGCAGGGCGCGGATATCATCGAGCTGGACGTAACCAAAAGTCTGGACGGGACGCTGTTTGTTTTCCACCCCGGCCGCGAACTTGAGCATCTGCTCAGTCCGCGCGCGATTCCCGAAATGACAGATCGCGAAGTGCGCGCGCTGCGCTATGCCAATGCCGACCGTCGGGTCACGGAGGTGGGCGTAAGCACGCTGGACGAAGTACTTGAACAATTAAAAAACCGCTGTTTGATTAACATTGACAAGTTTCCTACCTGTATGGCTGAAATTGCGCAGACCGTCCGCCGTCATGGCATGGTCGATCAGGTCATTGTGAAAACCGAAGCGGACGAAGCGCAGTTCCGCCTGGTGGAGCAAATCGCGCCCGACCTGCCTTATATGGTTTTTGCCCGGCGTGAGGACGATTTTTCCGAGATGCTGAAAAAACGCCGTCTGAATTATCAAGGAACGGAAATCATTTTTGCCGACGAGGCGTGCGAAGTGGCAGCGCCGGCGTATACGCAGCGCATGCACGCGCTGGGCTTAAAGGTTTGGGGCGACGCCATTGTATTCAACCATAAGCGCGTCCTGGCCGCCGGCCATAACGATGACGTATCAGTTTCCGGCCATCCCGATGACGGCTGGGGCTGGCTGATGGACTTGGGCGTTGATATGATCCAGACCGACTTTCCCGGAATGCTGCGCGCCTATATGAACAACAGATGTGAAAGGAGTCCTATCCTATGAGCATGCCGCTGCCCTCCGCCCCGAAAAAGCGTCTTTCGCTGCGCATACGGCAGCATCGGGATATTTATCTGATGCTGTTTCCCGTGATTCTGTATTATATCTTCTTCCATTATGTCCCCATGGGCGGTCTGGCTATCGCGTTTGAAAACTACAAGCCGGCCTTGGGCATTCTGGGCAGCAAGTTTGTCGGTTTTCAGCATTTTTCCAAATTCTTCAACGGCATTTACGCCTGGCGCGTGATCCGCAACACCCTGGTACTGAACCTGATTTTGCTGGTTTTCGGCTTCCCCGCCCCCATCCTGCTGGCGCTGATGATCAACGAGATGCGCGAAAACTGGTATAAAAAGACCATCCAGACGGTGTCTTACATGCCGCACTTTGTCGCGCTGGTGGTTGTCTGCGGACTTCTGCGCGAATTCTGCATGACAAACGGCCTGTTCAACAACATTCTGGCCATTTTCGGCGTGGAACGCGTCAACATGCTCTCCAGCCTTAAGCATTACCGCACGGTCTACGTTGTTTCAAACATTTGGCAGAACATCGGCTGGAACAGCATCATTTATCTTTCCGCGCTCTCCAGCGTGGACTCCTCGCTGCATGAGGCGGCCGCGATTGACGGTGCGGGGCGTATCCGCCGCATTATCCATGTAAACCTGCCCGCCATTCTGCCCGTCATCATCATTCAGCTGATTATGCGCATCGGCAACCTGCTCACGCAGGGATATGAAAAAACGCTGCTGCTGTACAGCCCGATCGTGTACGAAAAGGCCGACCTGATCTCAACCTATGTATACCGCTACGGCCTGGAAAAAACCCAATACAGCTACGGCGCCGCGGTAGGTATTTTCAACTCTGTGGTCAATCTGGTTTTCCTGATAACGGCCAACAAAATCAGCGCCCGCGTCAGCGAAACCAGCCTGTGGTAAGGAGGAAGGCAGTATGGTCGAAAGAAAAACGCCCGGCGAAATTGCGCTTCAAGTTGCTATCTATCTGATTGTTACCTTGGTTGGCTTTACCTGTCTTTATCCGATGCTGTATTGCCTCTGCGCTTCCTTCAGCGATCCCATGCGGCTGCTTTCCCACCGCGGCGCGCTGTTTTTCCCCGTGGGCTTCTCCCTGCGCGGCTACAACGTGGTGCTGAACAACCCCAACATTCTCATCGGCTACAAAAACACGCTGGCATATGTGCTGGGCGGCCTGGCCATCAGCATGACGCTGACTCCCTTGGGCGCTTACGCGCTGGCCAGCAAAGGATACCCCTTCCGCCGTGTGATCGTCTTTCTGTTTGTATTCACGATGTATTTCAGCGGCGGTATGGTGCCTACCTTCCTGGCCATCAGCAATTACGGCATGTACAACACCGCCTGGGCCATCATTCTTCCCTCCGCCATCAGCACCTACAACATGATCGTTATGCGCACCTCCTTTGCCGCCGTTCCCGCCGCGTTGAAGGAATCTGCTTATATCGACGGCGCAAACGACTTTACCATCCTCTATCGCATTTACATTCCCGTTTGCAAGGCCACCATGGCCGTTATCATCCTGTTCTACGCCGTCAGCCAGTGGAACAGCTGGTTCCCGGCGATGCTGTACCTGCGTGATTCCACCAAATGGCCGCTGCAAATGATTCTGCGCGAAATCCTGATTAACAACGGCTCGGGCGGCATCGCGGAGGACGCCGACGCGCAGTATCTGCAGGAGCTGATAAAATACTGTACCATTATCATCGCCACCGTTCCCATTCTTTGTATCTACCCCTTTGTTCAGAAGTACTTCATGAAGGGCGTCATGCTGGGCTCGATCAAAGGGTAAGATATCGTTTCCCGCAAAAATACAATGACAGAAAGGAAAATGAACATGACTCGCAAACTGACAGCCTTCCTGCTGGCGCTGCTGATGCTCACCGTCAGCCTGGGCGCCATGGCCGATTCCCTGTACCCCATCGACACGAAGGGGGAAAAAGTGACCCTTCAGGTTTTCTGCCTCAACTCCATCTCCAACTATGTGACCGATTACAATGAAACGCCCTTCTTCCAGGAGCTGGAAAAAGCAACCGGCATCCATATTGACTTCATTCACCCTGCCCAGTCCGGCATGCAGGAGCAGATGAACCTGCTCTTTCTGGGCAAGGAGCTTCCCGACATCATCCTGTGCGGCAACTACTATGACGGCGGCGTATTCCAGGGCGTGAGCGATGGTTACTTTGTTGACCTGAGCAAATATCTGCCCACCTACGCTCCCGATTATTGGGCGCTGATTACCTCGGGCAATGAGATCTGGCGCGAGGTTGCCAACGCCGACGGCACCGTCGCCGCTTTCTACACCATCAAGGAACCGGGCGACACCCAGCACCGCCGCATGCTGCTCGTGCAGGAAACGCTGGATCAAATCGGCTGCGATATTCCCAAAACGCTGGCCGATGTGGAAGCGATGTTTGAAAAAATGCTCGCCAACGGCATCACGCCCTATATTCTGGACGCCAGCGGCTATGAGCGCCAGTTCCTGGGAATGTATGACCTGATCCAGGATTTCTATTTGGACGCCGAGGGCAATGTCGCCT
>JAHZHX010000064.1:9173-11487 GCA_019420065.1 Clostridiales bacterium | reverse complement strand
CTTGCAGACTTTCTCAGCCTCTGCCAGTCTGTTGACTTTGTCAACAGACTGAGCCGCCGGAGAATTTCCGACGGCTTTTATGATGGCTTAATTCAGCCCTAAAAATTCATTTTCCGCTGCCTCCCGAGCGGAATAGAAGGACATGTCCCGATAGCTTTCCGTGGGAAAGACGAAGGTTTGCTGCGCGTTGTCGCCGCCGTCGCCGTATACGGTATAGGTTTCCACGATGCGGCTGTCATCGCTGTATTCCGTATAAGTATAGGAGCCGTCGCCGAAGTCGTACCGGCTTTCCAGATAGGTTTCCCATGCGACGCTGCGCAGCGGCTTTAGCGTCCCATTCTCCCAGCCGTAAACGGTGGATTCGTGCAGAATACCGGCAAAGCCGTTATTGGCGTGGGAGAGCAGCAGCGCCTTTTCAGGATACAGGGTATAGTTCCATACGGCGGGCGTGCCGGCGGTGGAAAACTGCCCCCGCGCTTCATCCCACAGGAAAAAGACATAGCAGGCATTGGACGCGCCCAGCCGCGTCATCAGCACCAGATCGTCATGGCCGTCAAAGTTTACGTCCGCCATTTCCTGAACGAGAAGGTCTTCCCGGTCGATCTCGGCAAAGGCATACAGCGCCTGCACCGTTTTGCCGGAAGCGTTTGCCACGGTCAGCCGGTAAAGCGTCTGCGGATATCCCTCGACCGTATATTGGCTGCCGACGGCTTCGGCCGTGACGGTCAGTGTGCTTTCTGAATATGCGCACAGCGGCAGCAGGAAAAGAAGCAGAATGCAGATCAGTTTTTTCATCGCGGAATACCACCTTTCATTGAAAAAACGATGCAGCGCCGTGTTTTCATGCCGGCAGGGCGGCGGATTTTTCTTTGCGCAGCACAATCACGTAATAGATCATCACAAAAATGGCCGAGAACGCCCAGCCCAGCGGGTAGCCGTAGTAGACGTTGGTGACGGTATGGTTGATGCTCATGGAAACGGCCAGGAAGATCTGCCGCATGACCACCATCCCTATCAGGGAAAGCACCATCACGGCGCGGGATCTGCCAAAGCCGCGTACCGAGCCGGCAAACACCTGGTTGAGCGTTTGAAAGTAATACAGCGGCATCATGCAGTGCACCATGGCCGCACCGTAGGAGAGCGCGGCGGCGTCCTTGGTAAAAAAGCGCAGGAAGAAAGGGGCAAAATAGTAGACGGGAACGCCCGTGACCGCCACGGCGGCAAAACCCAGGAGCAGACAGGCGCGGATGCCGCGCATGGCGCGGTCACGGCGGCCCGCTCCCAGGTTCTGGCTGACGAAGGTGGTGCTGCACCAGCCCAGCGACTGGCTGATAAGCCCGACGAATTTGTCGATTTTTTTGGCCGCGCCGATGCCCGCCATGGCCGAGGAGCCAAAGTAATTGACATACCGCTGTACAAACAGATTGGAAATGGCAAGCAGGCTGGCCTGGACCGCCGTGGGCAGACCCAGGTCGATCACCTGCCAGAGAATTTTTTTGTCGATGCGCATATGGCGCAGCGACAAACGGTATACATCCTGCGAGGTCATCAGGCGGCGGAACACCAGCACGGTGCTGACGCACTGCGAGATGATGGTGGCCCAGGCGACCCCTTCCACATCCATATGCAGCACGCCCACAAAGAGCAGATCAAGCAGGATGTTGAGCACGCTGGCGATCACCAGATAAACAAAGGGGCTGCGCGAGTCGCCCACGGCGCGCAGCACGCCGCTGCCCACGTTATAAAGGGAAGTGAACATGACGCCCACAAAGTAGATGCGCAGATAGGAGGCGGACTGGCGGTACACATCCTCCGGACAGGAAACGGCGCGCAGCAGCACGGGGGTCAGAAAAATGCCGGCGCAGGTCATGACCACGCCAAGGATCAGGCAAAAGAACACGGAGGTGTGAATGGAATCGCGCAGCCTGTCGTATTCTTTTGCGCCGAAATGGCGGGAAAACAGCACGCCTGCGCCGATGGAAAGGCCGTTGAAGAAGCCGACCAGCAGGTGGGAAATGTCGCTGCAGGAGGTGACGGCGGCCAGCGCCGTGGTGCCGACGAATTGGCCGACGATGATCGAGTCGGCACTGTTGTACAGGTTCTGAAAAATCTGTCCCAGCAGCATGGGCAGCGTAAACACCGTTATCAGGCGGACAATGCTGCCTCGCGTCAGATCCATACTGGTCTTTTTCAATGCATTTATCCTCCGCTTCATGTTCTTGACCTCCATCATACCGCAAAAAAAGGCGGCGTGCAAGGGAGAAAAGAAACGAAATTGAACCCAAACGGAACAAATATGGGCGTTTATGACAAA
>JAHZHX010000064.1:0-9156 GCA_019420065.1 Clostridiales bacterium | reverse complement strand
GCTGCCGAGTCTTGCAAAATGCGCGCGAACTGTGTTAAGCTGTGCTTGCGATCCAAAAAAGATACGGAGGGGAAATTCATGGAACAATTCTTGAAGGATCTGGTGCCGAATCTGCCCAAGATTGTGGGAATTCTTGTAGCGCTGTTCATCGTAATCAAGTGCTTCCCGCGCTATCAGATTGCGCCGCCGGATACCGCGCTGATTATTTCCGGTCTGCTGCGCAAAAAGTACAAGGTGCGCAATCCCGACGGCACGGTGACCACCAAGAAATTCGGCTATCGCATCGTGCGCGGCGGCGCGACCTTTTATGTGCCGGTTATCGAGCGCATCGATAAGCTGGATATGTGCCTGATGCAGGTGGACATCAAAACGGCCCAGCCCGTACCGACCAAGGAGTATATCTCCGTGCTGGTGGACGCGGTGGCCAACATCAAGATCGGTTCGGATGATGTGTCCATCGCCACCGCGGCGGAACAGCTGCTGCATTATGACGCGGCGCAGATCAAAGCGCTGGCCAAGGACGTGCTGGAAGGCAACATGCGCGAGATCATCGGTCAGATGACCATCGCCGAGCTTGTGCAGAACCGCGACAAGTTTGCCCAGGAGTCGATCAAGGCGGCCATGAGCGATATGAGCAACATGGGTCTTGAGATCATCAACCTGACGATCCAGAACTTTGCTGACAAGGACGGCCAGGTGGTGGAAACCATGGCTACCCAGAACGTGGTGGAAAAGGAACGCGACGCCGCCATTGCCCGCGCCAAGGCGCAGCAGGAAGGCCACAAGGCGGAGATCGAAGCGGCGGCCGCCATTGCCGAGCAGGATAAGCAGCTGGCGCTGCTGCAGGCGGGCTACAAGATCGAGTCCGACCAGGAGAAGGCCAAGGCCGACGAGGCCTACCGCATCGAGCAGGAGCGCGTGCGCAAGACTTTTGAGGCCGAGCGCGCCGCGGCCGAGCTGACGCGCCTGGAAAAGGAAACCGAGCTCAAGCGCCAGGAAGTGGAGATCGAGCGCGAAAAGCTGAACGTGCAGATCCGTGAAAAGGCGGCGGCCGAAAAGGACGCGCGCCAGTACAAGGCGGAGGCGGAGAAGTTTGAGCGCCAGGCTTATGCCGACGCGCAGCTCTACGAGGCGCAGAAGGAAGCGGAGGCCATCCGCATGCGCGGCGAGGCCGAGGCGGAAGCCATCCGTCAGAAGGCGGAGGCCATGAAGCAGTACGGCCAGGCGGCCATGCTCGAAATGGTGGTCAACAAACTGCCTGAGATCGCGCACTCCGTCAGCGAGCCGCTCAGCAAAACCGAAAAGATCATCCTCTTTGGCGAGGGCGGCGCGACCTCCATGGCGCGCGACACCGCCGGTACCATGCTGCAGACCTTCGAGGCGGTCAAGCAGGCTGTGGGGCTGGATATTCCCAAGATGCTCAAGGACGTGACCACGGGCGGCATCGTGGGCAAGGCGGCGGACAGCGGCGAGGAGACGGAAAGGTAAAACACGGCAAAAATTTCTGCCGCCGGGAACAATTCCCGGCGGCGTTTTGGTTGCCCTGCGCTTTTCGAATATCTATGCCATCCAGGGCATTGAAACAATCCGCGTGAGCATTTGAGCCATTTCATCAGGCGTTTCTCTGAAGTCCCGTTTGACCCATTCATCAAGAAGTCCATACAGACCATGCGCGTAAAACTTCTCCCGATAGAGTTTTTGCGTATCTGACCTGTGCTCCATTGTCAGCATGATTCTGTAAAAAGACTCATGGACTGCTTCTTGGAGCCCTGCCCGATAGACGATTTCGAGAATGTGCCGTATCGAATAATTGTATTCAAAAAAGCGCTGCGCGTTGTTCAAATCAAAGCTGTCACGGACCTTTACGCCGTTTAATTCGCAATACCGTTCCCACGTTTTGATGAATTTGAAGGTGACGGCTTCATTTTTTGAATGGAACGAACGAAAGTATGTTGCGCGGCCCACCCCCGCTTTTTTGACAATTTCATCAATGGAGATTTTCTCAAGGGGCTTCTCCTTAATCAGGATAATGATGGCGTCCGCGATGCATTCTTTCAGGTAATCGACTGTCCTCATTGCGATGCTCCTGTGATACTTTTTTACGCAGGCGTATCATTTGCCGCCTTCCGGCAAAAACCCCTGTTGACACATGAAAACCTGGAGATTGCAATGTGTATGATACTAAAGTATCAATATAGATAAAATAGTATCAGATAATTGCGCGCCTGTCAAGCGGGTCTTTGGAAAATACGGGGAGGCGAAAAATGAAAAATGTACGGGAAACCAGAGGAATGGGGCTGAGAAAAGTGTTAAAGATCATGGGGCTGCTCCTTTTGGCGATTATCGCTATCGTAATCGCAGGGCTTCATATCATCAGCAGATTGCCTTCCCCATCGGCTGACTGCTGCGAAAAATTGGAAACAGGCGGCGCGATTGAGGCGAAATATCTGAAAAACGGGGCTTATGAAACGGCTTATTATGAAGAAGCGGCCATGCGGGCTTTTGAAAAATATGAGATATTCTATCCGGCCGAGCTGGCGAGCCAGAATAAGCAATATCCCGTGATCGTTGTCTGCAACGGAACGGGGTGGAAAGCATCCAAATCAAAGCCCGTATATGAGCATTACGCTTCCTGGGGCTTTATCGTCATAGGCAGCGAGGAAACCCATTCCTGGAACGCGTTTGGCGCGGAGATGGCAATCCGGCATCTGCAGCGGCTGAATGACAATCAGATCATCAATGAAAAAGAGAACGTCTTTTATCAGAAAATCGATTTCAATAACATCGGCGTCATCGGCCACTCTCAGGGCGGCGTAGGCGTATTCAATGCCATCACGAATACGGAGCATAAAGATAGCTATAAAACGGCGGTCGCGCTGTCTCCGACAAATAAGGAGCTGGCCCAGGCCCTGGAGTAGCCCTACGATGCGACGAAAATAGACATTCCTATCATGCTTGTCTCCGGCGAAGGCGGCGGCGACGACTGGGTGGTCACATTGGAGGGTCTCACGGATATTTATAGCGACATCCATTCTCAAAAAGCAATGCTGCGCAGGAAAAACACGCCTCATGGCGCTGCCCAGTATTCGGAGGACGGCTATGTAACAGCGTGGTTCATGTGGCATTTGCAGGGCGACGAAGAAGCGGCAAAAGCGTTTGCCGGGGAAGACGCCGAAATATTGAAAAACCCGCTTTACCAGGATCAGCAGATAAAAATGCAGGAGTGAACGCCGCGGCAAAAATCCCCGCAAGTTGCCCTTGCAAAACAGGACGCCATGTGCTATACTATTGCCTGCGGCTCATGGTTGCGCGCCATGAATCCGGAACAGCATGCGCAGAAGAGGTGAAAAGCATGAAGGAAAACATCCATCCCAAGTACGGCGAGGCGATCGTTCGCTGCGTATGCGGTGAAACGTTCACGACCGGCTCCACCAAGAAGGAGCTGAAGGTTGAAATTTGCTCCAAGTGCCATCCGTTCTACACCGGCAAGCAGAAGCTGGTGGATACCGGCGGCCGCGTGGACAAGTTCAAGAAGCGCTACGGCGACATCTACAACAAGTAAAAAACGCAGCAATGCGCGAAATAGGCGGGGAGGCAGCTTGCGCTGTTTTCCCCGCTTATTTTTATTGCCTGCCGCGCCGTTTGCGTGTATAATAAAGGGCAGGGATGTTTCCCGGAAAGGATAAGACCATGAGTAAAGACAAAAACAATCAGCCAAAGCGCGTTGATATTGGCGGCCAGGCGATTCTCGAAGGCGTGATGATGCGCTCCCCGGAGTATATCGCCCTGGCTGTGCGCCGCAAGGACGGCAGCGTGGTGCTCAAGCGCGATCCGTACATTTCCCCGGCGCAAAAGCATAAATGGATGGGCTGGCCCTTTGTCCGCGGCGCGGTCAGCCTGGTGACCATGCTGGTCACCGGCATGCGGACGCTGGAGGAAAGCGCCAAAATGGGCGGCGAGGAGGAAGAAGCGCCCAGCAAATTTGAATTGTGGCTGGCCAAAAAGCTGGGCAAGGGCGTGGACAAGGTGGTCATGGGCGTGGCCATGGTGCTGGCGGTGGTTTTGTCCGTGGGCCTGTTCGTGCTGCTGCCCAACGCTTTTATCAAGCTGTTCCCGGCCAGCGCCACAGGCGGCATGCTGCTGCTGAAAAATCTGGCTACGGGTCTTTTGCGCACCGCCATTCTGATCGGTTATATGGCGTTTTGCCGTCGCGTGCCCGATGTGATGCGCACCTTCCGCTATCATGGCGCGGAGCATAAAACGGTGTACTGCCATGAGGCCGGGCTGGAGCTTACGCCCGAAAACGCCAAGCCCTTCACCACGCTGCATCCTCGCTGCGGCACCAGCTTTTTGCTGCTGACGTTTATTCTTTCCATTGTGTTTTATTCCATTGTAGACGTGCTGGTGCTGCTGCTCACCGGGTATGACCTGGGCACGCATTATCTGCTGCGCGTGCTCAGCCGCGTGCTGCTGCTTCCCATTGTAACGGGCATCAGCTTTGAAGCACTCAAGGGCCTGGCGCATAACGACGGCAAGGTATGCCGCGTACTGCGCAAGCCGGGCATGCAGTTGCAGCGCCTGACCACCGCTGAGCCGGATACCGGCATGCTGGAGGTGGCCATTGTGGCCATGAAGGCGGCGCTGGGCGAGATGCCGGAGGGCGAAACCACGGAGGACGGCTACCTGATCGCCATCCCCGCCCAAGAGGAGAAAAAGGCGCAATGACGCTTGTATACCGTGCGCTGCGCGCCGCGGCGGACACGCTGGCTCTTTCCGGCGTGCCCGATCCCGCGGTGGACGCGGCGCTTTTGCTGTCGTTTGTTACCGGCAAGGAACCGCTGCGCCTGCGCGCCGAAGGCAGTACGGAACTGGATGCGGAGCAGGAAGCCGCCTTTGACCGCCTGGTGCGGCGCCGGGCCAGCCGCGAGCCGCTGCAATACATTTTGGGCGACGCGCCCTTTATGGGGCGCATGTTCAAGGTTACGCCTGATACGCTGATTCCCCGCGCCGATACCGAGATCCTGTGCGCGCGGGCGCTGGAGCGGCTCGAGGACGGCATGCGCGAGCTTGATCTGTGTACAGGCACGGGCGTTCTGGCCATCACGATGGCTTGCGAGCGGCCGCGGACGCAGGTGCTGGCAGGGGATATCAGTCCGGCGGCGCTGGCCGTGGCGCGGGAAAACGCGCACGTGCTGGGCGCGGCAGCGGAGTGGCGCTGCGGCGACCTGTTCGCCCCCTTCGCCGGGGAACGGTTTCATGTGATCGTGTCCAACCCGCCCTATATCTGCAAAACGGACATGGAAAATTTGCAGGAGGAGGTGCGGCGCGAACCGGCGCTGGCGCTTTATGGCGGCGCGGACGGACTGGCGCTTTACCGCCGTATTGCCCGCGAGGCTCCGGAGCATCTGTTCCCGGGCGGGTATCTGCTGCTGGAGATTGGCTGTGACGAGGGCGCGGCGGTAGCGGAGCTGCTGCGCGGCGCTTTTCGAGATATCCGCGTGCTGCCCGATCTGCGCGGGCTGGATCGCGTGGTGGAGGCGCGGTTGTTATAAAATTCCTAAGGAAGAAATAATTAATAATAATTTTACCATTTTGCAGTTTCCGACATTGACTTCCATGGAATGTAATGCTAATATATTACCATATAAAGCATGTATGTTCTTGCGTGGAGGAGGGATGAAACTATAAAAAAGGCTGCTGAAGTCATTGCTCTTATTATGCTATTATTCTCTGTTGCATTGGCTGAGAAGGAGCAGCGCTTCAATTATACTCGATTCTCCCAAGACGGGAGTACGCTGCGTACAGTTTGCTGTAGTCCATCCTTTCCATGACGGTGTTGAGCAGTCTCACCGGTGCATTCTTTTCGATGTTTACTTCGCGGCAAAGCGGCATGACCAGTTGAAATCCGTTGGTCATTGCGGTATAATCTGTCTGCGGCTTAGATCGTTTTTTCATAAATTCATTTTACCGCGGGCATTCAGGTTTTCATAGCCAGAATGCTTTTTTCGTATGAAAAAGGAGTTGCCTCTTAGTGAGACAACCCCTGCATCCCGGCGAGTTAGTGTGCGCTTTTTCGACAGTCAGGCTGCTGGAGCGGAGTTCAGCAGTTTTTTGATGTTGCTGCAATGCCGATTGGTTTTCGGAAAGGGTTTGGGGAGGGGCTTTTCATTCAAAAGCCGCCTCCCCAACGTTTCTTATCAATAATTGTCCTGCTTCAGCTCGAAATACGCCTGCGGGTGCGCGCAGACCGGGCAGACGGCGGGCGCTTCCTCGCCTTCATAGATGAAGCCGCAGTTGCGGCACTGCCATACGCGGGACTCTTCGCGGGAGAATACCTCGCCCTTGTTCAGGTTTTCCAGCAGCTTATTGTAGCGTTCCTCATGGGCGCGTTCCACGCTGCCCACGCCCTCAAAGCGGGCGGCAATATCGGCAAAGCCTTCCTCGCGCGCCACTCGGGCAAACTCGCGGTACATGTTGACCCACTCGTCGTGTTCGCCGGCCGCGGCCGCGGCCAGGTTTTTCTCGGTGTCGCCCGGGGTCTTGCCCTCGGCAAAAGCGGAGAGCGCCCGCAGCCACATTTTGGCGTGCTCCTTCTCATTCAGCGCCGTTTCGGCAAAGAAATCGGCAATCTGCTCGTAGCCCGCTTTTTTGGCGGCGCTGGCGTAAATATCATACTTGGTGCGCGCCATGCATTCGCCCGCAAAGGCGGCCATCAGGTTTTTTTCGGTACGGGATCCTTTCAGTTCCATGGTAAATATACCTCCTCTTCAACCAATAAAATACCCGCTTTGGGTGCGATTCAAACACAATACTTACAAAAAGATGGAAAGCAGCACAGAGGCAACCATCAAAAAGGCCAGAAGACCGCACACAATGCGCACCATCAGGGTGCGCTTGTCCTTTTTCGCGCCTCTCATTTATTTGACCTCCTGCTCATACGCTTCAATAGCGCGGGAGAGCTGATCGGGGCAGGAGGTATTGCCGCGGCAGGGAATGCCGCGCAGCATTTCCTTTACTTCGTCCGCGTTGCGGCCGATGACCATCTTGGCCAGCCCCGCGGTGTTGCCGCGGCAGCCGTGGTGGATGGCGCAGGCGGTAATAACGCCGTTTTCAATTTCCAGGTCGATCTGGGTGGAGCAGGTGCCATGGGTCTTGTACTCAAACATGATAAAGTCCTTCCTTTCTGTATGTCGGCAATCAGGTAAAGGGGGTGGAAACGGGGGGCTGCGGGTCGCCGCGCAGGATCGCGTACAGCCGCACGTCGGAAAAATGACCCTTGTTGAAAACGCGTCCGCGCAGCGTGCCTTCCAGGCGCATGCCGCATTTTTCCATCACCCGGCCGGAGGCGGGGTTGTCGGTCTCGTGCTGCGATTCGATACGGTTCAGGCGCAGGGTGCGAAAGCCAAAATCGATCACGGCGGAAAGCGCCTCGGTAGCATAGCCCTGATTCCAGCAGTCGCGCGCCAGCGAGTAGCCCACCTCGCCGCTGCGGTGTTCGGTGTTGATCCACATAAAGCCGATCGTGCCGATCATGCGGCGGTCGCTGCGCCGTTCAATGGCAAAGGAGGAGGGCGCTCCTTCCCGATACTGACGCAGCGCGGCGCGCAGCACGGCGCGCGTTTGCCGCGGCGTTTCATGCGCTTCCCACAGCACATGGCGGCTGACAGCCGGGTCGCTGGCGTAACGGAACATATCCTTGTCGTCCCGCATGCTCAGCGGCCGCAGGCGCAGCCGCCTGGTTTCCAGCACCGGCAGATGGGAAAACACGTTTTGGTAATATTGCATGGGCAAAAGCCTCGCTTCTCGGATCGCTGCTGCACCGCGCCGACGCGGATACGGCATATATTATCCCATATTTTTTATAAAAACGCAATCGCGGGTCTGCGCCTGAATCGAGCGGGCAGGGATGCGCACCCGGCGCACGCTGTCGATCAGCCCGCAGACCAACAACGCCAGCCCTGCCAGAAAAATGACGGTCAGCGCTGTCATCCATAGGATATAAGCGCGGTTTTTACTTGGTTTCATGCTTCCTCCGGGGGAAATTTATTCCTTTTGCCGGGATGAAAATGCGTGCGGCGGCCGTTGAATAGACGAAGGCTCGCAAAGCCCGGCTGGAATGGCGGCGTTTGTAAGGGCGGCAGCCATGAGAAGCCCGGCCACGGTTTTGCCATCGCGGATTTCGCCGGCCATGACCTTTTCCACGGCTTCAGAGAGGGGGATACGGGTCACGTTCAAAAATTCATCCGCATCGGGATGGCTTTGGTGGCTGCTCAGCCCCGTGGCCAGATAAATGCCGATGCGCTCGCTGCAAAAGCCCGGCGTGGTGTCAAGGATGGTGAGCAGCCGCATCTGCGCGGCGCGCAGCCCGGTTTCCTCTTCCAGTTCACGGTGGGCGGCCGCGAGCATGTCCTCTCCGGCGCTGTCCAGCTTCCCGGCGGGAATCTCCCAGGTAAAGCGGCCCGCCGCGATGCGGTGCTGGCGCACGAGGGTTACGCAGCCGCTGCCGTCCAGCGGCACAATGGCCGCGGCGCCGCGGTGCAAAACGATTTCCCTTTCCGCTTCCTGTCCGTTGGGCAGCCGTACCTGCCAGCGCTCTACGTTGATAACCTTGCCGCGGTAAATCTCCTGCGAGGAAAGAAAAACCTCTTCCAAGGCGCGGTCGTCCATGCTGATAAGCTCCTTTCACGGGGAATGCTGGCATATTCTACACCGCCTGCCGCTGTTCCTGCTTTTCAAAGAATTAACATGCGGGAAAGATTGACGAAAGCATATTTTCGTAATATAATTGAAATACAAATTTCTCAACTTGCAACGAATCGTCCAAGGAGGCGTCGCGATGAACAAGATTTTTGAACGCAAGACCGGCCGCCGGCTCGGAGCGCTGTGCCTGAGCATGGTGATGATCCTGCTGCAGCTGGCGGGACTGTTCCCCGCGCTGGCGGGCGAGTATGTTCCGCCCCTGGTGTTTACTCTGTCCTGGATGGAGGGGGAAAACACGCAGCAGAGCGTGTCAAGCGAGGTGACTGTCCCCGGATACGAGGGCAGCTACTGGCTGTATGCGCCCGCGGGCGCGATCGGCGCCGATGCGGCGCTGCATATCAGCGATACCTATGGTCAATATGCCGCGTTCTCGCTTGCAGAGGGGACGCCCCTATC
>JAHZHX010000063.1 GCA_019420065.1 Clostridiales bacterium | reverse complement strand
GCGATGAGATCGCCGTTGCCGGTACCATCAAGAACTATAAAGGCACCATTGAGTTTGACAAGGGCTGCGTGCTGATTCCCGCAGACAGCGCCAACGATGTGCGTACCGCGATCGGCGCTTATGCATTGGAAGAGGGGCTGGCGATGACATCCGCCTCCACCCTGACCGGCGTGATCTCCAGCATCGATACCGCCTGGAGCCCGGACTACAAAAACATCACCGTGACCATCGTTGTGGGCGGCATGAACGATTATGCCATTCAGTGCTACCGCCTCTCCGGCGATGGCGCGGAAACGCTGGCCGTGGGCGATACCATCACCGTGAATGGCACCATCAAAAACTATAAGGGCACCATCGAATTCGACAAAGGCTGCACGCTGACCAGCGTGGTAAAAGGCAACTGATTCCAACCATTTCCGGCAAGGAGCCGCATTGCAATGATGCGGCTCCTTTTCTTATGCCTGTTCTTTTCGATAATACCGGGCCTGCGCCTCCCACAAGGCATGATACTTGCCATTTTCCTCCTTCAGCAGAGCTTCATGCGTACCCTGCTGAATCATTTTGCCATGGTCAAATACCGCTATTTCATCGCAGAACCGGCAGGAAGACAACCGGTGGCTGATATAAACGGCTGTTTTATCTTCCACAATATCGTTGAATTTGTGATATATCTCCATCTCCGCCTCCGGGTCAAGCGCCGCAGTCGGCTCGTCCAGCACAATGAAGGGCGCATCCTGATAGAGCACTCTGGCCAGAGCAATTTTCTGCGCCTCGCCGCCGGATACCTCCACCCCTTCTTCCATAAAGTCACGATACAAGTATGTATCCAGCCCCTGGGGCATCCACGCCAAGCGCTCGCCAAACCCCGCTTTTTCCAGACACTGCCGCGCGCGTTCCCGGTCATACTCGGCCGCCGCGGCTACATTTTGCCCCAAAGGCAGCGACAATAGCTTAAAATCCTGAAACACAACAGAAAACAGCGCCAAATAATCATCATAACGGTATTTGCGAATATCAATGCCATTAAGAAGTATCTGCCCCTCCGTGGGATCGTACAGTCGGCACAGGAGCTTGATAAAGGTCGTTTTGCCCGAACCATTCTCGCCCACCACCGCCAAGCGCCTGCCAACCTGAAATTTGATCGACATATGTCGCAGCGCCCAGGCATCGGAGTGAGGATATTTGAAGGATACATCACGAAACTCAATCTCATATTTTCTGTCCGCGCGTTTTTCCGTGGTCAGGCTTCCCTGATACATGGCGTTTGGCATATCAAGCAGCCGGTAGACCGGGCGCAGGAATTCAGCATTTTCCCGCATGCCGCCAAGCGTTGACAGCAAAGTGGATATGCCATCCGCCAGCCCCGCCAACGCGCCCACATACTGCGTTACCGAACCCACGCCAAACGCGCCGCCAACCGCCTTCAGGCCAACAAACAGATAAATTATACCGGTAAAAAGCCTGTTGACAGCCTCGGATGCCACGGTCAGCGCTCCCATACGTCCCCGCGCCGCTTTGCCGATCCACGAATTGGGGCCAAAGCCCCCTTCAAACATTTCAACCTCCCCCTTGTCGCGAATATATTGATCCTGTTCATACATGCGGATATCCATGCCGCGAAAGCGCTGCTCCATACCAATAAAATAAAAAAAGCTGAAATAACGATTTCCTGCCGGCCCATCGTTGCGCGACCAGTAGGCTACCGCCCGATTGTTCAGCCAGGGCGACAGCACCGTGGTGACGATCAGCAATCCCAGCATTCCCACCGCGCACAAGGGATGATTGAGCCACGCCAGCCCACTTTCTGCCCGAACGGGCTGCATAAACAGCGCTGCCGACAGCGCCGCCGCGCCCATAATGCGGAATATTCCCGCAACGGCCTTGCCAAACGAAAAGTAAACCTGCGACATGCCCCAGCCCATATAGTTTTCGTTCTGATCGATCTGTGTGAGCAAAGCCTGCGTTTCAGGAGCATCCACATCGCAAAAATCCATTTTCAGCAGCTTTTCGAACACCATACGCTGCCGTATCGGATACAGCATGCTCTCAGAAAGCGTTTGTTCCCGGCGTTTGGCAACCGCGGTCAGCACCCCCATCGCCGCCGTGGATACAAGCAGCAGCACCAGCAACCCCCATAAGTGCTTTGCTTCGTATCCGCCCGCAATACCGTTGACCAGCCTTGCCGTAAAATACAGCGGAACATAGGGCGACAGCGCCGTCAATACGTTCGTCAGGCCTTGCGCGATAAAAAGCGCCGGGGCCGCTTTCCACCAGATGCGCACGCCGCGCATATTATAAGCCGCCGCTTCCCGCAAGGACAGGCGTTTCTTTCCCTTGTTTTCAGACATTCTCAAGCTCTCCCTCCTGATAGTACCGGCTTTGCACGCCAAATAAATAGGCATAGCGTCCGCCCCGCGCCAGCAGCTCTTCATGCGTACCCTCTTCAGAGATTCCGCCGTTCTCCAGCAAGAGCACACGGTCGCAAAACCGTGTGGAAGCCAAGCGATGCGAAATATATACGCTGGTGCAATGCCGCGTCAGCTCATGATATTTTTGATACAGATCGCTCTCCGCAATGGGATCAAGCGCCGCTGTCGGCTCATCCAGCACAACCACGGGCGCATTTTTATACAGAGCGCGCGCCAGCATCAGCCGCTGAACCTGGCCGCCGGACAGATCCTGCGCATCCAGATATACCTCCCGCAGCAAATGCGTGTTCTCCTGCTGCGGCAGGGAGCGGATCTTATCAGCAATCCCGGCGCGCTCCAAGCATTGCCACACGCGCGCAAGATCGATATTCTCACAGCTTTGCGCCACGTTTTCGGCTACCGTACCGGCCAAAATGGAATACTGCTGAAATACCGCGGCAAAATGCTTATAATAGTCCCGTCGATTGAAAACGCGGATATCCTGGCCGTCGAGCAGTATCTGCCCTCCGGTTGGATCATACAAACCGCAAATCAGCTTTATCAGCGTGGTTTTGCC
Source organism: Clostridiales bacterium (assembly GCA_019420065.1). GTDB lineage: Bacteria > Bacillota > Clostridia > Christensenellales > Aristaeellaceae > SFMI01. Next base: position 8,733 of record JAHZHX010000063.1, on the reverse strand, counting down.
CGCGCCGTTATTGCCAACAACCGCAATCTTTTCTCCGGGGCGGATGGTCAGGTTCATATGCGAGATGGTATCCTTCTCCGCGCCGGGATAGCGGAAGGACACGTCCTTCAATTCAATCGTATACTGGTGCCCGGCCCTTACCGGCAAAGCGCTGCCGTCCTCAAAGCGGAAAGGCTCCTTTTTTTCCATGAATTCACGCATCGCCGCTATATCCAGGCTCTGCCGATGAAGAACGCCAAATCCCGAAAAAATTCCTGTAACCCAGTTGGTAAAGCCGCTGACCGCCGTAAAATACAATACAAATTCCGCCGCCGTCATTTTCCCATCCAATATTTGATGCAATAGGTACCCATAGGCCGCGCCATTGCGCAAAAATGTCAGCGCTACGTCCAGCAAATCCGCCTTCAAATAAACGCGGCTGCTTTTTCCGGTAAAATCATAATACAGCCGCACCGTCTGGTCATACAGCTCCGTCAGCCATGGGCCCAGGCCAAAGATGCGAATATCCTTGGCAAGTTTTATATCTTTTCCCTGGTTGACCGTATACGCCAGGCGATGCCACAGCACGCCCTCTTCCTCACGGTGCTGATAGCGCCAGGCACGGATTCGCTCGCCGGCAACATATCCGCCCGCCGCCAGCGCAAGCGTCAGCGCCACAATGCCCGCGCCGACCCGCGCCAATACCGCCAGATAAATGATAAAGCTGATGATATATACCGTCAGATCGATCATTGTTTGTACAATGGCTTCGCCGGCAGCGGAATTGCTGTTCAGGCTTTGATGCGCTTTTTCCATCTGTTTAAGATACTGAGGATCCTCCGTATTGGGAAAGGAGGTGCGGCAGAAAGCCATATGCACCTCCTGGCATAACCTCCTGCGCACCTGAATGCGGCCAAAAATCGCGTTTGTATCCAAATAGCGCTTCAGCGCGTAAACAAAAATCAACCCCGCGGTAAAAAGCATAATCAAATGCGTCAGCGCCGTCGGCGCAGCGCCCCTCTCCAACGCCTGCAAAATGGCCGGGATCACGAACAGCTCCAGCAGATTTTCCGCAACGCCGCACAAAATCAGCCCCAGCGCAATATACAGCACGCTTTTGCACTCGCTCCACGCCTTGCCGATCATGTAGCCGCAATTTTGCCCCATATGGTAGGCCGGGCGCTCCTGTTTCTTTCTTCTCATGTTCCTCACCTCGTTTTCATCATAACACAACATCCCCCGACTGTGTAAATCGGGGGATGAATTGCTCAAGTCAGGGGATGAATTGTTATCAGGCACTCTCCTGCGGCAGCAGAATCTCCGTTGTAAACGCGCCTTCCTCACTGTTGCGGCTGATATACCCGCCCAAACGTTCCACGATAGCATCGATTCGCTGCAAGCCAAATCCATGCCCCTCGCCTTTCGTACTTTTAAAGCGCGCACCCTGTTTTTTCAATTTTTGAGAAGCCGTAAAATTGGTAAAGGAAACATACAGCTGCGCGCCCTTCATATCAATGTATACGCGAATCAGCCGCTCATTTTCCGGCAGTGCCATACTGGCCTCAATGGCGTTGTCAAACAGATTGCCCAGGATCACGCACAGATCCAGCTCGGATATACGCAGCGCAACCGGAATGCTTGCGTCTGCGTTCACGGCAATCTTTTTCGACATAGCCAAAGAAATTTTGCTGTTCAGGATTGCGTCCGCCATTTTATTGCCCGTTTTAACCACGGTATCGACGGCCGCAAGATCGGTTTCCAGCTCGTCCAAATAGCTGCTGATGGCTGCCATATCGCCATTTGCAGCATACGCCTTCAGCACCTGAATATGGCTGCGGTAATCATGGCGCCATCCCCGCATCCGCCGGTACATGTTTTCAACCTCAGCATAATGAATTTCAATCAATTCGCGCTGATAAGCCGCTATGCGTTTATCAATCATCCCGGAAAACAACGCCATAAAGCTTTCTCCTTATATCTGCCGTATGATCGCCCGATTGAGTTTTTCATACTGACCGCGGGGCAGGGGGATCTTTTCGCCGTTCGTCAGCTCCGCTTCCATGCGGTTTACCCGCCGTATGCAGGTCAAATTCACAATGCAGGAACGCCCTGTCCGGAAAAACCTGCCATCAAGCGCCGTTTCCATCTCCCCCAAAGAACGTTTGACGGTATAGGCGCGCCGGGCATGCACCGTAACATAATTCTGATGCACATCCAGATAGCTGATCTCGTTCAATGGAACGCGGACGGTCTCCCCCGGCATTTCCAGCGTGAGCATGGGCTCGCTGCGATGCAGCCTTTCCACCGCCCGGGACAGCACCTCAAAAAATTTTTCCGGTTTGACTGGTTTCATCAGATAATGCAGCGCCGCCACTTCATAGCCCTGCGCAATATAATCCGAATACCCCGTCACAAACACGATCTGTACCGCCTCGTCCTCCGCGCGAACATTCTTGGCCAGCGCAATGCCATCCATGCCGCTCATTTCAACGTCCAGGAGCAAAACGTCAAAGTCCTTTTTCTCCGCATAGCGAAAAAGAAACGCCTCCGCGGACGGAAAGATCTCCGCGTCTATTTCATCTCCGTTCCTTTTCGCCCATTCGCGGCATAACTGGAATACATACGTTCCGTCCTCGGCGCGGTCGTCGCAAATCGCAAACCGGTAATGCATGTCCGTTTCCTCCCGTCCTTTACCGTCTCAGTATAGCATAAAGAACAGCAAACTTCCAGCATGTCAATCGCATGCTTTTTCCTTTTTCTGCGCATACTGCATTTGCATCATTACTTCATTGCGGGAGGATATTATGGAAAAGTACCCTGCGTTTCCCCATCCGTTGCTTCGTCTGCCGCGGGCAGGCGACAGGGAAATTCGCGTAAAAGACATGCGCTCTTTCCCCATTGTGCGTGAAAGGAAGGATTGATATGCAGCAAAGCCGTTCCAAACAGGATCGCATCGAACAATACAAAGCACTCATTGCCCAGATAACACCCAAAAGCAAAGTCGCCCAGGGCTGCTGGCGCGCGTTTTGGGTCGGCGGCACCATCTGCCTGTTCGGCCAGGCCCTCATTGACGCGGGCATGAATTTTCTGGGCCTGACGCTGGCCCAGGGCAGCTGCTTCGCCAGCATTGTGCTGGTGTTTCTTACCGCCCTGCTGACCGGCATCGGCGTATTCGACGTCATTGCCAAATACGCCGGCGCGGGTACCGTTGTGCCCATTACCGGTTTTGCCAACGCCATGGTGTCACCCGCTATGGAGTTCCGTCCCGAAGGCTGGGTGCTTGGCACGGGAGCAAAGCTGTTCACCATCGCCGGCCCCGTACTGGTGTACGGCATCAGCACCTCCGTCATCGTGGGGCTGATCTATTATTTCATTTCACTGTAAAAGGAGAGCATATGGAACCGGCAAATCGTTTGGGATACCAAACCGTTGTGTATAAAACAAAACCGTGGATCGTATCCTCTGCCAGCGCGGTAGGGCCGCGCGAAGGAAAAGGCCCGCTGGGCGAGCAGTTTGACCTGGTCGCCCAATCCTCCGAATTCGGCCAGGAAAGCTATGAGCAGGCTGAAGCCGCGCTGCTGCGGGAAGCCTGCCGCATCTGCCTGAGCAAGGTTGGTCAGGGTGAAAAAAGCGTGCAGGCCATGATGGGCGGCGACCTGCTGAATCAGATCATGCCCTCCTCCCTGGCTGCGCGCTCGCTGAAAACGCCGTTTTTAGGGCTGTACGGCGCATGCAGCACCATGTCCGAAGGACTTTTGGTAGGCGGCATGCTGGTTGACGGCGGCTATGCTTCGCCCATTCTATGCACGGCTGGCAGCCATTACGCCACGGCGGAACGGCAGTACCGTTACCCGCTGGAATACGGCAATCAGCGCACTCCCGCCTCGCAGTGGACAGTGACAGGCGCCGGCGTAATGATGGTAGCGCAGCCGGACCGGACGCAGTACCCCACGCCTCTGGCGCAGCTGACGCGAGGCTGTATCGGCCGTGTCGTGGATATGGGAGTTACGGACGCCAATAACATGGGCGCCGCCATGGCGCCAGCCGCCGCGGCAACCATTTGCGCCTATCTGGACGACACCGGCGACAAGCCGGAAAATTTTGACCGCATCATCACCGGTGATTTAGGCTATGTAGGCAGTGAGCTGCTGCTGGAATGGAGCGAGCGGCTGGGGCATCCCTTGCCGCGCGAGCGCATGATGGACTGCGGCCTGTCGATCTTTGACCCCTCTCAGGACAGTCATGCGGGCGGCTCCGGCTGCGGCTGCTCCGCCACGGTGCTCAGTGCCGATATCCTGCCGCGAATCCAGCGCGGCGAATGGAAGCGCGTACTTTTTATGGCGACCGGCGCGCTGCTCAGCCCCACAACCAACCAGCAGGGCGAAACAATCCCCGGCGTTGCGCACGCGGTAGTAATCGAGGGGGTGCAATAATATGTGGGCATATCTGTGGATGTATATCAAGGCATTTATAGTGGGCGGCGTCTTTTGTGTGATCGGCGAGCTGATTATCCTCAAAACAAAATTAACGCCCGCGCGCGTGCTTGTCAGCTACATCACGGCAGGCGTTATATTGAGCGCGATAGGACTATACGGCCCCATCGTCCGCTTTGCAGGCGCGGGCGCTACGGTGCCATTGACCGGCTTTGGGCACAGCCTAGCGCAGGGAGCCATCCATGCCGTGCAGGAAGAAGGGCTTCTGGGCGCGTTTACCGGCGGGATCTCCGCCACCGCAGGCGGAATCGCCGCCGCGATATTCTTCGGTTTTCTGGCCGCGCTATGCTTCAAACCCAAGCCCAAAACCTGATTACCGCCAGAAAACCCGCTCCGCAGCAGGCAGCCTGCGCCGCAGCGCGCGCTTGGCATTGACCAGCACGGGCTTTTCGCATTGCGACAGGATACAGGCGTCGGCGCCGCTGTCGCCATATCCGGCAGCCAGCCTGCCCGCACCCGGTTGATTTTCCCGAATCCATGCCGTTACGCGGCGTACCTTTTCCTCGCCCTTGCAGTTGGGCGCAAGCACTCCGCCCGCATCATCCGACGGAGTACACAGCAATGCGTCCGCCTGCAAAAGCAAAGCAACATACTGCATATAGCAATGGCAGCTGGCAGAGCACAGGATCACCAGCTCGCCATTATTTTTATGCTGTTCAATGCGCTTCAGCGCCTCGGGATAAGCAGACTCTACCAGCTTCCGGGCAAAGCTCTGCAAAAAGGCAGCGCACTTTGCCGCGTCCATCCGCCGCAGAAAATCGTGCGCGGCGCGCTTTGCCGCCATCGCATCCGCAAGACGCAAGCGATAAAGCAGGCCCATCCATGCCGCGCGCAGTACCTCCGCCGGGCGTATGCAGCGCTGATCCACGGCAAAACGGATCATATGCAGCACGCTGTCTCCGGGGATAATCGTTCCGTCAAAATCAAAAACGGCTATATCCGGCATAGGCATTTACATCACGGCGCCGCCTGCGCCGATGCGGACGGTCTGCATCATCTCATCCAGCATGGCCTGCGCGCTCTCATAGTCGCCCATAAAATTGGTAACAGCAAAAATGTATTCTACATTTTCATGATAATAATCATAATATACATATACCACCGGGATGGTATTCCCTTCCCCGTCTGACATATTATAGGACATAGCTGTTTCCAGCATCTGACCGGCAGGCGTATCGCGCAAAATACCATCATGCAGCTGCTTCAGTTCTTGCTCCGGCTCGTAGTATTTTTGCTCTTTTGCAGCAACCTCAGCCGCTTTTTCCACTTCAACCGCAAACGATTCGTAGGTCGGCTCCTTCACCTGGATTTCAACCGCATACCTTCTGTCCGGCGAAACCCACACGCGCAGATCGTACAGCTCTTCATCGTCCTCTGACGCATTCTCCTCCAAATCCATCATGAATTCTTCCAGCGCTTCATCGCTGTACATCCAAAATTTTCCATAAATGCCAACCGCATATTGGAAAGCCCTGTTTTCATATTCAGTCAGCTGTCCATATCTGAAATGCCGCAAAAAAGCGGCGGTATCCTGGCTGGCCATGGCGGGAACGGTACATAGCAGCATCAACGCGAGCAGCAAACAAAAAACGCGCTTTTTCATTGGCAATCCCTCCTGCTGTATTGCTTTTATTGTAGCATACCGGCAAGCATCCGTCAATCAAAAAGGCCGCACGCTGACCTCGCCCGCGCCAAGCGTTACAATTCCCTGCGCCGTTTCGATCAGCAGCGCGCCGCGATTGTCCACATCAAGCGCCAGGCCCGCAAAGCTTTCGCCGTTTTGCTGCCAGCATACCTGCCGGCGCAGCGTTTGGCAGCGGCTGCGATATTCCGGCATATGCGCCGGCGCAGCCGGGAGCAGCCGAAACACCTCCCGATAGATCGCGGCGGCATACGCCTCCAACGGCGCGGGCGCGCTGCCGTCCGGATACAGGGAGCGCGCAACCTCCCGCAGCTCGGGAGGAAAATCCCGCTGACAAACATTCAGTCCAATGCCCGCAACCGTGCCCCGCGTTTCATTGCCTGCCCATACGCCCTCGCACAAAATCCCGCACACCTTTTTTCCTTCATATAAAAGGTCGTTGACCCATTTGACGTCCAGCTTCAAGCCGCCGAGCTGCTCTACGGCGTGGCACACCGCGATCGCGCACAGCGTTGTCAGCTCTCCCGCCTCTCCTCCGCCGGGCAACAGTATACTCATATACAGGCCGCCAGGCGCGGAGCAAAAGGATCTGCCCATACGTCCCCGGCCGCCGCTTTGACGCCCGGCCACCACCAGACCGCCCGGCGCGCCGCCTTCCTTGATCCATGCCCGGGCGTCGGTATTGGTCGATGCCGTCTCGGAATACACGCGCAGAGGCGTTCCCGGCAGCAGCGTTTGCAGCAATATTAAATCCGGCATTTATCATTCCTCGCAATTCTCTTCTTCAAGCAGCCGCATGGCTTCCCGCCGCGCAGCCCGCATCGCCGTTGGCAGCGGCAGCGACGCCAGAAGCGCAGCATCCGCCCATTGGCAGCCGCGTCCGCAGCCATCGTTTATGGCCCGGAAGCAATACAGCTGCATATTCCAAACCCGGTGCGTAAAAACGTGCTTTGCTTCTCCAAGGCGCTCAGCAAGCGCCGCTTTCACGCCCAAGCTGGACAGCTTCTTTTGTACGCCCTCCGGCGTACTGTCGCCCTCCGAAAGCGCAAACACCCACAGTCCCTTCAGCAGCGATGCTTCACGCTGTTCCAGCAGCACCCGTCCGTTGCGCAGCGCTATGCCGACGCCTATATCCACCGCTTTGGGCGGTTTAGCCGCCGCGCGGACAGGAAGCCGCTCCGCATCACCCTGCGCGCATGCATCACAAATCGCTTGCAGCGGACAGCAAGGGCAATCGGGCGTTCCCGGGGTGCATATCGTGGCCCCCAGATCCATCAGCGCCTGATTCCAGTCTCCCGGCGCATCCGCGTCAATATGCTCCTGCGCCAAAGCAAGGATTCTGTTCTTTGCCTGCGGATGATCGATATCCTCGCGGATCCCATGAACGCGCGACAGCACCCGGTTCAGGTTGCCGTCGATGGCCGGATATGGCATGCGGTAGGCAATGGAAGCGATTGCCGCCGCGGTATAATCCCCGATTCCCGGCAGGGCCCGCACCGCGCTGTAGGTGCGCGGAAATTCGCCGCCGTATTCTTGAAGGATCATCCGCGCCGCACGGTGCAGGTTGCGCGCGCGGGAATAATACCCCAACCCTTCCCAGAGCTTGAGCACCTCCTGCTCGCTTGCCTCCGCCAGCGCCCGCACATTGGGAAAACGCGCCATGAACCTGGTATAGTAACCGGCAACGGTCTCGGTGCGCGTTTGCTGCAGCATGATCTCCGAAACCCATACGGCATATGGATCGCGCGTGCCGCGAAATGGCAGTATTCGTTTATTCTGTTGATACCAGGGCAAAAGCGCTGCGTAAGACATGGTACGGCTCCTTGTCAAAATGGATTTTCTTCAGTATAACACACTTTACTAATCATGGCAAAGCTGCCTGAAAAAACGTTCTTTTCAAAATTTTTTATAAATTCTGCTTTTAAGAGCATGAAAAATAGAAAAATATTTCAAAATAGGTATTGCATATGCCGCGCATTTGCGGTAAAATATGTTTGCAGTTGGATAGCACTCATCAAGTATGAGTGCTAACAATCTGACTGAGATCCGCAATAATTTTTAAGGAGGATAAATGTTCATGACCATTAAACCTTTGGGCGACCGTGTCGTCATCAAAAACGTTGAAGCTGAAGAAACCACGAAAAGCGGCATCATTCTGACCGCCGCCGCCAAGGAAAAGCCGCAGATGGCTGAAGTGCTGGCCGTTGGCCCCGGCGGCAATGTGGACGGCAAGGAGGTTACCATGCAGGTAACCGTCGGGCAAAAGGTCATCTATTCCAAATATGCCGGTACCGAGGTCAAGATCGACGGACAGGAAGTTATCATCGTCCGCCAGAACGATATCCTTGCCGTTGTGGAATAAAATCGTCTTTCTCAAAATTGCATGATAAAGGAGTTATGAATTATGGCTAAGCAGATTAAATTTGGCGAAGACGCCCGCCGCGCGCTGGAAAAAGGCCTGAACACTCTGGCCGATACCGTTAAAATCACCATGGGCCCCAAAGGCCGCAATGTTGTGCTGGATAAAAAATACGGCGCTCCCCTCATCACCAACGACGGTGTGACCATCGCCAAGGAAATCGAGCTGGAAGATCCCTTTGAGAACATGGGCGCGCAGCT
>JAHZHX010000062.1 GCA_019420065.1 Clostridiales bacterium | reverse complement strand
ACGTAAGTGACCGCAATCCGCAAGTGAAGTTGACGCAGCAAGCAAAAATTCCTTCAATTCTCTCTTTTTTCGAAGGAATTTTTGTATTTGCGGGCTTTGTCAGCGTTCTGAACGCCCTCGCTTGTTTAGCAAGCAGAGGGCGTTTATTACTCTTCCACAATGGTTTCCGGTTCGATAAAGTCTTCCTGCGCAGGCGGCATATGATCGCATACCATGAAGAATGCATCCTCGCCGTTATCTTCATAATATTTTTTTCGCACGCCTACCTGCACAAATCCTTGAGAACGGTACAGCTGCTGCGCCGTCAGATTGCTGCGCCGCACCTCAAGCGTCATATAAACAACGCCCAGATTGGCCGCATACTGGATCAGGCCTGCCGTCAGCATCCGCCCGATACCGCGCCCGCGATAATCGCTGCGCACAGCAATGTTGGTAATATGTCCCTCGTCAATGACGACCCACACGCCGGCAAAACCAATCACCTCGCCGCTGGGCGCGACCGCCACCAGATACCGCGCGCAGGCGTTGCGCGTCATTTCCTCCTCAAAGCTCTGCCTGCTCCACGGCATGGGAAAAATTGCCGCTTCCAGAGCCGCCACCGCGTCCACATCCGCCAGCGTCATCCGCCGCAGCGTGATCTCACTCATGCCGTTTCGCCTCCCGCGCCGCACGCTCGCGCTCTGCCTGCGGCGCGCGCAGATACATGGGCTGCAGCGTCAGATAATCCACGGCCTTCCCGGCATCACGCGCTGCCAGGCAGGCTACCGCCGCAGGCCGCAGATAAGCGCTCTGCGCCCCGGCAAATCGCGCCCGCTCTCCCAGCGCCTCAGCGATTCTGGCACGATAGGAGATCACGCCGTCGCCCGTGAACAGATAATTTCCTTCAAACCGCCCAAGGCACGCCAAATATTCATCCAGCTTCAGCACGCAATCTTCCATCAGCCGCTGCCCGCCGCGGAACGCCGCGCCGTACACCTGCTGCACCCGCGCATCCTGAATGGGGCAAATCACCTCGTCCACATTCTCAATGCCGGCCGCCGTCGCCTCCAATGCGTCCACGGCAATACAGGGCAGCCCCAGCGCATGCGCCATGGCCTTCGCCGCCGTCACACCAATGCGAACGCCGGTAAAGGAGCCGGGCCCTACCGTTACCGCCAAATGCGTTATGTCCTGCAAGATAAGTCCGGCGCGCCGAAGCGCCTCCTCAGCCATGGGCATGATGCTTTCCGAATGCGTCATTTTGTTGACCGCCATCCCCTCATAGCGGATGCGGCCCTCTTCCCAGATGGCGACGCCCGCAACCGGGCCAGAAGTATCCATTGCCAGAATCGTCATGAATGTGTTTCCTCCCATTCTCCACGGGGAATCAGCTCAATCTCCCGGACACCGTCTTCCCGAGGGGAAAGCCGTACCTCCAGCGCCGTATCCGGCAGCAGATCGCTCGCCCTTTCGTGCCATTCGATCAATGCCGCGCCATCACCGCCGATAAACTCGTCCAGGCCCATATCGGTCAGCTCGCTTTCATCGCCAATGCGGTACCAGTCAAAATGATACAGCGGGATGCGCCCTTCGTCATATACATTAAGAATAGTAAAACTGGGGCTGGGCACGGCACAGGTGATCCCCAGGCCGCGCGCCACCCCACGGGCAAATTCGCTTTTGCCGGCGCCCATATGGCCGCTGAGCAGCAGCACGTCCCCGCGATGCAGCCCAGCAGCAATTTTCTGACCCAGCGCCTGCGTTTCTGCTGCGCTGCGGCATTCAAATTTCAACGTTTGGTTCCCTCCGTTTTTCTCGCGCGCTTATAACCATGCAGGATGGGAGACAGCGGCTTGTAAACCACCGTGGTCAACACGCTGATAATCACCCATTTCAGCAGATTGAACGGCGCGGTAATCAGCAGTACAAACGACCAGGCGCTCTTGACCGCCGGAATCACCTTTTGGCCCATGCCGACGATCGCTTCAATCGGCATACCGTAAGCCGCGCCGTAAAAGGGGATCATGATGTACATATTGACCAGCACCGCCGCAACGGTAGCGCATATCGTGCCCGCGATCATGCCGATTATAGCGCTTTTACGGTTTTTGCCATGCTGATACACCAGCGCCGCAGGCAGCATCATGGCAAAGCCCATCAGAAAGTCGGCCAGCTCGCCCACGCCTTGAGAGCTTGAATGCAGCAGCCTCAGCGCGCTTTTTACAAACAGCACCATGGTTCCCGGGATAGGGCCCATGGCAAAGGCAGCCAGCAGCACCGGCAAATGGCTCAGGTCGAGCTTATAGAAAAGAACGACCGGTATCTCAATCATAAACAGTATGGCCGAGATGGCCGCCAGTACGGCGACGGTAGCAAGTTCGCGGGTGGTCAGGATAGGTTTGCGTTTGATTTGCGTCATGGGAAAGCCTCCTTCAATGAAGTAAAATTGCCCCTGATGGCTTTTTCGCATCAGGGGCAACTGTACCGCAAAAGGAACAGACTGCTCTTCTTTCATCCGGACTTTGACCGTAAAACGATCTTTCACCGTTGGTATCGGAATTTCACCGAATCAGGGAGCCGCATGCCTAAACGTCATCCGGTTCCGTCGCGGACTATACCGCCAGTAGGGAATCACACCCTGCCCCGAAGAAGCCATCTCTTGGGTTTCCGTTAGCATAATAGCACACGCCCGGCTGACTGTCAAGGGGGGCGTATGCATATTTTTTGTTGCGCAAATTTTAGAAAACGACAGCCGCTCCGACGCTGCGTACCGAAAGCACATGGCTGGCGTGATCGCCAAACAGAGCGTTCATGCTGCGCACAAAGCGCGTTTCCATTTCCGCAGGCACAACGTTCAGCGTGGTGCCCGCAAATCCGCCGCCATGTACGCGCCACGCGCCGCACCCGGTCAGCATATGCTCGGCCAGGCTCAGCGCCGTGCACAGCGGCTGTTCGCTGTTCTTCGCATATACATTCTGCAAATACATCCAGCTGCTGCGGCCTGACGCAATGATAATCTGTTTGAACGCTTCCAGGTCCTGCTTGCCGATCGCTTTAATCAGCGCTTTTACGCGATCATTTTCCGCATAATAATGCATGGCGCGCAGCACGGCGCGGTCGCCTGCCTCGGCGCGCACCCGCGGCAGTTCCAAATACAGCTGCTCCTGTCGAACACGGCGCAGCGTTTCTTCCCCAAAGCACCGCGCCACAGCGTTCATTTCAGCGCGAATGGATGCATATTCCTGCGTCAGATCGTCATGGCTTCCGCCGGTGTTGACCACCACCAGCGAATACCCCGCCTTCGCCAAATCCAGCTGCATAGGCGTCACGCGCGGCTCATGCTTGAAATCGATCGCCACCAGGCCACCCACCGAGGAGGCCATCTGATCCATCAATCCGCAGGGCTTGCCGAAGAAAACGTTTTCCGCGTACTGGGCGATGCGCGCGCGTTCAATCGCTTCAATGCGCATGCCATTGTACAGCGCGTCAAAGATGGCCACCATCAGCACCTCAAAGGCCGCCGAGGAGGACAGGCCGCTGCCCACCAGCACATCGGACATCACCGTAGCGTCAAAGCCATGCACCTCCAAGCCCATTTCGCGCAGACGGGCCGCCGTGCCGCGGATAATGGAAGCCGGTGTGCCCGCTTCACCGGGCACAGGCGTAAGCTGCGAAAGCTCCACCTGCACGGTGGGAAAACCCTCACTGTGCAGCGTTACCCGCTGATCGGCGCGCGGAGACACCGCCGCGATCGTATCCAGATTGACCGCCGCCGCCAGCACAATCCCGTTGTTATGGTCGGTATGATTGCCGCAGATTTCCGTGCGTCCCGGCGCGCTGAGGATCATGGGAGCCGCCGTTACGCCGTACAGCTCCTCATGCCGCTTGATCAGCAGCATGTACCGTTCGAGCTGCCGTGCCAGCTCTCCCTCATGACCGCCATAAAACTGCAAAAGACGAGCCATTCCCTCGGCTGATTTTACCGTGCGCATCAGGTCGCTTGCCGTTTTCATCCTTCGTTCCTCCCGTCAAGTACATGCTGCCAGAAGCTCGTAAAGCTTTCCAACCCCGCCTCATTCAGCGCCGCTTCAAAAGCGGCAAAGCTTGCATCGCTGATTTCTACCTCGCCAAGCACCCAGCGGGCGATCGATTCATCCACCAAACGTCCGATTTTTGCCTGCAAGGGAGCAATTTCTTCTTCCTGCGCATGCGTCAGTGCGTAATACGGGAAGGGACGCTGCGCAACGGAGTTGACCAGCCTGATCTGATCGGAAACATAGCTGACCGTCTCGTCGCTGAAACGGCGCTGAAAGGCCTCCGACGCCAGCCCGGGCGCTGTGGAGCCGGAAGAAATCAGCGTCTCGCTGCTGAAATAAGTATTGCTTGACGCGGCAGCCGTCATGCGCCAGGTGCCGTCTCCATCCACAACATAGTCCACATTTTCCATGCCAGCGCTGGCAAGCACATAGATTTCCTCGGTATAGAAAGCATCCACCCACTGCAAAATTTCCGCAACATTTTTACAGGAGCTGGTCACCGCGAACGCGCCGGTAAACACGTTGCCGTTCACGCTGCGGTATATCGTTTCCCCTTCAAAGGTCAGCGGCGGCATCACCGCGTAGCTGTTCATCCACGCAGGAGGCAGAAAATTGCTGACCATCGTAGTAATCACGCCGCCATAAATATTGGTTTTATTCTCGTCCGTCACCTGGCGCAGGCTGTCGGTCGTTGCAAAGCCGTTTTTGTCCAGCAGCCCCTCGCTGTACAGTTGGCGCAGCCACGTCACAAAGGGACGGAAATTCTCGTTCAGCGGAACAAATTCCACCTTGCCATCCACCGCGCGGATGTTATAATCATTGGCGACCAGACCAAAGGCATGACCTAAAAATTTCAGATCAAACGCGCCGATAAAGCTGAGCGGCACCTCGTCCTTTTTACCGTTGCGATTCGGATCACCATCCCGGAACGCGCGCAGAACCGCCGTCAGCTCCTCAGCGGTCGTGGGCATATCCAGCCCCAGCCGCTTCAGCCAATCCTGATTCAGCCAGATGCAGTTCTGCAAAGGCTGCTCGCTGATCCCCGGAAGCGCCGCAATGCTGCCGCCCGGCAGCGTAATCGCTTCACGATACTGCGGATTTTCTTCCAGGAGCGCCCAAAGATGAGGACAATTCTCCTCCAGATAGGGCGCAAGGTCAATCAGCACGCCGCGTTCGAGCATTTCCATGCACTCCGCCGGCGACAACTGCGCCTTGAAAAGCACGTCGGGAAGCTGCTCGTCGCCGGCGCGCATATCCGCCTTGGCCTGCTTCCATTCCGCCGCCTGGGTGTATTGGCGATAGGTAAAAGCAACGCCTGTTTTCTCCTCCATGCGCTTAAAAAACAAATTGGTTTCCCAGTTCCGATAGGTATTGGCGTCATCGTAACCGGCCATGGTATACTCGGCAAACGCGGCGCAGGGAAGCATCAACGCCAGCAACAGACAAAAAACGCGCTTTAACACGAGCGCACCTCCTCATTTACACGATGATATATTATACAACATCCATCCGTCAGCGCGCAACCATTTTTACTGCTCCCTTCTTCGCGGGCATGGTATATATATGCATTTTTCCACCAAAAAAACGCGGCTCCAAGCAGAGCCGCAAATTTATTTTCCGAATTTTACAGACATACCTCATGATGCGCGCCGGCAGAGTCGTAAACCGCCTGCATCAGCTTCGCAGTGATCGCCACGGTCTCAATGCAGCTGGGCATCGGCGTGCCGTGCTGCACACAATCCACAAAAGCATTGATTTCATTTTCAAACATATTGCTCATTTCAAACTGCGGCTCGTACTGCACCAACGCGCCGTGCTCCGCCGTATAAAGCGTAAACATTTTTCCGTATTGCAGTCGGATCCCTGCCTTGTCGCCCATAAAATCGATATAGGTTTCCTGCTCGCCAATATTCTGCGCCCAGGCGCCATTGAAGGAAATGACCGGCCCTTGCGTGCGTACAAGTCCCGTTACCGACTCCTCCACATCATATACGCCGTCATATTTCGGCGGCCCCGCCCACATTTTCTTATAGGTATAGCCGCCGATATCGCGTCCCAGCTTGGAGAAGGTTTCCCCGCTCACGGTCAGCGGCTGCGGATCGCCGCAGCAATACATAACAATATCCAAATAATGTACGCCCCAGTCGATCAGCACGCCGCCTCCGGCAATTTCCTTGGTGGTAAAAGCGCCGCCCAGTCCGGGAATGCTGCGGTGCTGACGGAAGCTGACATATACATGATGCACGCTGCCCAAACGCCCCTCGTCGATATAGGCCTTGATCTTGCGCACGCTGTCGTTAAAACGGTTCACCACGCCAATAACAAGGATTCTGCCCGTTTCGCGCTGCGCCTGCATCATCCGTTCGACCTCGGCATAGGTACGCGCCGCCGGTTTTTCGCACAGCACATGCTTTCCCGCATGCAGCGCGTCAATGGTAATGACGGGATGCATGTTGTTGGGCGTACACACCGATATGGCGGCAATTTCAGGATCGTTGATTACCGTATGATAATCCTCCACCGCCATGCCGCAGCCGTACCGCTCGACCGCTTTCTGTGCGCGTTCGGGAATAATATCGCAAAAATATTTGATCTCCACATCCGGATTTTTCATATAAGCAGGAATATGCGCGGCGTTCGCAATCGTTCCGCAGCCAATCACGCCTACCTTTATCATGCTCTTCTCTCCCTTCAGACGCCTATACGGCGCAGATATTCCTCCGCTGCCTGAAGCGCGGGCAGCACTTCCTCCGCGCCCTCAAATTCAACGGAAAGATAGCCATCATACCCGGCATTTTGAAGAATCCGCAAGCAGGCGCGCACAGGCACGACGCCATGCCCCGTCACCGTTCCGCGCAGATAATTTCCCCCGCGCGTCTCCAGCCATTTGCCGCCAGGCTTTTCGCATTCGCCGGATTTGAACAGGAAATCCTTCACATGCGCATGCACGGCATACGGCGCGGCCACGCCCACCGCATGCTGCGGCTCCTCATCCGCGCAAAGAAAATTGCCGATATCGACCAGCCAGCCGTAGTTGCTTTCGCCAACGGAACGAATCAGGTACTCCACCCGGCTGCTGTCCTGCATGATGCGGCCATGGTTCTCCGTGCAGGTCACGATTCCCTTTTTCTGCGCATACAGCGTCACGGCGCGGATACCGGGCGCGACCGCCTGCACCGCGTCCCTCCAGTCCCGATATCCGTCGTGCTTCCAGAATGCGTCATGCCGCAGCACCCTGGCTCCCAGCGTCTCCGCCACATCCACGCATTTCATGATCCGCCGCGGCTCATCCGCCGCCGGGCCGTTGCGCCCGTTCAGGAAATCGGCCGCCACGGTATAGGCGGGAATGTCCAGCCCGATCCCGTCGCAGTGCGCCCGCAAATGCGCCGCCAGCTCCTCCGCCGTTTCTTCGCCGCGGCCAAATTCCAAATTCAGATCGATAAACTCGATCCCGTCATAACCCATTTCCTTGGCATGATCGCAGGCTTCAAAATAGTTCATGCCCTGCTTCAGCAACCGCTGAAAGCTGTAGCTGCTTACTCCAAGCTTCATTTGTCCCTCCGCAGATTTTACGCCAGATACTCCCGCAACGGAAAAGAATTGCAGATCAGCGCGCGTCCTTCGGCAAGCGTTTTGACCGTGCCCGAGCGCCACAACTGACTGAGTAGGTTCCCCGCTACCGTTGCCTCCACGGGGCCTGCCGTTACTTTACGCCCCAATGCCCGCGCTGTCAAGCGGTTCAGATAATCATTTTGGCAGCCGCCGCCTACCACGCGCAGACAGGTGATTTTTTGCCCGGTCAGCTTTTCCAGCTCTTCCACTGCCTGCCGGTAGCATCCGGCCAGGCTATGGCACACGCAGGCGACCAATTCGCCAATTCCTTGGGGAGCCGGGTATCCTCCCTCCGCCAGTGCCTCGCGCAGCGCGGCCTGCATGGAGGCAGGGGCCAAAAAACGCGCTTCGTTCACATTCACCCGGCCGGGATAGCCGTCGCTGCCCTGCGCCAGCTCTGTCATGCGGTCATAAGGCATATCCGGGCACAGTTCGCGCCGCAGCTCCTGCAGCATCCACAGCCCCATGATGTTTTTCAGATACCGTACCGTTCCCTGCGCGCCTCCCTCGTTGGTCATATTGAAAGATCGGCTTTCCGCCGTCAGCACCGGCGCCGTCAGCTCCAGTCCCAGCAGACTCCAGGTTCCGCTGGAGAGGTACGCCTCTCCGGCGCCAACCGGCGCCGCCAGCACAGCCGAGGCCGTGTCGTGCGTGGGCGCAAGCGTCACCAGCGTATCAAAGCCTACCTCCTGCGCGATTTCCGGGCGAAGCCGGCCCACCGCCTCGCCAGGCTGGCTCAGCGCGCCAAACAGCCTGCGCGGGAAGCCGCAGCGGTCAATCAGCTCCCAATCCCAATCGCGCGTTTTGGCGCTGAGCATTCCGGTCGTCGAAGCGTTGGTATACTCATGCACGCGCACGCCTGTCAAAAGATAAGTAAAATACTCCGGCAGCAGCAGCATATCCTGCGCCTGCTCAAGCGCGCCCGCGCGCTGCAGTGCCAGCAGCTGATAGACGGTATTGAAGGGCTGTTTCTGAATGCCGGTACGCCGGTACAGCTCCTCTTCGCTGATTTTTTCCCGCAGCAGCGCATCCATGCCCCGGGTTCGCCCGTCACGATAGCTGACTGCTTCTCCCAGGCGCTTTCCTTCGCCGTCCAGCAACACAAAATCCACGCCCCAGGTATCGATCGCAATGCTCTGCGGAACGATTCCCTGCCGTTTTGTCTCCTTAAGGCCCTGCAAAATCTCCTCAAACAGCCGCCGGGTATCCCAAACCAGGCTTCCCGCCTTTGGCCGCGCCCCGTTGGCAAAGCGATAAATCTCCTTCAGGCACAGCTTTCCATCCCGGAGCTCTCCGGCGATATGCCGCCCGCCGGAAGCGCCGATATCAATGGCTATCATTGTTTTATCGCTCATGTTCCCTCCTCAGCCGAAGCACCGCGCGTTCAGCACATCTTCAAGCCGCCGCAGCTGCCAGGGCGGCAGCGGAGAGAACGGGAAGGCGCGCAGCTTGCGCAGTGTCATTTTGCGCATATCCTTTACTGCCGTCGCCGTGGCAAGGCCGGGGGCGGCTTCCAGAATCACGCTGCGCATTTCTTCGTCCTGCATCAGCGTCTCAAAAGGAATATCCAGCAAAACGGGCTGCCACGGAGCCTGACGGCACGCACAATGGAAGGTATATTTCCCCGCCGCAAGACAGGCTGTCTGAACGCCGTTTTCTTCCTTCCATTCCGCCGCATCCCCACTGATCACGCCCAGCGGCAGCACGGCTTCCGCCTGACCGCCAAAGGGCACCTCTACCTGCCAGTCAAAGCTCTTGTCCCCCGTGACCTTCCAGGCGCTGACATAACGGCCCACCGCCGATTCATAGCCAAAGGACAGTTCGCCCAAACGCGCGTCGGGATGCGGCTGCATCCGCACGGCGCGAAAACCCGGCGCATTCTCCACCGGCGCAATCCCGGCCGCGTCGCGGTACAGCCATTCCATGACCGCGCCATAGGCATAGTGATTCAAAGAGTTCATGCCCGTATCGGAAATCCGCCCGTCCAGCAGCACCGAGTTCCAGCGCTCCCATACGGTGGTCGCGCCCATATTGACCTCATACAGCCAGCCGGGATATTCCTCACGCAAAAACAGGCTGTACGCCAGATGCGTAAAGCCGCACTGCGTCAGCACGCGGCAAAGATAGCCCGTGCCCACAAAGCCGGTGCGCAGCTCCTGGCGGGAATCCTCAAACAGCCTGTCAAGCGCCGCCTTCAGGCGCGGCGTATCCTCGGCGGGCATCAATCCCAGGAACAGCGAAAGGATATACGCCGTCTGCGTGCCGACAGCCAGCCGCCCGGAAGAGGTACGGTATTCCCGCCGGATGGCCGCAAGGATTTCCTCCTCCATCTGCGCGTAGCGCGCCGCGTCTGCGTCATATTCCAGGATCCGCGCCGCCTTTCGGGTCAGTCGCGTGGAATACAGATAGAACGCCGAGGCAATGAAGTTTGGATCGGTACCGCCCGTGCAGGAGGTCGGGAAAGCAGCGTCCAGCGCCAGCCAGTCGGCAAAATGGAAGCCCGCATGCCACAGACGCGTATTGCCCGTTTCCTCATCCACGCGGCGGATCCATTCCACCCACATTTTCATATTTTCATACTGCGCGCGCAGCAGCTCCTTGTCTCCATAGAACTGGTACAGCGTCCAGGGAATGATGCTGGCCGCATCCGCCCAGGCGCAGCTGGGCGAGCCCTGCATGCCAAAGGAAGGAATCACATGCGGCACGCCCCCCTCCCGCGCGCGCTGCTCCTGCGCCATATCGTACATATATTTGGTATAGAAGGCCGCGCCATCCATCTGATAGCAGGCAGTAGCGCAAAACGCCTGCGCATCCCCCGTCCAGCCCATGCGTTCGTCACGCTGCGGGCAGTCGGTCGGCACATCCACAAAATTGCCGCGCTGCCCCCACAGGGCATTTTCCGCCAGGCGGTTGACCTTCTCGCTGCCGCTTTTGACAAAAGCGGTCTTTTCCATTTCGGAATACAGCACGCAGCCGACAAAATCATACAAATCGATCGTCTCCGCAAAGCCTGTCAGCTTTACATAACGGAAGCCATAGAAGGTAAAGTGCGGACGCGCCCAGGTTTCCTGACCGTCGCTGATATATACAAACTCCTGTTTTGCCGTGCGCAGGTTATCGTTGTAGAAGCAGCCGTCCTGCAAAATTTCGCCAAACTGCAATTTGTATTCATGCCCACGCGCCGCTCTGTCGCGGAAGGTGAGATAGCCCGTCATTACCTGCCCCATATCCAGCACCGTTTCGCCGTTTGGAGTATGGAGCACCTGCGCCGGACGCAGGGTATGCATTACCTTGACGGGCGGACTCAGCCGCGCGGTCAGCCGGTCATAGCCGATTCCCTCCAGCACCCGCACGCCGCCGCGCTTCTCCGCTCGGTAGGAAGCGTCATACGTTTCACCGTCATAGATATTGGAAAACATGACGCCGGACTGCTCGCTCATCCAGGTCTCGTCGGATACAATCACCGTCTCCGAGCCATCGGCCAGGCGCACATGCAGCTCGCACAGCAGGGTCTGCGTATCGCCAAAGATTTCCTTCTGCCCCTGGAAACCGAAACGACCCTTATACCATCCATCGCCCAGGAGAACGCTTATCTCATTTTCCTGCCGCAAAAGATCGGTCACATCATAGGTCTGATACTGCAGCCAGCTGTCATATTTGTTGCAGCCGGGAGCCAGGTATTCATCTCCCGCCTTTTGGCCGTTGATATACGCCTCGTAAAGCCCCAAGCCGCAAATATACAGCCGGGCGGACACAACGCCCCGCGGCAGCCCAAAGCGTTTGGAAAGCCGGGCATTGACAGCCTTTTCCGCCGCAATCCACTTGCCCTGCCATGGCTCGTCCATTTTGGCCGTTTCAAACCAGGCGCGCGGACTCAGCCCTGTCTCGCCGTTATCCGCCGTGACCTCCACATCCCAAAAATACCGGGTACGGGGCCGTAAATCAATTTGAGGCGCAAAGCACAGGCTGTCCAGCTCTTCGCGCACGCCGGAATCATACACAGCGCTGCCATCCGCATCGTATACGCGCAGACGCGCCGCGTTCTGCCGCTTGCCGCCCTCGCACATCGTCTTATAGGAAAAGCGCAGCGGCTCCAGCGCGTACCCCAGCGGCCGCGCTGCATG
>JAHZHX010000061.1 GCA_019420065.1 Clostridiales bacterium | reverse complement strand
GCAGCCTGAACCTGCGCAGGAGCGCGTCCTCGGGCGCGAAGGTGCTGACCCGCATCCCCTATGGCACAAACCTGGTTGTCAAACGGGTGAACAGCACGTGGTGCTCGCTCTCCTATAACGGCGAGAACGGCTATGTGATGAGCAAGTTCCTGCGCTTTGGCGGCGACCCGGGAACGCTGCCTACCCCCACGCCCACCCCCCCTGTGCAGCAGGGCGGCACGGCTACGGTCTACTGCGAGAACGGCGGCAAGCTGAATCTGCGCGCGGGCGCGGGCACAGGCTACAAGGTGCTGTATCAGCTGCCAAACGGCTCGGTGCTCAACGTGATTGTGCGCGGCAGCACCTGGTCGCAGGTGCAGTACATGGGGTACAGCGGTTATGTGAACAACGGCTACCTGCGCTTTGGCGCGGCTGAGGCCACGCCGACCCCGACGCCGACGCACCCCATTGTGATTGATCCGGACGCGAACGAACTGCCCTATGGCGAACTGCGCTATGCCACGGTCAAAACGACCAGCGGCAGTCTGAACGTGCGCGTAGCTCCCGATGAGGACGCGAAGAAAAAAGGCTCGCTCAGCGACGGTACGCGGGTGGTGGTGGAGACCATTGTGGGCGACTGGTGCGGCATTTACTGGGGCGAGAACAAGGGCTATGTGATGCGGGCGTATCTGCAGATTGCCGAGCCAACCGGCGGGGACGATCCGGCAATGGATTATGACACCTCGGTATTGACCCGCGTGCTGCGCGACGGCTATACCGGCAAGGACGTGGATATCACGCAGCAGCGACTGGTGGAGCTCAAGTACCTGCAAAGCGCTTCGGGCGTTTATGACAGCGCCACGGTAACGGCGGTCAAGCTCTTCCAGAAGATGCATGGGCTGACGGAGGACGGAAAGGCCGGCTCCAATACCTTTGACATTTTGTTCTCCTTGGGCGCGTTCCCCTACACGCCCAGCAGCGCCGTGTATGAAAAGTATGTGATCGATTATCGCGACGCCAGCAGCGAGGCGCGCACCGCGGCCATTACCCGCGCGCAGAAGGCGCTGTCGGCGCTGGACTACTTTGCGCCTGTGACCGGCAAATTTGACGAAAATCTGCACGACGCGATCGTGGCTTTCCAGCTGCGCAACGGCCTGACCGCCAGCGGCGTGCTGGACGCCGCTACCCAGACCCGTCTGTATTCCGGCACGGCGCACAACATTGGTTGGCTGCCGCGCTATTCGCTGGAGGCAGGCGCGGGTCAGGTGAGCTATACGCCTTCGGACGTTATCCTCAAGCATTGGAGGGACGTCAGCCCGATGTTCAGCAGCACGGGCAAATTCACCGTGTATGATCCGGCCACGGGACTGAGCTGGGATCTGAGCGTGCTTTCGCGCGGGCGGCATATGGACGTGCAGCCCACCACGCTGCGGGATACGCTGATTATGCGCAAGTCCTTTGGGTCCACCAGCTGGGATATCCATATTGTGTATGCCCTGCTGCCGGACGGAACCTGGTGCATGTGCGCGATGCATAATCGTCCGCATCATGTGAATACGATCATGAACAACGGCTTTGGCGGCCAGAACTGCGTGCATTTCCTGCGCGATATGAGCGAGACGCAGCAAAATGACCACAGCTACGGCGTGCAGAACCAGGAAAAGCTGCGCGAGGCGTGGAAGGCGCTCACGGGCGAAACGATCAATCAATAAAAAATAACACCGGCGGGAACCGTTCCGGAACGGAGCGTTCCCGCCGGTGCTGTTTTATGCCTTTTGCCAGGCGTCGGAAGGCGTTTGCCGCAAGGTCAGTATACCGGCGCAGAAGGACACTTGCTCAAACTGCATTTCCGGGAAAACCGCTTGCAGCTCGCTGGCGACAAAATAGAATTCATCATCATCCCATTCATTCCCGGCCGCCAGACGGCAGGCGTCCAGCGCCGCTCTGTCCGCAAAGGCCACATCGCCGATCAGCAGCGCGCCGCCGGGCCGGAGCAGGCTTTTTAATAAACGGATGAAGGCGGGCTTTTGCCCGTCTGTCAAATGGTGCAGGGAATAGGTCGCCAAGATGAAATCATACGATTGCTGCAGGAGCGGCGCGGCCAGCCCCTGCGAAAAATCCATCCGGTAAAGATGCGCGCCCGGCATTTTGGCGCCGGCCAGCGTAATCATCCGGTCGGAAAAATCCTGGCCGTATATCTCGCAGCCCTGTTTCCAGAGCCTGGCGGTCAGCGTGCCGGTGCCAAACCCGACGTCGAGAACGACTGGCCGCTCTTTTTCCAATACCGTCTGATAGATGCTGGCCAGCACGTCCTTGTAGCCGGCGAAGGGGTAGCTGCTTTCTTCGTCTGACAGCCCGACAGTCCTGTCATAGCCGTCTGCCCATAGGTCAAAACCCTTGCGGTCGAGCATGAGGGACGCTCCTTATTTTTTCTTGAACAGATACTCGTCTACCTTGCCGCGGATCTCCTCGCTGATTTCGCGGCGGATGGGGAACACGGCGGCGTTGACCGTGCGCTGCGCCAGATACAGCGCTTGGTGCAGGGTGATCCCCAGCGCTTTTTCATCCAGGTAGCCGCTTTTGAGATTGTCGCGGCGGTCGTGGATGTAGCCCGCGCCCGGCGCGCCGAAGCGGCACAGGTTCACGGCAGGCACGCCCTGATCGGCAAAAGGAATGCAGTCGCTGGAATAAATGTCGAGCTTGGTTTTGCAGGCAATGCCGGCCTCGCGCATCAGCGCGTCCACATACCCCACGGCGGCCTCGGTTGCCAGGACGGGGGCGACGTTGCTGCCCAGGGTGGCGGCAGCCACGTCCACGTTAATCATCAGAACATGCTTGTCAAGCTCGTCGGCGTGCGCTTTCGTCCAGGCCTTGCTGCCCAGCAGCCCCTGCTCCTCCGAGCCGAACCAGTTGAATTTCAGCGTGCGCGCCGGTTTGTGCGCGGCAAAATAGCGCAAAAGCTCTATGATGATCACGCTGCCCGACATGTTGTCGTACACGCCGGTGGAAAAATGCACGCTGTCAAAATGCGCGCCGAAGGAAATGATCTCGTCGGGATATTTCTCGCCGGGAATCACGGCGCATACGTTGCGGCTCACGCCCTCATAGCTTTCGCCGGTAAGCTCGATATGCATTTTCTGCGCGCCGCGGCGCACGATCTCTGCCGCGTCGGCCGCACGCATGTTCAAGGCGACAGCGTCGCCAAAAGGCTCGGTCATGGTTTCGCGCAGCTTGCGGATGTCGCAGTCCGTCTCGCTGGGGCGGTCAAGCGTGGTGCCGGAGAAGGTCAGGATGGCGGCGGCGCCGCCCTTTTGCAGCTTTTCATAGTCCGAACGGCGCATGCGGCCGTTCATGAGCACGATTTTGCCCTTGATTTGGGCCAGATGCGCGTCTTCCAGGTTTTCCGCGTAGTAAAAATCGCCGTCCAGGCCGCCCGCGGGGGTGGAAATGGCGCGCTCGTAGCCGGTCACGGCATATTCCTTGCGGTAAGGCGCGGTCACGACCAGGCGGGCGCTGTCCACCCGTCCGCAGGGGACGGCAAATTCTTCGATGCAGCCCGCAACGCCTGCGGACTGTACCTCCCGCAGCAGGCGCTCCGCCGCCCGCTTTTCGTCCTCCGAGCCGGAAAGCCGCTCGAAAGCCAGTTTTTTCAGCAGCGCGAAAGCGCGTTTTGCAGATACGTCATTCATTGTTGGTTCCTCCTTGCTGATTGTCATAAATGTTTTTTGCCAGCGCGATCATGTCGCGGTCGGCCAGGAGATCGCAGGGATAGGGGGCGCGCTTGGCCCGCTTTTCAAACTGCGCCAGCGCTTTTTCCGCCGCGTCGGGATCATCGTCGCGCAGCAGCGCGGCAACGTATTCCGTGCGATAGAAGGAGGGCGAGGCGCGCTGCGTCCGGCGGAGCTTCTGCGTTTTTGCATCCGGCGCGGGCGCTTCGCCGGCAAGGAGCGCCAGACAGTATTCATCGTTTGCCAGCATGGCGCGGTGGATACCGACCATGGATTCGCAGCTTGCCAGACGCCGTATCAGGGCGCGCGCATCGGCATAGCGTCCCTCGTCCATCAGGCGCAGCACGCGGAAAATGCCATGCTTGCCCTCGCATCCGGCCGGGCAGTCAAACCATTCGTCCGGCATATCGCGCAGCCGCATTCCCCGAGAGAGCGCCGCGTTCATTTGCAGCTGACGGCAGACGGCGACGCGCAGAGCGGGAGCGCGGCGGAGCTGCAAGGCGTTCATGCCGTCGTTATCCAGCATGCTCAGGTGCATGGGGACGCCGTTGCTCAGCGCCAGAATAAGGCCGAACAGGCTCCCGCACAGGGCAAATAAAGTCCAGTAGCCGCCCAACTGCATCAGCGGCAGGCAAAACAGCGCAAAAAGCAGATTCAGCAGGCTGCCGCCCAGGTGATAAAGCAGATAGGGCGCATGCTCCGGGTCGCCTTCCGGCGGGATGAGCAGGCATTGACCGCCCGTTCCGGCAACGCGATGCCTGCGAAGGCGCAGCCGTCCTTCTTCGCGCACCAGCATCAGCGAGCCGATGCGGAAGGATAAAAAGCCGTAACCCGTCAGCAGGCCGAAGAGCAAGTGACCGCCCTCATGGACAATGATTTGCAGATAGATGGAAGCGACCATGATGAGCATTGTCGGCAGATAGGCAAGGTCGAGCCGGGCCATCATGAGTCCCAGAACAAAGCCCAGCAGTATGCCGGACAATATGCCGATGAGCTGCGGCAGCAAGCGCCGCAGCTTGCCTTGTTTTTTCATATTCGTCAGCCTTCTTCCATGATGATCTGCTGCGCCAGGACCAGGGCACCGTCTCCGCCGCTGCCCTGCGCCATGTCCGGCTTGCCGCCGCCGCGCGCGCCGCAGCGCCTCAGCAGTGCGGCCATGTCCTCTCCTCGGTTCCCGCTGCGCAGAAAGAGCAGCGCCTGCGCGCCTTTTTCGGGGCAGGAGAGCAAAGCGACGGCGTTTTTGCCTTCAGTGAGAGCGGACGCGGCATGCAGCAGGGTATTGCGCGCGGCAAAGGGGAGGGAGGCGGCGTAGAGCATGCCGCCGTTCGGCAGGGGCCGGGCCGCGGCGGAGGCATACAGCACGGCGGCCTGGGTCAAGCGTGTTTCCAGCTGGCGGATGCTTTCCTGCTGGTTTTCGCGTTCACGCTTCAGCGCGGCGGCGGCGGTATCCATATCGGCGGAAAGGGCGGAGGATACCTCCTGGGCGCAATGAACCGCGCGCTGCAAATAGCGCACGGCGCGCATGCCGGCCGTAAAGGTCAGCCGCATTTTGCCCCGCGCAGGCGTTGAGGATAGAATTTTGACCGGGCCGATCTGCCCCGTGGTATCAGGATGCGTGCCGCCGCAGGCCACCATTTCGTAATCGCCCATGGCGACTACGCGCACATGCTCCTGCACGGTGGGACGCTTGCGCAGGGGAAGGCTGGCAAGCTCGCGCGGGGAGGGAAACCAGCAGCGGATCATGTCATCCTTTTGTACGCGGGCGTTGACCAGCGACTCCAGGGTATCGCATTCGGCCTGCGTCAGGCGTGTGCGTCCGCCGGGCAGCTCCATGTCGATGGTGGCAGTCTCCTGCCCCAGATGCAGGCCGATGGTCATGCCGCCGTACAGCTCCCATGCCGCGCCCGCCAGCATGTGATCGGCCGCGTGCTGCTGCATGTGTTCAAAGCGGCGCGCCCAGTCGATACGGCCGTGTACGCGCTTTCCCTCGGACAAAGGCGTATCAATGCAATGCCATACCGTGTTTTGCACGACCTGCACATCGGTCACACGGGCGGTGACGCCGCCGCATTCCAGCACGCCGGTATCGTGCGGCTGTCCGCCTGAGGTGGGGTAGAAGGCGGAGCGATCCAGCGCGATCCAGCCGTCGCTGCGCACGCAGATCACCCGCGCGTCAAATTCGGTCAGATACGCGTCGTCATAATAAAGCCGGTCAGTCATCATGACAAGGCCTCCTTTGAATGACATTATTGTAGCATTGATGGCAAATTTGTTCAAGCAACAGCGGGGAAAAGGCTGTATTCTTTATGACTTTTTTGATATAATGGGCGGGAACGGAGGGCGATAAGAATGAAAGCAATCATTTTTGACATGGATGGCACGCTGACAGACTCTGAAAAGGACTGGACGCTGTCTACCCTGCGCCTGCTGGAGCGGCAGGGGATCCCGGAGGAGCGCGGCATGGCGGCGCCCTGGTTTGTGCCTTCCTGCGGCGCGGCGATGAAAAACTATTTGGCCTCGCCGGAATGCCGCCTTTCCTGGGATCTGGAAACATGCCAGAACTGGTGTAAAAACTACATGTATAATGAAATTTATCCCAAGGGCGTGCCTCTCAAGCCTCAGGCGCTGGAAACGCTGGAAACGGTGCGGGAGCTGAAAATTCCCGCCTGCCTTTTGTCGGCAACCGAAAAGCAGGCCCTGCACTATACGCTGTACAAGCTGAACCTGCTGCCCTATTTTACATTCTGGGAGTCTACCTGCAATCAGCCGGTCAATAAGCACCACGTAGAGCTGTTTGAACGCTCGGCGCGCCGCATGGGGGTGGCAACAAGCGACTGCGTGGTGATTGAGGACTCGCTGTACTCCATGAAAACGGCCAAACGCGCCGGATGCCGGGTGTGGGCGATTGCCGATGACAAGCACGTAGCCGACCGGGAGACGATCCGTGCGCTGGCCGACCGGTATTTTGAAAACCACGTGGAAATGTGCCGTGCCCTGCGGGAAAACTTTTTTACGGATTAAGGATCAGCAAAAAAGGCGCCGCCTGAGAAAGCATTCTCAGGCGGCTTACACGTATTTAGGACACCGTCCTTTTATTCTGTTTCCTCCCATGTGAGGATATGAGGTGCGTCGTTTCTCTCTTTGCTTGTTTCAGTGACAAATGAATACACTTCGCCGGTCTGCGCGTTGATGATAAAGGAAGACATGTCGTTATATGGCGCATAGTTTTGCGGCGCGCGATCAACAAACGGAACATCCAGCGTACCGCGCAGGCTGCCGGAAAAAAACCAGACGGGCAACAGAATATATTCCGTTCCGCTGCGCTCCGGGCCGATATAAATGCGATATCCCAAACGCATTTCATCCAGGCTGGCCACATATCCAGCTGAAATCCGTTCTTCAACGATTCGCTGTATTTCGGGAAATGACAGCAGCGGGATGTCGTCTTCAATTATGCCGGTTTCCTTGGGGACGCTGAGCTGGGCAAAATAGTGCTGTTCATCCTCGATGCACCCATAGGATACCGGATAGGGTATCGGCGTGGAGTCCTTGTCGCTCAGCGGAATGCAATAGCTCGGTCGGCACAAAAACGGAATGCCGTGGTATAAAGCGGCAAGATATACTGCATGGTATCCGCGTTTTCCGCTATTATGGCGGTAGCTCAGGAGCTTGGTACATGCAAACTCCTGCGTATTGAGCGCCAGTATGGCGCTGCGAATTTGACTGACGAGCATATTTGCCGCTTCGTCGGGCGACCGGCCATTGATCGTTTCAAGCGCCTCTGTGAGCGTCCACTTCTCTTCATAGGCAAATTCATGATCGAACCACAGCTTGAATTGATTATTTTCAACAATCTAAAGAGGCGCAGGAAACCTCCATGGGATTGCCCCAGGTAACGCGCACGGCAGGACAGGCGGAAACGTCGGGAATCGTCACCGCGCAATCGATGCTGACGCGCTCTCCCTGCCGCGTGACATATTCGCCCTGCAAGCGTTCGGGCGCGCCGGCGCGCAGGTCGGCAATATGAAGGTAGCTTTCTTCCGCGGCAGCCGGGAAAAGCGCAAACATGATGAAAACACAAAGCAACAAGGCTGAAATACGCATATTTTACCTCCGGATTATTCTGCAGGATAGGGAATGCGCAGCGTTTGCCCCAGCACGGTGAGGTGGAATTCGTCAGGATACTGCTTGCTGGTCGCAAATTCCGCGTTGATTTCTAACAAGGCGCGTTCGCCTTCGGGAACATGGTTGAGCGTCAGCACTTCGCCGTTTGCGGTTTCAATGAACTCTGGATCGCCGTTGAGGAGGGCTGCGCTGCTGTCGCAGAGCGGCAGAGCGTTAAGCGCGGGGTTCATGGCCTCTAAAACGGCCTGGTTGATCTGCGCGTCGGTATATCCGATGGGCAGCGTTGCCCGTACCGTCAGATATACCCGGATGGGAGAGATCGTCAGATCCGTGACCTCATAGGCGATACCGCCCAGCGTTTGCGCCCCGGGCAATGCCAGGCTGCGCACGCCGGGAATGCCGGTGTTGGACACGGTAAAGTGCAGCTCGCGCGGGGTATTTGTACCCAGGAAGGGAAGGCATACGTCAAAAGCGTCGCCCAGAACAAGGCCGGGCGCTTCGGCGGCAATGCGGCTGAGCAGGTTGCATTCCAATGCAATGAGTACCTCGCCGTTCTCTTCCCCAGCGCGGGAAGCCATGCTGCCTGTGAGACAGAGGGAAACGCCGTTTATATACACATAGTCGCAGCCCATGTAGGCGCTGATGCCGTCCAGATCGGCGCTTTCCATGCGGAAGTCGGCGGAAAGCTCCTCGTCCGTGTAGGGGCGGGCAGCGGCGCGGTCGCGCACGCTGTAAAGCAGACGCAGCACGCGTCCGTCCCAGGCCGCTTCACGGATGCTCACGTCCACATGCTCAAAGCTGTATGAAGCGATGTCATACTGCGTGAGCGTATAGGCTTCGGGCTGGACTGCGGGCATATTCTGCCAGAAAGAGAAAAAGTTGAACAGGTTCAGTCCCTGACCGGCGGCGATGGCGGCGCCAAGCGCCAGCAGAGAAAGCATAATGGGCAGCGCCAGACGCAGCAGGCGGCGCGGCGTTTGCTCGCGGCGGAGAATGCCTTCCAGCGTGCCGCGCACGGCGCGGTCAAAACGCGCGTCCATGGGCGGCAGTGCGGATTCCAATATTTCGCGGTTGGTTTTACGCTTCATGATCAGTCCTCCTCGGTCAGAAAGCTGCGGAGCTGAACGCGGGCGCGCGACAGGCGGCTTTTGACTGTGCCTTCCGAGACGCGCAGTATGCGGGCACATTCCTGCATGGTGCAGCCGTCCAAATAGTACAGCACTACGGTGCAGCGCATATCCGCCGGCAGCGAAAGAAGCGCTTCGTGCAGAGCAGCGTTTTCAATTCCGGGCGGCGGCACGGTAATCTCCTCCGCGAGGGGCATGGGCCGCTATCTGCGCTGCATGTCGGCAATGGTGTTGAGCAGAATGCGCACCAGCCAGGGCTTGAAGCTGTCCAGCGAGCGCAGCGTATAACGCTTTTTCCAGGCGCGCAGCAGCGCTTCCTGCACGGCGTCGGCGCAGTCATCCGCGCGGCCCAGCGCCGTGTAGGAGACATGGTACAGCAGCCGCTCTATTTTAAGTGTCTCGCGCTGAAATGTGTTAGCATCCATTGTTCTCTTTCGTCGCTTTCTGATAGAATCTTGGACGTCCGTATATTAAGACGGTGTGAAAGGGGCAAAACGTTCCATGGTTTGAAGGGTTTTATGTCGCTTGGGCGTGGATGCGAAAAGAGCGGCTCAGGCGGCTTGCGGACAAATACAGGAATATCAGAAACGAGCGGATATACGGTTGCCGGCGCGATGAAAACGGCTGAGGGAAAGTTCATAAGCATGACAATTTGACGCCACAATATGAAATGACGGAGTTTACAGGCCGTTTGGCTTCAGAACAAATCCAAAGTATTATCCAGGTAAATGGCCTCACGGACTTTCAGGTGATATTCGGGCTTTGTCAGGTAATAGAGGAGGAATTCCAGGATCAGGGCGCTGCCAAGGCCGCGGCCTTCGATCTTGAAATGGAAAAAGCCCATGGGCAGATAGGTGCTTGCGATATCACTGACGCTGATGAAACCGGGGTTTTCCATGGCTTTGGAAAAGCGATATCCGCCGCTGGCGTCGGGCGCGGAGCAGCGATGCTCGGGGCCGCTTTCCCCCAGAACCTTCCGGCTGACGGCTTCATAGCACTGCTTCCTGTCCTTGCAGCCAAACCAGCAGCATTCGTTGCATAGAAACTCCGCTTTTGCCTTTTGCCGGCCGGACAGCGCGTTCAGCCGATCAAATACCTTATTCAGCCGGAAATCCGGCACGACATACCGGAACGCTTCCCGATCCAGCTCGCGCTCAAGCTGCTCAAAGTCTGTCAGCACCTTGGTGGTGGAGGAAACCAGGTACAGCCCCGGATACGTTTTCCGGATGTAGTTCAGCAGAAGCTCTGAATGAATAATCACGCCGTTTTGCGGCCCGCCGCTTGCTTCAAACAGCCGGCAAAGCGCATTGCACCGCCTGTCGGCAAGGTGCTCTTCCCGCAAAAGGGAATTGCTGAAGGTCAGCCGGGCCGAGATGCCGTATTCCTGCGTCAGCGCCAAAACGGCCTGAGGATCACAGGCTTCCGCCCCGACGCGGCCTCCGCCCCAGATGCAGTCCGCCGGAGCACCATAGATGGAACCGATCTCGCACCAATCGTAGAAATATTCCCTGTGCCCGCGCAGCAGCGGCAGAAACGCACGGTACAAATCATAAAATTCAAATAAACCGGGAAGATGGTAGGTTGCGATGCTTTTCCCGGGCCTGTTTTCGGTCATTTCAATCACCTCAATTTTTCCAACATCGCTCATGGCTCGCCAGGGCGGCAAGCCGCCCGATTCGTACAGGTAAAAGAAGGTATGGCTTTATTTTACTTGAAACCCGCATTGGAAGCAAGAGCGTTCCGAGCGGTTTTATGCCGTCCGCATATTGCGAAACGGGCGCGGATATGCTATAATAACAAGAACGCAAGGAGGTGTGCGCGTATGGCCAGACAAATGGGCGTGAAGCCTGTTGCCAGCAACCGCCGTGCGCGGCACGACTACTTCGTGGAGGAGACCTACGAATGCGGCCTGGCCCTGCATGGCACCGAGGTCAAATCCATCCGCCTGGGGCATGTGAACCTGAAGGAAAGCTACGCCAGGATCAAGGATAACGAAGTGTTTGTGGAGAGTATGCACATCAGCCCCTACGAGCAGGGCAACATATTCAACACCGATCCTATGCGGCCCAAAAAGCTGCTGCTGCATAAGGCGGAGATCCGCAAGCTTTTGCAGATGGTGCAGAAAAAGGGATATACCCTGATTCCCTTACAGCTGTATCTCAAGGACGGGCGGGTCAAGATGGAGCTGGGCGTGTGCGTCGGCAAGCAGCTGCACGACAAACGCGCTGCGGCCGCGGCGCATGACGCCAACATGGAGGCTGCCCGCGCGGTGCGGCATCAAACGGCGGAGTAACCGCCTGCAAGGGGGCGTACTGGTTTCGACGGGGATGGCGAAGGACGATATAAGCGAGCCGAGGATCCTGGCCTCGTAAAAACGGGAAACTTTAAAATGAACTGACAATAACAGTTTCGCTCTCGCGGCTTAACGCTGCGCGTCGCCCCGGAGCGCTCACGGCTCCGGCAAGCGGCGTCATTGATGTGAGGAACAGGCCTGCCTAAGCTTTGCGGCAACGCCGGTAAATTGAAGCTACCAATCCCGAAAGCCCGTTTACAGGCGTTCGGGAAAGGGAAATTCGAAATGTAAACTGCGCTCGGAGAAAATGCCGTAATTCGGTCTTCGGACAGGGGTTCGATTCCCCTCGCCTCCACCATAAAAGGACTGAAACTTTGATACAAGGTTTCAGTCCTTTTCTTTTTATTCTTGCAGAATCCTAATGCGAAACGGCAAATGCACCCAGGAATATGCAGTTTTGCCCTTCCTTACCGTCGCCGCTGCTTTGGTCACAAAAATCAGCGGAAAAAGCGTATAGAAAAATGCACCCACTCCCACTCGGTGGGTGCATAACAAAACGATTGCTGAGCTTTCGTTCTGACAATAACAAACCAAGAAAACATGACACTCTCCTTAAGCATTATTACTATTCGCTCTT
>JAHZHX010000060.1 GCA_019420065.1 Clostridiales bacterium | reverse complement strand
GTAAGGAAGCGGGGTTATCCCCGCTCCTCGAACCGGGCGGCATTGCCGCTTTCGACCGCTTCGCCAAAGCAATTTGAGCAATGCCGCGCAAAACAGGCGAAGCCTGAGCCGGTTCTGCGGATTATAGCTCCAAACTCTTGCGGGAGTTTGGGGCGCGAAGGAAGTCAGCTTGAAGGATGAAATGGCGCGCACGCCTGAACAGGCGGGCGTGCGAACAAGGAGTGAAGAGGCTTCGCCCCTTCATTGCATCCCCTTGAAATTATGCGTTCAGCGTTTGCTGATAATCATACAGCGCTTCGTAGGCGAAACGCATATGGGGGTACAGGGAACGAAAAACCGCAAGATGCCTGGCGTACAGGGCGGTGTTTTCGGCGTTAGGCTGATACGTTCTGCGCACGGCGACGCACGCGGCGGCTTCCTTGAAATCGCGGTACCAGCCGATCCCGACCCCCGCCGTGAGCGCCGCGCCCAGCGACGTGGCCTCGTGCGGCGTTTGATGGATGCGTGCCGGAACGCCGAACATGTCGGCGCACATCTGCCCCCACAGCGCGCTTTTTGCCCCGCCGCCGATGAGCGTGAGCGAGCGCACCGGCAGGCCGTTTTCGCCCAGGATCGCGCCGCACAGATGCAGCGACTGCATCACGCCCTCGTATACCGCGCGGGCAATGTGCCGCCTTTCGTGATAGAGCGTAAAGCCCATCAGCGTGCCAGAGACCTTGGCCGTCCACCAGGGCGTGCGCTCGCCCATCAGCGTGGGCAGGAACATTACGCCCTGCGCCCCGGCGGGGGCGGACAGCGCCAGCGCTTCCAGGGCGGCAAAGTCGCAATTCTCCGCGCGCGTGCCGGGGTAGATCAGGTTCTCGATCGCCCAGTTGGAGGCGGCCGAGCCGCACTGCACCGTGCCGCAGACATTATAGCACGTTTCGTCCGCGTCAAAGTAGTGGAACAGGCGCATTTCCGGGTCGGCCAGCGGTTTTTTGCTCATGGCGCTGACCCAGGCCGAGGAGCCGATGTTCATGTACGCGTCGCCCTCCTCGTGGCTGCGCGCGCCGTGCGCGGCGCAGGCCCCGTCCCCCGCGCCAATGGCCACCGGCAGCCCGGCGGGCAGGCCGGTCAGGGCGGCAAATTCAGGGCTGAGGGCGGCGGAAGCATCGCTCGAGCGGAAAAGCGCGGGCATTTTGTCCCCGTCCACGCCGCATTGACGCAGAATGTCCCAGGCCCAGTCGCCGCTTTCCATGCTCAGACAGTTGCAAAGCGAAGCGTCGCTGCGGTCGGTGCGCCCGGGACAGCCGGTAAAGCGGCCATAGAGATAATCCTTGATGTTGACGAACTTCCACGTTTTCGCGTACACGTCGGGCGCGTTCTTGCGCAGCCACATGTATTTGGGCAGCCCGGAATGCACGTCGATGCGGTTGCCGGTCACGCGGTAGTAGTCCGGCAGGGGGATCAGGCCGCGGATGCGCGCGCACTCCGGCTCGGTGCGCGTGTCGGAGTGGAGAATGTTCGGGTGCAGCGCGTTCCCCGCCCGGTCGATGGGGATGCAGCCGTTCATCGTGCCGGAAAACACCAGCGCGCAGGCGGCCCGGGGGTCAACGGCGGCAAGCACTGCGCGGATGGCGCGCAGCGCGGCGGAGAGCACCTCCTCCGGCTTTTGCTGCGCCCAGCCGGGGGCGGGATAGTAGGTGGGATAGGCCTCCGCGCGGCTGGCAAGCGCCGTGCCGCCGCGGTCAAAAGCAGCGCACTTGACGCCGGTTGTCCCGGCGTCAAGTGTTAAAATGTATGGCGTATGCATTTATTCCTTCCAGTTGTCGAGCAGGTAGCGCTCGGCCTCCAGGCACCACAGGCCCTTGTGCGCCTTGACGATTTCGTCCAGCTTCTTGAAGCGCGGATCGGTCTCGCCCAGCTTGCCAAAGTCGTCAATGGCGGTCAGCGGCATGGAGATATGGGTGTAGATCAGCTTCTTGCCGCCGGGGATATTCGGCAGGTTCAGGGTGGTTTCGCGCGCGCTGTCCAGGCCGCCGACATGCGTGACCATCACGGCAGGGCGGATGCGCCCGGCGGCGGTCAATTCCAGCGACTCGATCATGTCCTGCGTGTTGCCGCCGGTGGTGCCGATGACGTGGGTGGAATTGTAATGCACGTCGTAATAGTTCAGCTCCGCGCTGAATTTGGTATCGGTGGGGCCGGCAAAGAAGCTCAGGCACCCGTCGCGGCCGAGCACGTCGGAGGCCAGCTCCACCACGCTCTTGACCGGGGCATAGGCAAACACGTCGTCATAGCCGCCGCCCGCCAGATTTTTCAGGTATTCGGCGGCGTTTTCCATGCCGGCGGTGTTGACAAAGATCAGCTTTACGCCCATGCGCGCGCAGTCTTCCTCGTCAAACAGGGCGCGGGCCTTTTCCAGACGCGCTTCGTTGATGTCGGTCACGACCAGCAGCGAGGGACGGCGGTCGCAGTGGATGATATACTCGGCCATGCCCAGCCCCATGGGGCCGGCGCCGGCCAGGATGATCATCTTGCCGCCTTCTTTGATGCCCATGTCGTGCTGGTACACGCCCATGCGGGTGTGGAAGGCGGCGTGCGCCGCACCGATGGAGCAGGAGTACGGCTCGGCCAGCGAGGCCTCAAAGTACGCGTCGCCCTTGTATTCCAGGAAGCAGCCCAGCTCCATCACCTCCTGCGGGATCACGCAATAGGTGCAGTCGCCGCCAAAGAAGGGATAGCTGTAGCCCGGGCTCCACATGGTGCCCTTGTAGTTGAGCGCGGGCTGGAGGGTGAATTTCGTGCCGGGATGGAACTGCCCCTCGTATTTTTTGCCGACCTTGACAATGTTGCCGGCGAATTCATGCCCCATGATGACGGGGTTCACGTCGCAGTCCTGCGGCACGCGCTTGTGCTTTTTGCCCAGCATGGCGCACTTGTAGGTGGACATGCAGATGCTGTCGGAAATGACCTCGACGAGGATCTCGTCCTCGCGGATCTCGGGCAGCTCAAACTCTTCCAAACGCAGATCGTTGGCGCCGTACAGGCGCAGAGCCTTGGTTTTCATCTTTATTCTCCCTTCAAGTCAAATTATATTATACAATCATCGGTAACAGCCAACAAGGCAAGGGGACGCATTCGCTTACGAATGCGAAAGCGGCGCAGCCGCAGCCGGTGCAGCGGACGAACCGGAGGATGCTTGCATGCTCCGGAGCGGCCGTAAACCGGCACTCTCCCTGCCGTCTGAAGCGTTAACCCCGCCCCGCTACCGATTGGTTTTCGGGTGGGTCTTAGGGAGGGGCTTTGGCTTCCAAAGCCGCCTCCCTAACGGCTCCCCTTAGATCGTCATTTCTTCCAAACGAACGTCGCCAAGCAGCGCGCGCACGGTTTCCGCGTCGGCGGCCTGCGTGCCCGGGCAGGTCACGGCGGCGGCGCTGACCGCCATGGCCAGGCGGCAGGTATCCTCAAAGGCCATGCCCGTCTGCGCCCCGTGGCACAGCGCGGCCATCATGGAGTCGCCCGCGCCCACGGTGCTTTGCACCTTGACCTTCAGGCCATGGCCGCGCAGCACGCGATCCTTTTGCACAAACAGCGCGCCGTCGCCGCCCAGGGAGACAACCACCGTTTCGATGCCGCCGCGCGAGAGCGAAAGCGCCGCGCGCGCCATGTCCTCAACGCCGTCGAACGCGCGCCCCACCAGGCGGGAAAGCTCCTCGTCGTTGGGCTTGATCAGCGCCGGGCAGGCCTTGGCGCCCTCGATCAGCAGCGCCGCGTCGGCGTCCAGATACACCTTTACGCCCTGCGCCTGAAAGCGCCGCGTCCACTCGGCAAAAATGGTATCGGGCGCGCCCTGGGGAGCCTTGCCCGCCAGCACCACGGTGTCTCCCGGTTTGAGGGCTTGCGCGGCCTTGGCGAAAACGGCTTCCAGCACTTCGGCGGGCACGGGCGCGCCCGGCTCGTTGATATCGGTATTGGTATGGTTCAGCGGGTCAATGATTTTCAGGTTGGTACGGGTATCGGCCTGCACAAAGACAAAATCGCAGGCGATCCCCTCGCGCTCCAGGCTGCTTTGGATATAGCGGCCCGTGCCGCCGCCCAGAATGCCGGCGGCCAGGCTGTCCGTGCCCAGGGACCGGAGCACCTTGGATACGTTGATGCCCTTGCCGCCCGCGTCCAGGCGCAGGGTTTCGATGCGGTTGACCTTGCCCACCGTGAAGCCGGGCAGCGTGACCGTTTTGTCCAGCGCCGGGGTCAGGGTAACGGTGACGATCATGCAAACACCTCTCTTTGCTTAAAACAAACACAATTCGGGTTGAAACAACCAGCAAAATTATCATATCATGTTTATGGCAAAAGTCAAGAGGAGGGAAGAAAAATTGAAAAAAACGTTAAAAACGGGCTTTGATCCGTAAAATTGCCTCTTTTGCTATAGTTGCCTCACGCCGCGCGTATACACGCCGAGGACGCGCGCGTCCTCGTCCATCAGCACGATATCCGCGTCCAGGCCGGGCAGCAGCGCGCCCTTTTGCCCCTCGATTCCCACCGAGCGCGCGGCGTGGATCGTGGCGCAGGCCACCGCCTCATGCAGGGGCGCGCCGGAATGAACATGGTAGCTGCGCACCGCGTCGTTGAGCCGCAGCACGCTGCCGGCAATGGTGCCGTCCCGCAGGCGGCACTCGATGCCGCGCACGGTGATCTCCTGCCCGCCCAGGGTATAGCGCCCGTCCGTCAGCCCGCCCGCGCGCGTGCAGTCGCTCACCAGCACCAGACGCTCCCCCGCCGCGCGCCGCAAAAGCGGAAAGAGCCCTGGATGGACGTGGAAGGTATCGGCGATCAGCTCGCACCAGGCGCTGCCTGACAGCGCCGCGCCTACCGCGCCGGGGTCGCGATGCAAAAGCGGCGGCATGGCGTTGAACAGGTGGGTAAAATGGTCGCAGCCCGCCCGCAGCGCTTCGCGCGCCGTTTCGTATCCGGCGCATGTGTGGCCAATGGAAACGCGCATGCCCGCCGCCCGCAGGGCGCGGATACAGGAAAGCGCGCCCTCCATTTCGGGTGCGAGCGTGACCAGGCGGATCACGTCGCGATCGGGCGCGAGCAGCGCCGCGTCGGGCGGCAGGATGGCGCTTTCGGCCTGCGCGCCCTTTTTCAGCGGATTGATGAACGGCCCCTCGGCATGGCAGAACAGCGCCTGCGCGCCGGCAAAACCCGTCTGCCCTTGCGCCTGGCGTATCGCCGCAAAGGCGCGCCGCAGCGCGGGCAGCGGCAGCGTCATGGTGGTGGGCAGAAAGGCGGTCACGCCGTTTTCAAGCAGCGCCTCGCCCATGCGCAGCAGCCCCTGCGCGTCGCCGTCGGAGGCGTCGTCGCCCCGATAGCCGTGGATGTGAATGTCGATCAGCCCGGGGGAAATATAGCGCCCGCCCGCGTCGATCACCGCGTCCCCGGCCTGCGGGGCGGCGCAGATTTCGCAGATTTTATCGGAAAAGCGTAGCGTTTGCCCGCAAAGCACGCCGTGCTCCTGCAAAATGCGCCCGTTTACGAGCGCGTTCATGCTTTGCCTCCGCACATGGAGGGACAGGCGGCGCAGCCGCCCTCGCCCGTTTCGCGCAGGGAGGCGGGCAGCGCGTCGCCCACCTTTTGCATTGCGTCGATCACCTCGTCGCAGGGGATGGGGCAGCGGATGCCCGCAAGCGCCATATCCGCCGCCGATACCGCCACGCTGACCGCCCCCGCGTTGCGGAACACACAGGGCACCTCCACCAGCCCGCGCACCGGATCGCACACCAGCCCCAGCAGGTTCATCAGCGCGAAGGCGCACGCGTCGGCCGCCTGGGCCGGCGTGCCGTCAAACAGCGTGACCAGCGCCGCCGCGGTCATGCCCGCCGCGCTGCCGCACTCCGC
Source organism: Clostridiales bacterium (assembly GCA_019420065.1). Taxonomy (GTDB): domain Bacteria; phylum Bacillota; class Clostridia; order Christensenellales; family Aristaeellaceae; genus SFMI01. The sequence goes on along the minus strand of JAHZHX010000060.1, from coordinate 7,559 downwards.
CTGGCAGCCGCCCTGCGCGCCTGAAATGCTGGCGCGGTTGGCAATGACCAGCCCGAAGGCCCCGGCGGTATAGAGCGCGTCCAGCAGCTGCGCGTCGGAAAACGCGTGCTCCTCCTGCATGGTCAGCAGCGCCGCGGGCAGAATGCCGCACGCCCCCGCCGTCGGCGCGGCGCAGATGCGGCCCATGGCGGCGTTGCATTCCGCCACGGCCAGCGCCCGGGCGCAGATGCGCCCCAGCAGCCCGCCGCCGGGGGTTTTGCGGCCCGTCGCGGCGGCCATCAGCAGGTGCGCGTTGCCGCCCGTCATCCCGCTGACCGAACGCAGATCGGGCGCAAGCCCTTCCCGGGCGGAGGCGCGCATGACCTCAAGCGCTTCCAGCATGCGCTTGTCAATGTCCTCCGCCGTGGCTTCGCCGTTGCTCTGGCTGACCTGCCATGCCCGCGCCGCCCGGGGAATGCCGCCGTTTGCCGCCGCTTCCAGCAGCTTTTGAACGGAATGATCCATACTTGTCTCCTTTCAGGGGTATGGCAGGGCGGCGGCTTTTGCTCCTGTCCGCGCGCCTGGCAAGTGCCAGGCGCGCCACTGCGCAAGCCGCATTGGCTGCTGCCGCGTCACAAACCCGCAAGGGGTTTGTTCCTATATGCGCCCCGCCCCGCACCCCACCCGAAAACCAATCGGTTTTGGATGTTGGACGCGGGATTGGCGGCAGGGGAGCACCGGTTCGCGCCTGCGGCTGCGCCGCTTCCGCATTCGCTTGCGAATGCGTCCCCTGCCTGTTTGCCGATAACAAAGGCCTGCGGGGGGGCGCAGCGACAGCTGCGCAAAGCGGCGAAGCCGCAGCCGGGAAGCAAGACGGTTCAGGGGATGCTTGCATCGCCTGAACCGACGCGCGACCGGCGTATCCCCCGCGGCCGTCCTTTACGTGCTCGCCTTCCAACGCCAACGTCGGTTTCTTTGTTTCTTTCTTTGACGCAAAGAAAGAAACGTCTTCCCCCTCGTTACAAACTGCGCAGCAGTGTCACGCCCGAAAAGCCCTCGACCGCGCGCAGGCGCGCAAGCAGCGCTTCGGAAGGCAGGCTGTCCAGCTCCAGCGCCATCACGGCTCGTCCCCCCGCCTTTTCACGGAACACGCGCATGGTGGCGATGTTGGTATTTTCCTCCGCCAGCATGCGGCTGACGGCGGCGATCGCCCCCGGCGCGTCCCGATGCTGGATGATGAGGGTGGTGCGCTCGCCGGAAAAGCCGACCTCCATGCCGTTGAGGTACTGTACGCGGATGCTGCCGCCGCCGACCGAGGCCGCCTGCACGCGCACCTGTTTGCCGGTGACGCCCTGCGCCTCAATGATTACGGTGTTGGGGTGAGCGGCGCGCAGCTGCACGGTTTCAAACCGGTACGTCATGCCTTGCGCGCGGGCCAGCTCGCGGCTGCTGCGCAGGCGCGCGTCATCCACCGCCAGCCCCAGCAGGCCGCCGATGATGGCGCGGTCGGTGCCGTGCCCTTCCCAGGTCTTGGCGAAGGAGCCGTGAAAGAGAATGCGGGCGAAACGCACGTCCTCGTCCAGCAGCATGCGCGCAACACGCCCAATGCGCGCCGCGCCTGCCGTGTGCGAGGACGAGGGGCCGATCATGACCGGCCCGATGATATCAAAAAGATGCATATGGCTGATTCCTTGTCATGCATTGTCCAGCGGGAGCCCCTGCCGGCATAGGGGGCACTCCGCGGCGGGATAGGACGCGACCGGCTGGATGTACAGGGGCAGATAGGGGCAGCCAAAGTCGCGCTTGCCGTCCGCGGTATCGATCAGGCAGGCCACGCCGACGACCTCTCCGCCCATGGCGCGGACGATCTCCATCAGCTCGCGCACGCTGTGGCCGGTGGCGACGGCGTCCTCCACGATCAGCACGCGCGTGCCCGGGGCGATGGCAAACCCGCGCCGCAGGGTGAGCGCGTTGTCGCGCCGTTCGGCATAGATCATGCGCGCGCCCAGCTGGCGGGCCACCTCGTAGCCCGCGATCACGCCGCCCGCGGCGGCCGAGAACACAAGCTGCACGCCGCAGTCCTCAAACCGGCGGGCGATGGCATTGCAAACGCCGCGCGCCGCGCCCGGCTCCTGCAAAAGAAGGGCGCACTGGACGTAATAATCGGAATGCCTGCCGCTGGAACGGACATAATGACCGGCGCGCAGGGCATGGGTGGAAGAAAGCAGGTCCTTGAAAAAATTCGCTTCCATGGAAAAATCACATCCTTTATACCTATTATAACGGAAAAAACAGGATGCGGTCAATCCTTAAAAGATGCTTTCGGGAAGAAGCGGCGTCCTCTCGCCCGTGCGGGAATAGACGGTGCAGGGGCGGTCAAAGACGGGGACCGTATCGCTGGGCAGATCGCGCCCGGCGGGAATGCGCAGCGCGTGCGGCGCGTTTTCGCGCACGGCGCGGACATAATCGGCCACGCCGGTCAGCGGCTGCTCAAAGGCCACGCCGAATACGTCCTCTCCCATGCGGTGAGCGGGCCAGTGAATGTCGCTGCCCGCCGAGGTAAACACCCCGAGCCTTGCCGCGTAGCGCGCCGCCCAGCCGTCCATCTCGGCGCTGTTGCCCGCGTTGCAGATTTCCACGCCGTCCACGCCCAGGCAGGGCGAGATCGAGTTCATATAGTCGCGCACGCGGAAGGGATGCGCCTGCACGATACAGCCGCCTGCCGCGCGCACGTTTTGGAGCCAGTCCGCGCGCGACCACTCGCGGATGTCCGGGTGCGCCAGCAGATAGCTTTTATCCAGGCCGTAGACCAGCCATTCGTCCCAGTCAAAGCGTTCCTCCAGACCGAAAAACACCTGGAGCCCCTGCTTTTCGCCTTCCTCGCGCGCGTCCTCATAGCCGCGGCAGTACTCGTCCACCCACTGCGTCCAGGGCAGGCCGCGGTCGGGACGGCAGTTGCCGTGGAAAAAATGATCGGTAACCATAATGCCGGCATAGCCCAGATCCTTGTATTTGCGGATGTGGTCGCGCCCGGGCGCTTTGCCGCAGGCGCTGCCCTGCTCGGTGTGCAGGTGCGTTTCATAAAGATAGGCCATCTTGCTCCCATCCTTTGCTGCTTTAGTGGGGCGTTGCGTTTGCCCGCATCAGTATACGCCCATTTGTCCCGCGAGCGCAAGGGGGGAACGTTTCTTTCTTTGCGTCAAAGAAAGAAACAAAGAAACCGGCGTGGGCGTTGGAAGGGGTTTGCGTAGATGACGGTCGCGGGGGATACGCCGGTCGCGCGTCGGTTCAGGCGATGCAAGCATCCCCCTGAACCGTCTTGCTTCCCGGCTGCGGCTTTGCCGCTTTGCGCAGCATCGCTGCGCACCCCCGCGCGCCTCGCTTGTATGCAAATGGCTGTCGGAGTGCTTTCCGGCAGCCGGTTTTTGTAGTGAGAAAAACGGGGACGTGTGATTTACAGTGTCCACATGGTTTCTTTGGTACTTTCTTTGGCTCAAAGAAAGTACCGTTTCCTTTATGACGGCGGCGGGGGAGGGCCGGTCGCGCGCCGGTTCAGGCGATGCAAGCATCTCCATGAACCGTCTTGCTTCCCGGCTGCGGCTTTGCCGCTTTGCGCAGCATCGCTGCGCACCCCCGCGCGCCTCGCTTGTATGCAAATGGCTGTCGGAGTGCTTTCCGGCAGCCGGTTTTTGTAGTGAGAAAAACGGGGACGTGTGATTTACAGTGTCCACATGGTTTCTTTGGTACTTTCTTTGGCTCAAAGAAAGTACCGTTTCCTTTATGACGGCGGCGGGGGAGGGCCGGTCGCGCGCCGGTTCAGGCGATGCAAGCATCTCCATGAACCGTCTTGCTTCCCGGCTGCGGCTTTGCCGCTTTGCGCAGCATCGCTGCGCCCCCCGCGCGCCTCGGTTGTTTTTTGCTGCGTAATAGACCACAAGGCAGGGGGGCGCATTCGCGCAGCGAATGCGAAAGCGGCGCAGCCGCGGCCGGGAAGCGACGCGATGCGGGAATGCTGGCATTCCTGGCATCGCAAAGCGACCGGATTCCCCCTGCTGTCAAGCATGTAACCCCCTTTCAAACCGATTGGCTTTCGGGTGGGTTTAAGGGAGGGGCTTTGGCCTGCAAAGCCGCCTCCCTGGCGTTTCCCTGTCTATCGCTATTGTTCCATGATGCGCAGATTTTCCTGTAGCCGTTCGTCATGGGGCGCAAGCGCGACCGCCTGGCGCACCGCGTCCAGCGCGCGCTCCCGCAGCCCCAGATGATAACAGGCCAGCGAAAGCAGGTCGTAGGGCAGCGCGCCGTAGGAGGCTTCTTCGCTGATATAGGTGCGGGGACGGTCCACGATGCGCAGCGCCCGCTGGCAATAGCATAAAACGCCGTCCCAGTCGCCCTGGCCGTAGGCAAAGCGCGCCAGATCGAGCCACGGCTCGCGCAGCGAGGGCGCTTCGCCCGCCGCGCGCAGGAGGTAGCGTTCCTGATCGTAAACGTTTCCCTTTTGCCCATAGGCGCGGGCAATGAAGCGCAGGGAGGCGCAGCGCTCGTCGCGCCAGGTGGCGGAGGGCAAACGCAAATGACGCTTGAGGGTGCGGATGCAGTCATCCCAACGGCCGTGGAACATGTATTCGCGGCCAAGGTAGTGCATGTTGCGGTCGTTGAGCGGATCCTCCTCCACGGCCTGCTCCAGCAGCGGCAGATACTGGGCGCGGGACTTGCCCGCGTCGGGATAATGATTCAGCTGCATATCCTCGCACAGCACGCGGGCAGGCTCGCCGGACTGGCAGCACAGCACCTCGTGTACGGGATTTTTCCAATAAAAGCCGGTGCGGGCGTGGATCTTATCGATATAGAACACCGTGCCCTCGCTGCCGTCCTCACGGAAAGACCATACGTACTTGTAGCGCGCCTGCCGCGCGCCGCTTTGCCAGGCTTTTTCCAACTGAGCGCGCCAGCCGGGGCTGAACACCTCGTCCAGATCGGTGCAGACACAGATATCCGCGTCATCGGGCACCATGTCCAGGGAGAGATTGCGCGCCGTGTCAAAGCGCCAGGGGGAAACGGTTGTTTCCCGCACCGTGGCGCCAAGCTCGCGCAGGCGAGCCACGGTATCGTCGGTCGAACCGGTGTCCAGCACAAACACGCCGTCGGCCTCGCTCATGGAGGCATACCAGCGGGCGGCAAATTTTTCCTCATTTTTACTGATGGCATATACATAAACGCGGTATTTCACGCTTGATCGCTCCTTTCGCTGTTATCAGCGTATGCGCGCGGGGATAAAATGTGCGATCCGGCGCATCCTATGATAAAAACGGAGGACAGCAAATGGAATACCTGCAAATTATTGTAACGAGCGTTGTCTTCGCGCTGGCCGAGCTGAGCGGGCGCAAGCAGATTGCCCAACTAAGCTCGTTTGACTATATTTCGGGGATCACGATCGGTTCTATCGCCGCCGAGATGGCGACCGAGCTGGAAGAACCCCTGCAGCCGCTGCTGGCCATGGCGATATACGGACTGATGACGTTTGGCATCACGCTTCTGTCAATGAAGCGCCCGCGCCTGCGCCGTTTTCTTTCCGGCACGCCGGTGATCGTGATGGACAACGGCCAGATCTTCCGGGAGAACATGCGCCGCGCCAAGCTGGAGCTGAGCGAGTTTATGAGCATGTGCCGGGCGCAGGGATATTTCGACCTGGGCGCGATCCAGACGGCGGTGTTTGAGGGCAACGGTCAGCTGTCCATCCTGCCGGTCAGCGCCCGCCGCCCGGCCACGCCCGAGGATCTGTCCCTGTCGCCCGAGGCCGAATACATTTCCACCGAGCTGATCCTGGACGGGCGCGTACTGGGGGAGAACCTGCACCGCATGGGGCTGGATCACAACTGGTTGGACAAACAGCTGAAGGCGCAGGGCTATCACAGCGCGCGGGAGATCTTTCTGGCGGTGTGCGACCGGGAGAAGAACCTGACCTGCTATCCGGTGGAGCAGCGGCAGGGAAAAGCAGGGCAATCGTCATGACATAATGCGCGATCATCCGAAAAAATATTTGCCCATAAGCGGTACGGGGAAAACTCGTACCGCTTTTTGTATGAGAAAAGCATACGGGAAGCCCTAAAAAGAATCCAGGAATGAAAAGTTTTTATGGAATTAAAGCAAAAACTATTGATTGATTAGAACTTTTTGGATATACTGACAGTAAAGGAGGCGATGGTATGATCGTTAGACCTTACTATTTGGATTTGCTGAAAACCTATCGGGACGTGCCGCTGGTGAAAATCCTTGCGGGTATTCGCCGCTGTGGGAAATCCACGATTTTAGATATGCTGCGGGACGATTTGATCAAAAGCGGCGTTTCCGCCGATCACATTGTCAGCATGCGTTATACCTCGGAGGATCTTGACGACGGTATGACCGACAAGGATATGTACAACGGCATTAAAGCGAAAATGACGGACGGCGAGCGTTACTATCTTCTGCTTGACGAGGTGCAGGAAATCACAGGCTGGGAAAAGGCCGTCAACAGCCTGCTGGAAAACGCCAATACGGATATTTATGTGACCGGCTCCAACTCCAGGCTGATGTCAAGCGAAATATCCACCTACCTGACGGGACGGTATATCTCCATCCCCGTGTTTACGCTGTCCTTTGCCGAGTACAGGATGTTCAAAAAGGCAAGCGGACGCACGCCGAAGGAGCTGCTTGTCGAGTATATCCGCATGGGCGGTTTTCCGATCGTTGCGCTGGGCAATTTTGACGAGGGCGCGGCCTATCAGATCGTCGAGGGCATTTACCATTCCGTTATCACCAGCGACATAACGAAGCGGCACAGCATTACGAACTTTGACCTGTTCAACCGTGTCGTGAAGTATGTGGTTGAAAATGTCGGCAAGACCTTTTCCGCAAACGCCATCGTGAAATTCCTGAAAAGCGAGGGGCGTTCTCTTTCGGTGGAATCGGTATATAACTATCTGGAATGGCTGGAAAAAGCCTTTGTGATCTATCGTTGCCAGCGATACGACCTGCAAGGAAAATCCGTGCTGAAAACGCAGGAGAAATTCTATCTGGCCGACGCTTCCCTGAAATATTGCATGATGGGCTTCAATCCGAAGTCTGTTGCCGCAATGCTGGAAAACATCGTGTACTTTGAGCTTCGCCGAAGAGGCTACGAGGTGTATATCGGCAAGAACGAAACGAAAGAAATCGACTTTGTGGCGGTACGGCGCGACGAGCGCATCTACGTGCAGGCGTGCCGCAAGCTGCCGGAGGAATCCGACCGCGAGGTGGCCAACCTGCTTGAAATCAAAGACCACTACCCCAAATATGTCGTGACGCTCGACGAGCTTGCCGCGGGCAACATCAACGGCGTAAGGATCATGCATTTGGCGGATTTTCTGTTGAGCGGTGCGTATTGAATTGACGCCCTTTACTGCAGGGATTTGAACTTTGCGCGGAATAAAAAGCAGACGATCATCGCGTCTGCTGTAAAAGACAAACATAAACAAATACGGTGAGAATGACGAGCATTCTCACCGTATTCAGACCATCAACAAAGTGGGTACATCATTGCCGGGATGCAATGAAGGGGCGCA
>JAHZHX010000006.1 GCA_019420065.1 Clostridiales bacterium | reverse complement strand
ACGACGTGGCCGGCGACGGCACCACCACCGCCACCCTGCTGGCTCAGGCCATCGTGCGCGAAGGCATGAAGAACCTGGCCGCCGGCGCCAATCCCATGGTGCTGCGTCGTGGCATTGAGGCCGCTACGAGCGAAGCCGTCGCCGCCCTGACCGAGCTGTCCCGTCCCATCAGCGGCAAGCAGGCCATCGCGCAGGTCGCTTCCATCTCCGCTGGCGACGAAACCATCGGCCAGCTGATTTCCGACGCAATGGAAATCGTTGGCAAGGACGGCGTTATCACCGTTGAAGAAAGCAAGACCATGAAGACCGAGCTGACCACCACCGAAGGCATGCAGTTCGACCGCGGTTACGCTTCCGCTTACATGGTCACCGATACCGAGAAGATGGAAGCGGTGCTGGATAACCCCTACATCCTGATCACCGATAAGAAGATCTCCAACATCCAGGAGATCCTGCCCGTGCTGGAGCAGGTGGTGCAGCAGGGCAAGAAGCTGCTCATCATCGCCGAGGACGTTGAGGGCGAGGCGCTGGCAACCCTGGTTGTCAACAAAATCCGCGGCACCTTCACCTGCGTTGCCGTCAAGGCGCCCGGCTTCGGCGACCGCCGCAAGGAAATGCTGCGCGACATCGCCGTGCTGACCGGCGGCCAGGTCATCAGCGAGGAAATCGGCCTGGAACTGAAGGATGCGACCGTGGATATGCTGGGTCAGGCCCGTCTGGTCAAGGTAGACAAGGACAATACCACTATTGTGGAAGGCGCCGGCGAAAAATGCGAAATCGACGCCCGTGTCAGCCAGATTCGCGCCCAGATTGCCGAAACCACCTCGGATTATGACCGTGAAAAGCTTCAGGAGCGTTTGGCCAAGCTGGCCGGTGGCGTAGCCGTTATCCAGGTCGGCGCCGCTACCGAAGTGGAAATGAAGGAGCGCAAGCTGCGCATCGAGGACGCTTTGGCGGCTACCCGTGCTGCCGTGGAAGAGGGCATCGTGCCCGGCGGCGGCGTGGCTCTGCTGGCAGCCATGAAGCGCGTGCAGAAGATCGTCACCAACTATACCGGCGACGCGCGCACCGGTGTGCAGATCATCCTGTCCGCCATGGAAGAACCCATGCGTCAGATTGCCCGCAACGCCGGTATCGACGGCAGCGTTATCATTGAGAATATCCGCCGCCGCAACCGTCCCGATTATGGCTATGACGCGCTCAAGGGCGAATATGTAGACATGTTTGAACGCGGCATCATCGACCCGACCAAGGTGACCCGCAGCGCTTTGCAGAACGCCTCCAGCGTGGCGGCAATGGTGCTGACCACCGAGTCCCTGGTAACCGACATCCCCGCGCCCGAACCGGCAGCCCCCGCCGGCAATCCCGGCATGGGCGGCGGCATGTACTAAAACATAGTTTCAACTTCAAAGGCGCTGCCGAAATTGACCGGCAGCGCCTTTTCATATGCTTTTCTCTGTCATTGACGTTTTGCAAGCTCAAACACCACAGGAATTTCCGCGTAGCTTACGTCTGCCATCCGCGTTCGCGCGCACACTTACCGCGCGGCATATCACCTCACGCCTTTCCTCCTCCGTATCCCACGCGCCTGCCATCATCACCGAAAGCTCGCCATTATCCGTTGTCTGCGGGCTGGCCAAATCGCTCATCATCTGCATTTCCCCTTCCTCCCAGCTCAGGGCGCAGTTAATATAATACACAGTTTCGCCGTTTTGCGCGTTTACTTCCGGGAACTGCGCCGGCAGCGACTTGCCGTCATACCAGAAATAATGCGCCTCCCCTGGTTCCGTCAGTACAAATTCGGCCGTCGCCCGCACCTTCTCCGCATCCGCATATGCCTGCGACAGCGTTATATTGACTCCCGGAAGCGCCGCGGCTGCCTGCGAGAGATTGAGACTGCCCGTGGCCTTCGCCAGATACTGCGCGCGGCTGTTGCCGTCGCCCTTCTTGCCCGGTTCCAGAACCAGCACGGCGGTCAGAATCAACAATGCCGATGCCAGCGCCACCAGCACAGAAACGCGGAGCCTCGCGCCGGAAGAAACGATCTTTAGGTCGCTTTGCGCCGCTTCCTCCGTCTCCGCTTCCGGCCCCTCTTTTTTCTCCGGCGGCAGGGGCATCTTAAATGTGTGCTCGATCCGTTTATACACCGTTTTCGGCGTGCTGCCAAAAGCGCGGCTCAGATATACCCTTTTCATCGTTTCCCCTCCTTTTCCAATACCATATCCTGCGCGAGCATCCGCTTGGCACGGTGCAGCCTTGATTGCACCGTCCCCTGCGGCAAATGCAAAATCTCGGCAATTTCGCGTATTTTGTATCCTTCCACATAGCACAGAACCAAAAGCAGACGGTATTCCTCCGGCAGGGCCAGCAGCATGTCGCGCAGCATCAGATCAGCATCGGGCGGCGATTCCCAAACCTCCTTCGGTTCCGGCAGTATATCCGTACTTGTTTCCCGCTTCTGCTCCCGCAAAATGTCATAGCAATTATTGACCAGGATCCGCATAACCCAAGCGCGCATTGCTTTTTCATCCCGCAGGCATCCCCGCTTTTGCAGCGCGGTCAGGATGCTTTCCTGAATGGCATCCTCGCGGTCGCACTGACGGGGCAAGATGCTGGCGGCCACACGATACATCGCGCCGCCAAGCGACAGCAATCGCTTTTCAAAAGCCTCTTTCTCCATCAGGCGCCCTCCTTTCAAACTTTCTCTTCCTATATTTGACTGATAAACCCGTCCTTTTGTTCCCAGCTAAAAAAATTTTTCTAATACGCATTTTGTGTACAGCTTATGTCACAAAACGCCTTGACGTTCATCGCGGCTCATTTTATAATAAACACGAAATTAAAGCGCTTTAACGCATGGGGAGAGGGTGTCATGGCCACATTAGCCGACGTTGCCCAGCGGGCAGGCGTATCTGCCGGGACAGTATCTTTGGTCATAAACGGCAGTCCGCGCATCAGCCCCGCGACGCGAGAGCGTGTTCTGGCCGCCGTACAGGAATTGGGCTATGTGCCCAACGCATCTGCGCGTTCGCTGGCCACCAAACGCCAGCGCGTGCTGGGGATCGTTCGCTGCATCGCCCATCCCGAGGAAGGCTCCACCGGCTTTTGCGATACGGTGGACACCTATCTTTCCGATATGCTATACAGCATTGAACGCGCTTCTTTGCCGCAAGGCTACAGCCTGATGATCGACTGGGCGGGAACCCAGCGGGCAGAAGACATGCTGCCGCCGCTGTGCTTATCCGGAAAGGCCGACGGTGTAATCCTGGTAGGCGGCATGCTGGATCCGGCGCTGCCGCAGCGTCTAAGCGCCATGTCCCTGCCCACGGTGCTGGCCGGCAGCCGCTGCAGCGGCTTGTCCTGGGTGGATACCGATTATGAAGCCGCCATGGAATTGGCCATCGACCATCTTTACGCGCACGGGCATCGCCGCATCGCGCTGATAAACGGCCCGGACGGCAGCCAAAGCTCCCCGCTCAAGCGCAAAGGCTTTTTGCAGGCCATGCGGCGGCGCGGACTGTCTGTGCCCGATCGTTGCCTTGAAAAAGGGGACTTTTCCGGCCAAGGCGGGTATCTGGCCATGCAGCGTTTGCTGTCCGCTTCCGAGCAGCCTACCGCGCTCATTGCCGCCGCCGACTGCATGGCCGTGGGCGCGCTGCGCGCCTTCCAGGAGCAGGGAGGCCGTTGCCCGGAGCAGCTTTCCGTGATCGGCTTTGAGGACGGACTGCTGGCCGAATACTGTTATCCGCCCCTGACCAGCATTTCATCCGGCAAAACAGAAATCGGCCGCGCCGCCTGCGAGCTTTTGATGCAGCAGCTTCAAAGCCCTGATCAGCCGCCCAAGCAGCTGCTGATTGCCCCCAAGCTCATTTCCCGCGCCTCCGTGCGGACGCTTCCGCACATCGCTATATAAAATACTATACGCGGAGGAGATTCACCTTGAAGTACACAACCGTTTTTTTTGACATTGACAACTGTCTGATGGACACCCCCACCTCAGAACGGCGCATGATCAAGGATCTGTACGCGCTTCAGGGACAGACAGTGGGCGATGAAGTGACCGAGACCTATCGCCGCATCAACCGCGAGCTGTGGGTGCACCTGGATGCGGGCGAGATCACCCGCAAACAGCTGGAAGTCATGCGTTTTGAGGAGCTTTTCAAAATCTATCCTTATTTCAAAACGCCCGAGGAAGTTTCCCCCTGGTTTCTGGAACGCTGGTCCACCGCCATCGACCCCATGCCGGGCGCCGATCATCTGCTGGCGCGCCTGCGTGAAAACGGCGTCAAGGTCTACACTGCCTCCAACGGCGTGGGCGCGACGATGAACGGCCGCGTTGCCGGCGCGGGGCTTGACAAGTATCTCAACGGCAAATTCTCCGCCGATGAGGTAGGCGCCATGAAGCCCAGTTATGCCTACTTCGACCACATTTTCACCCTCAGCGGCGAAACGGACAAAAAGAAGGCGCTCTTTGTAGGCGATAACCCTGTTTCCGATGTGGACGGCGCGCTGAATTATGGCATGGATGCCTGCCTGCTGGGCTGGCGTTATACCGAAAATCCCCGCGCCACCTATTCCGTGCCGACGATGTTTGCACTGGAAGAAGCGCTGTTTGGTCAATAAGAATTTCAAGGAGGATACAAGATCATGGAAAACAAGCTGAACACCAAGCTCCATCAGGCTGACGTATGCGTAGTTGGCGGCGGCATCGGCGGTATGTTCACCGCCATTTCCGCAGCGCGTCACGGCGCCAAGGTTGTGCTGATGCAGGACCGTCCCGTACTGGGCGGCAATGCCAGCAGCGAAATCCGCATGTGGATTTCCGGCGCAGGCACCCGCGTGCGCGATTTGCAGGAAACCGGCATCATGGAAGAGTTGCTGCTGGAAAACATGCACCGCAATCCCCGCCGCAACTTTACCACCTGGGACGCGCTGCTCTATGAAATGGTTCGCTTCGAGCCCAATATCGACCTGCTGCTCAACTGCACCTGCTGCGACGCGGTATGCGAAAACGGCCATATTCAGAGCATCAAGGGCTTCCAGCTGACGACCTATACCTGGCACCAGGTCGAGGCCAAGATTTATGTGGACAGCTCGGGCGACAGCATTCTGGCTCCGCTCACCGGCGCGGAGTACCGCGTTGGCCGCGAGGACAAAAAGGCTTTCAATGAAGAATTCGGCCTGGAGGTGGCGGACAGCCATACCATGGGCATGAGCATTCTGCTGCAATGCCGCGAGACCGATCATGCCATCTCCTATACGCCGCCGGCCTGGGCTTACAGCTTCCCCGATGACGACGCGATGAACAACAAGCCCCACGATCTGTACGCCATCAACACCAATTTCTACTGGATCGAACTGGGCGGCATGCAGGACAGCATTGCCGATACCGAGGATGTGCGCGACGAACTGCTCAAGATCGCCTTCGGCGTATGGGATCATATCAAAAATCACGGCGATCACGGCGCGCAGAACTGGGATCTGGAATGGGTCGGTTTCCTGCCCGGCAAGCGCGAAAGCCGCCGCTATGTGGGCGATTATATCCTCACCCAGCACGACGTGGAAAACTGCACGCCCTTTGAGGATACCGTGGCTTACGGCGGCTGGCAGATCGACAACCACCTGCCCGGCGGTTTCCGCATGGATGCCAAGGGCGGCGCGCATCTTCAAAAGCGCCGTCTGAGCGAGCCCTATCCCATCCCCTTCCGCAGCCTGTATTCCAAGAACATCGATAACCTGATGTTCGCGGGCCGCAACATCAGCGCCTCCCATGTTGCCTTCAGCTCCACGCGCGTGATGGGCACCATCGGCGTGATCGGTCAGGCTGTCGGCACGGGCGCGGCCATCGCCGTGAAAAACGGGCTGAACCCCCGCCAGGTTTGCGCGCAGAAAATCGAGGAAATCCAGAATACCCTGATGGAAGACGACTGCTTCCTGCCCGGCCTGCGCCGCAAGATCTCTCCGCTTGCGCAGAGCGCCAAGCTTACCTGTGATTACGGCGACTGCTCCGCGCTGATTAACGGTCTGGACCGTCGTATTTGGGGCTGCGACAACGGCTATTTCGGCAAGACCAACAAGGCTGTCACTTATACCTTTGACGCGCCTACCCATGTGGAAGGGTTCCGTCTGGTGCTCGACAGCGACCTGAACCGCGAATTTGTGGAAGGCAACCCCAACGGCCTGAACACCTCCTCGGTCATGTTCTATCCCATGAGCCACAATCAAACCACCTTCGGTTTCCCCAAGTGTCTGATTAAGCACTACAAAATCGAAGCGCAGGACGAAAACGGCGTATGGAGCACCGTATACGAAACGGCGGATAACCATCAGCGCTTCATCAAGCAGCCGCTGAACATTACCGCCAAGGCCGTTCGCTTCATTCCCCTGTCTACCTACCAGAGTGAATTGAAGGTTGAAGACTATGGCTCCTCCGTAGCCCATCTGTTCAATTTTGAGGTGTACTGATGCTTGATTTATTCATGATCCGTCACGGGGAAACGGTTTGCAACGCCGAAGGACGGCATACCGGCTGGCTGAATTATTCCCTGAATGAAAACGGTATCGCTCAGGCCAAGCGGGCTGCCGGATATATGCGTGATCTGCCCTTTGACCGCTATTATTGCAGCGATATCCAGCGCACGCGCGATACCTTTGCCTATATCTTTGGCGAGCGCGAGGACTGCGAATACAACACGCTCCTGCGCGAGGCGGACTCCGGCCGTCTCGCCGGAATTACCTATGAGGATTGCGAGCGTCTTCATGGCGACGCATACCGCGACGCGCGCAAGTATTGGCATTTCAAGCAGTTTGGCGGCGAGGACATTGACCAGGTCATGGCGCGCGCCAAGGCCTTTATGGAGCAAATGGAAGCACTGCCCAAGGATGTGCGCCGCGTAGCCGCCGTCAGCCACGGCGGGCTGATCCGCTGCGTGGCCTGCAATATTCTCCATACCGAAATGCCCGGCATGCCTATGCAGATGAACAACTGCGGCTGCTGTGTGTTCCGGCTGCAGGATAACGGCAAATGGACCATTATGCACTGGAACGTGCAGAATATCGCCTCACAAACCGATCTTTTCGAGAAGTAAAATAAAAAAGCATCAAGGGGGGTGTCTCATTGAGAGGCAGCCCCCTTGATATTTATTCAGCTTATTTTATCGCATCCACACGGCCTAACGCCTCTTTGCACCAGCGAAACAGCAGCGCGTATGCAGCGTCATCCTGATTGCCGCCATATGTCATTACTGCATAATCCGTTCCCTTCAGCGCTTTTATCATGGCGCTCTTCGTAGTGATAAAGCTGCCACTTTCCAAATAATGCAAATTTTGCAGTGCAAAGAACGCTGCCTTGTATGCCCCAGGCAGATTTTGCAGCGCCTGTGCATGGGATGCATGGATCATCTGATGGCACAAGCCGTGATAAAGATTGCCCACGCTGAGCTTAACAAACTGTATCACGTCGCTTCGCGTATATTGCGGCACATAATCAGCCAGCCTGCCATAAACATCCTGCGTCGTATGCAGCAAATGACAGATTTCCAAAGCGTTCCAGCGCTGCATATCCGCCCTGTCCGCTATGAAGCCGCAGGCAAGCTCCGCATGCCCGGCGGCGTCAAGCGCCGCCCGATAGACCGCCATGTCTTCGAACCGCAGCTCATCCAGCAAAACCATCACGTCAAGGTCGCTCTCTTCTTTGGCTTCGCCCCGCTGATAGCTGCCCTGCAAGCCCATATACAATAGCCTTGCGCCATAGCATTTCCGCAGCTGCGCGCCGAGATCGCCCAAATACACCTGTATATCAATCATTGTTTTTCCTCACGCCACGCTGCCGTTCTCGGTATACATGGCATACAGCTGCGCGTACAGGCCGCCCTTCGCCATCAGCTCCTGATGCGTGCCCTGCTCCTGGATGCCTTCCTCCGTCAATACCCAAATGACCGAAGCATTGCGAATGGTCGTCAAACGGTGCGCAATGGTAAAGGTAGTGCGTCCCTTGGCCAGCTTCTCCAGCGAGTGCTGAACCAATCGCTCGCTTTCATTATCCAGCGCGCTGGTCGCCTCATCCAAAATCAAAATAGGAGGATTTTTCAAAAATACGCGGGCAATGGAAATGCGCTGCTTCTGCCCGCCCGAAAGCTTCACGCCGCGCTCGCCCACATAAGTGTCGTATCCGTTCGGAAGCTGACGGATAAAGCTGTCGGCCCCGGCTTGCTTGGCCGCCTCAATCACTTCCGCGCGGGTCGCGTTGCGTTTGCCATAGGCAATATTCTCAGCCACCGTACCAGAGAAAAGATATACTTCCTGCTGCACCATGCCGATGCTGTTGCGCAAGGATTTCAGGGTAATGTCACGAATATCATGGCCATCGATTGTGATGCGGCCGCTTGTTACATCATAAAATCTGGGAATCAGGTTGCACAGCGTGGTTTTGCCGCCGCCTGACGGGCCGACAACCGCTACGTTTTCCCCCGCTTTGACCTGCAGATTCAATCCGCTGAGCACTTCGTGTGTTTCATCATCATTGTAATGGAAGCAGACCTGTTCAAAGCCCACATCGCCGCGCACATTTTTCAGCGGTTTTGCGCCCGGAGCATCCTTGATTTCGGAAGGCGCGTCCATAATCTCGCAAAAACGCTCAATCCCCGTCATGCCGCGCTGGAACTGCTCGGTAAAATCCACAATCGTGCGGATGGAGGACAAAAGCGTGGACACATAGAGCAGGTAGGCAGTATAATCGCCCACGCCGATCTTGCCGTTGATTAAAAACAGCGCGCCTGCCACCACCACGATGATATACATCAGGCCGTCAAAAATGCGGGTGGAAGTGCCAAAGCCTGCCATATAAGCATACTGCTTCTTTTTCAGCCCCAGGAAGCACTGGTTGCCCTGGCCGAATTTTTCCTCCTCGAGCGATTCATTGGCAAAGGACTTTACCACCCGGATCCCCAACAATGTGTCTTCCACCTGCGCGTTGATCTCGCCCACCTGATGGCGGCATTCCTTGGAAGCAATGCGCATTTTACGGTTAAAAAATCTGGTAAAAAAGATCATAAACGGCAAAACCGCAAAAATCATCAGCGTCAGATACACATTCATCCCCGAAAGGATGCAAAACGAGATTACCACCTTAATGCCGGAAATAAAGAAATTTTCCGGGCCATGGTGAGCAAATTCGGTAATATCGAACAGGTCGCTGGTAATACGCCCCATGATCTGGCCGATTTTGGTATTATTGTAATAGCTGAACGAGAGCTGCTGCAAATGCGCAAACAGGTCGGTACGCATGTCCGTTTCGATACGCGCACCCATCACATGCCCCTGCGACTGCATATAGTAATTTGCCGCCGCATCCACCACGCGCAGCAGAATATAAAGCAGGCCCAGACGCAGCACCAGCGCCGTTGTCAGCTCGCCCGCCGTACCCAGCGCGCCGTTTGTGATCCGCCGGACGATCAGCGGCAGCACCAGCTCGCAAACCGTTGTCAGTCCGGCCGCAAGCAGATCAATAAACAAAAGCTTTTTGTACTTGCCAAAATAGGGCAGGAACCGTTTCAGCAGCACTGACGTTGGCATTTGATGATGATTCTGTTGCATGGTTTTCTCCTGTTCTTTTATTCAGTAGGAAAATGCAGCTGCGACACAATGAATGTAAGCAGCGCATCACCGTCCGCATCGGGAAGAAAAATTGAATAAGCCGCGTCGCTGTCGCTGTAATAGGCGCTGGCGCCGATACCGCCCTCTGCCAGAAGCAGCGTCCGCCCTTCAAGCGACCAGGTGGAATCAGCGCGCAGCTGAAGCTCCTCCCGCCGCAAAACGCTGGCCGCTTCGGCAGGGCGTACCGCCGTGATGACCGCGCCGCTGCTATCACGCCATGTCAGCAAGCGGGCGCGCAGCGAACCCGTTTGCGTATCAGTTACGCTTCCTTCTCCTGGCAATGAGGCGCATGGAATTTCTCCCCCGAATGCCTGCGTCAGCATGCCAAGCTGTTGTGCGGATACCGTACCGATTGCCGGCAGCGAAGTCGGCTGTACGCGTGCCTCGCGTTTCCGGTCCGAACCCATGAGCTGCGCAAAAAATAAAATGCAGCAGAACAGCAGCACCAGGACGGAAAAAAGAATTTTGCGGATCATGTCGCTCCTTTCATTCCAGCAAGCGCGCAATGTTTTCCCCCAAACGCGCATCCAGCGGCTGCACAGCGCCATTCATGCATGCGCCGTATGCGCGATAAAACGCCTTGCCCAGCAGCGTTTGTTCCCGCTCGCTCAGCCAGGGAGAAGAAAGGATATTGCGCAAAACCTCTCCTCCCGGAACGGCCATGGCCGCCGGCATCCGTCCGGATACCGTGATCCCCAGCACGCTGGGGCGATGGGTGGTATCCGGCATGATAAAAATTCGCATATAGTCCCGGCACAATTCCTGCAAATAATCCTCCAGAAAAGCATCGGGCCTCTCTGCCAGCGCCAGACACCGCTGCAAACGCGGATGGTCAAAAATCTCGCGGATCATACGCTGCCGCTCCTGCTCCTCATGCTTTTCCGGATGCTCAAAAGCATGCATCACATAGGATTTGATAACAAAAAAGGAAATATGCTTGGGATTCCGCTCATGCAGCCGACCGCGCATCAAAAGCTCGCGCTGCACCGCCAGACAATCGGGTTCCAGCGTCTCCGCCTGTATCAGATAAGCATAAGCATCCCGCGGATCGGATGCGCCCCGAGCACGCGCAAGCAATTCCCTGGCGCTCAGGCCCTTCGTTTCCGGCATTTGATATGTCTTGCGAAAAAGTCCCATCCCGCACCCCTTACAACAGCCGGGCGGTAAAGCTCCCGCCCTTTTCCACCGTCAGCAGCGCGCAGGCCCCGGTATAAACGCATGCGCCCGGATTCAGAAGCAGTACCCCGGCACGGTATTCGCACACCGCCTTATGCGTATGCCCATAGCAGGCTACCTGCGCCCCCTTGGCGGCCGCGGCCTCCGCCAGCAAATCAAGCCCCCGTTTGACATTATAATAATGCCCGTGCGTGATATAGATGCGCACGCCGTCCATATCCAGCAGCATATCGCGTGCCAGCTCCGCCGCACTTCCGTCGCAGTTGCCGCATACAACAGCCGTTTGCAGAATACTGCCTCCCAGATAGCGCAGATCGCACGCGCCGTCGCCGCAATGAATCAACGCATCCAGCCGCCCGGCCGCCTCCAGTTTCAGCAGCGCCTGTTCCAAATGTCCGCGATCCCCATGCGTATCCGATACAATGCCAATCCGTTTCATAGCAGCTTCAGCGCTTCTTTCATGGCGCGCGCCCGATGGCTGACGGCATTCTTTTCTTCGCTGCTCATCTCGGCAAAGGTCAGGCCGTTCTCATACTCAAAATAGGGATCATAGCCGAAATCACCGCTGCCGCGCCGCTCGCGGGTAATTCTGCCCGGGCATTCGCCGCGCACGACCCGCGTGGCATGGGAGGGCGAAGCAATCGCGATGCAGCTGACAAACCTCGCCGTGCGCTTTTCATCAGGAACGTCCGCCATGTTTTTCATCAGCAGCGCGTTATTGTCGCTGTCGGAATGCTGTTCACCGGCATAGCGGGCGCTGTGTACGCCCGGCGCTCCCCCAAGGGCGTCCACCGCCAAACCGCTGTCATCCGCCAACGTCAGCAGCCCGGTAGCGCGCATGACCGTCTCCGCTTTGATGCGGGCGTTTTCCTCAAAGGTATCGCCGTCTTCAACAATTTCCGCGTTGAACCCGGCCTCCCGCATGGACAGCACTTCATATTTACCGCCCAGCATAGCCGAAAGCTCATCGATCTTGTGGCGGTTATTGCTGGCAAGAATCAGCTTTTGCTTTTCGGCGCCCGTTGCTCCCTCGCCATCCCTACGTTCCATCCCCGTTTTCCTCCATCCGGCAATTACTCTTTCCTATTTTAATCAAATCAACAAAACAAGTCAATGAAAACACAGAAAAAAGACGGCTAAATCGTAACAAAAGCCGTCTTTTTCCATCATTTTCAGCCGTTCGTGCCATCCGCGTTCGGCATGGGCAGCTCACTTTCCGGCGTAGCGGTTGGCGGAACAGGCGTTTCATACGCCATAGGCGCTGACAAATCCACAGGCGCAGGCGTTGCGGTAGCCTCGTTCCGTGCATCGCTGTACAAGCGATTCAGAGTGTTCTTGCCTGCCACGCCGTCCGCGCTGAGCCCCATTGCCCTTTGATAGGCCTTGACCGCCTTCTGCGTGCCCGCGCGGTATTCGCCCGTCACCGTGCCCGTATAATACCCCAGTTCTGTCAAGCGCATCTGCACCCAGTATACATCCGCGCCCTTGGTACCGATTCCCATCTGCCGCACGGTTTCGGGCGGCGTATGGCTATCATATTCCGGCTTAACGGTAGGCGTCGGGGTAACATAATTGGTCTGCGTTTTGGGATTGATGGAGCCAGGCTTGAGGGAGTATGTCAATTCCGGATCGCTTTCACCGTCGTCATGGATCCATACCTGCACGCCGTTCCGGCAATTCTCGTAGATCCACCTTGCATCCGGCACCGTGAGGCGAATACAGCCATGCGATGCGCGGGAGCCAAGATTTTTATAGGAGGATTCCACCAGATCATTGGGATCATAATTGCGGTACATAACGGAATGAAAAGCAATATTGTCATTGATCCTTGTCCAATATTGCGCCGTGCCGCCGCCCCATTTGGGGAACTGCGCCCAGCGCGCGCGCCGCCCCGTCAGCGTCCAGGTTCCCACATCGCTGGGATAGCCTTTGGTGCCGGTCGAGCAGATAAACGCCTTGTACAGCACGGTAAACTCGCCGCTGTCATCGCGCTTGAACACCTTGGTGACCTGATTTGCCACATCCACCTCGATAAAGTAGGGAACGGGCGTAGGCTCGGCGGTAGGCTTGGGGGTGGCGGAGGCCGGAACAACGCCCTCCTCATACAGCGCCGCCCAAGTCGCCTCGCCAACAATGCCGTCGCTCTTCAAGCCGTTATACTGCTGGAATTTGACCACCGCGCTCTTGGTGCGGGCATAGAATCCCGTAGTGATCTTGCCCTCATAAAAACCCAGTTCCAGCAAGCGCTGCTGAAGCTGCTGTACCCGCGCGCCTGTGCTGCCGTATTCAAGCGTGCCCTGGAAGGTGATATCCGGCGTGGGCGTGGGCGCGGGCGTCGCTGTGGGCGCAGGCGTCGGCGTTGGGGTCGGCAGCGGCACGGTACCGGAATACAAGAGCTTCAGCGTTTCCACATCCGCCTTGCCGCTGGCCTGCATGCCGTTGTCCTGCTGGAACGCCGCCACAGCCGAACGGGTATTCTTCAAATAATTGCCGCTGGCCTTGTCGCTGTAATAGCCGTATGCCGTCAATGCCTGCTGCAAAAGCGTTACGTCGCTGCCGCTGTCGCCATATTGCAGCGCGCGTTGGCAGTCCGGATCATAAATCACCGTCTGCGTCGCCGCATCCGCTACGCCGGTCTGCTCCAGGCCGTAATCCGCCTGCACCTTTTTAACCGCCGCGCGCGTTACCTCGGCAAACTGCCCGCTCAGCGGCCCGTTATAATAGAGCAGCTCCTTCAGACGGGTTTGCAGCTGCAAAACCGCTTCGCTTTTATCGCCATACTTTAAGCTCTGCACATCCTCGGCGCAGGCCACGGAGCAAAGCAAAAGAATTGCCAGAACCGTCAAAAAAAATCGCTTCATGCAGTACACCTCGCGTTCTTTGCATCTTTGCGTAATAGGGTGTACACACATTGTAATAAACTTGTTATAAAATTGCAAGTGTCAGTTTCAGGAAAACAAATATTTTACTTTTGGGCAGCAATTTGGGCCACCGCCTCGATCAGCGCGTCGATTTCCGCTTCCGTCGAGAAGGGGCCGACGCTGGCCCGCACCGTTCCCTGCGTTCCCAACCAGCGGTGCATGCAGGGGGCGCAATGCAGCCCGCCGCGCAGACAAAAGCCCATCCTGTCCAGAGCGTCTGCCACCTCCGCATTCTCCCGCCCCAGCAAATTAAAGCTCAGCACGCCCACATGCGCCGCATCCGCCGCGCCATACACCACCGTCCCCGGTATACCGCTTAACCCCGCGCGCAGCTTCTCAATCAAAAAGCACTCATATTCATGAATTGCGCTTTCATGCGCACGAACAAAACGCACGCCCTGTAAAAGGCCCGCCAGCGCCGGCAGCTGCATGGTTCCGCTTTCATAACGATCGGGCAGCATGAGCGGCTGATGCACGCTTTCGCTCGCAGAGCCTGTGCCTCCTTCTCTGAGCGGGCGCGGCGATACATGGCTGCCGACATACAAGATGCCAGTGCCCATGGGCCCCAGCAGCCCTTTATGGCCCGGCATGGCGATCAGATCCGCGCCCAGACCATTCAGCGGCAGCGTGCCGGCCGTCTGCGCCGCATCCAGCAATACCGGAATGCCGAAGCGATGAGCCGCCGCAATCAGCTCCTTCGCCGGCTGTACAATGCCCGTGACATTGCTGGCATGGGTCAAAATGCACAAAGCCGTCTGTGGCGTTACCGCCTCTTCAACGGCCTGCGCTTCAATTATTCCCGCTTCGTTGGCGCGAAGCACGCTCAGCGTGATTTCTCCCCGGCTTTCCATGCCCGCCAAAGGGCGCATCACGGCGTTATGCGCGTCATGCGTGACCAGCACATGATCGCCCTGACGCAGCAAGCCGCGGATGGCAAGGTTCAGCGCGTCCGTGCAGTTCAGCGTAAATATCACCTGCTCCGGCGCGCAGTCCATATAGCCTGCCAGCGCTTCCCGGCAGGCATAAACCACCCGGCCCGCGCAGAGCGAGGCATGATGCCCGCCGCGTCCGGGATTGCCGAACGGTTTTGCCATCACCCCCGCAGCCGCCCGCAGCACCTGCGGCGGCTTTGGCCAGCTGGTTGCCGCATTATCCAGATAAATCATCTTTTCCCCTCCCCGCACGCGAACAGGCCGCGCTTCATAATATGCTATGAGCGCAGATGGGAGGACATTCATATGCAGGAAACATTTGGCATTGCGGCATTCAGGTCACGGCAGCAGGTAATGCGCTTTGAAGCGGCCATGCGCCGCTCGGGGCTTCGCGGGCAGGTCATCTCCACCCCCCGCGACGTATCCATCGGCTGCGGCCTGAGCATGCGTTTTAATTTGAATGACACCGAAGCCGTCATGAATCTGTATCAGCAAACGCGCCCCAGCAACCTGATCGGCTTCTATCGGGTGGATCGCACCGGCAATCTGAAACCCCGTGTAACGCCGCTGCGATAAATGACAAAAGCGGAAGGCAAAGCGCCTTCCGCCTCATTTCACGCATTTTTCTGGAATTCGCGCAGCGCGACATAGCGCCGGTAAAGCGGTTCATAAGCCGCATGCTTCCGCATATCCGCCGTATAGGGGACAAACTCCCGGCTGGACAGGCGCTCCATGGCCGCCTGCAAGGATGCATACACCCCTGCCGCCGCTGCCGCGCCAATGGCCGCGCCCGCCGCCGCGCTGTTGGGCAGCAGCGACACCTGCAAATCGCGCCCCAGAATATCAGCGTAGCACTGTACCAGCAGCGGATTTTTCGCGGCAATACCGCCGCATACGCAGATTCTTTTGACTTCAATGCCATGCTTTTGCGCATGCTCCAGCATATAACGCATGCCGAAAGCCGCCGCCTCCACCAGCGCCCGGTAAATATCCTCCGGCGCGGTAGACAGCTTCAAGCCGCTGACTGCCCCCGCAAGCGTCTGATCGACTGTCACGCAGCGGCTGCCGTTCCACCAGTCCACCGCCACAGGCGCATCCGCGCGCACCGGCTTTGCAAAGGCAAGCTCCGACAGCAGCGTATGCGCCGATACGCCTTTTTCGCGCGCCATGCGCTCATAGCGCGAGGGCAGGCAGTTGTCCACAAACCAGGCAAACATGTCCCCTACGCCGCTCTGGCAAAAATCATAGCCATACAAGCCCGGGATCATGCAGTCCTTGGCCGCGCCGCATACGCCGGGCACCACGCGCCAGCGGTCCGACAGCACGCCCAGCACGCCCGAGGTGCCAATGGTCAGCATGGCGTCGCCGCTCTCCTTCAGTCCCAGCGCCATCACGGAAGTATGCCCGTCCAGGCCGCCGGCTCCCACGGCAATGCCGCAGGGCAGCCCCAGCTTTTCCGCCATTTGGGGGCGCAGCTTTCCCGCGCAAGCCCCCCAGGGCAGGATTTCGCCGCGCAGCTTTTCATCCACATTTTGCAGCGCGGGATGAAGCTTAGCGAAAAACGCCGCGTCAGGGTGATTTTTGCCATCATAACAATAATTTTTCAGCCCCATCGAACCGGCGCTGCGGGTCAGCTTGCCGGTCAGCGTCCAGGTCAAAAACTCGTTCAGATCCACAAACGCGCTTGTTTCCTGATACAACTCCGGGCACTCTCGCAGCGTTTCCAGAAGCTTGGGATACATCCCCTCGCTGGACGGATAGCCGCCGCATGCCGCCAGGAACGCCGCCTGCTCCCTGCGCGCTTCCACGCCGATGCGTTCCGCCTCCGCCGTGGCAGTATAGCTTTTCCACAAACGGATATACGCCTGTGGTTCATCGCGCCATTTTTCCTGGCAGCGCATTGCCGCGCCCTGCGCATCACATGGTATCACGCTCATGGAGGTTGCGTCCACCGCAAGGCCCGCTACCTGCATGGGATCAATGCCCGCCTTCTCTACCGCGCTGTGAACCGCCTTTGTCAAAGCATCCAGATATTCCAGCGGATCGGCCAGCGCCGAACGCGGCGGAAGCTGTTTTCCGGACGGCAGCGCCGTGTCATACACATGATAGCCGCACTCCCCGATGCCAAGCACTTCGCCGTTTTCGGCGTTCATCACGACCGCCCGGCAGGATAACGTACCGTAATCAATTCCAATCGTATAGCACATTTTATAATTTCCTCTCATTTTGCTATTGGCAAAAACGGAATCCTGCACTATTATATATGTATCGTCCCTTTTCGTCAAACAAAATGCACGGAGGAAATGTATGAAAATCATTTTTTACGGCACAGGCGGCGGCGCGGGGGTTCCCGAGCTTTTTTGCTCCTGCCGGGTCTGCGAATATGCGCGCCGACATGGCGGCCGCGATATCCGCACCCGCTCGCAGGCTACCGTTGACAACCTGATGATTGACTGCTCCATCGACGCGGTCGCGCATACCGTCTTCTACGGGCTGGATATGCGTAAATACCGCAATGTGCTGATTACCCACACGCATTCCGACCATTACAGCGCGCCCGATATGATTTCGCGCTATATTGACGCGGATGACTGGACGTTCTACCTGCCGGCCCCGGCGGCGCAAAACGAAATCGAACGCACCGCCCGCGCTGTCGCGGCCAGCACGTCGCTGCCCGTCCGCCGCGCGCCCAGGATCCGCGAAGCCGTACCTTTCGTTCCCATACAGATTGAAGATGCCGTCGTGACCCCCTTGCCTTCCAACCACGCCCGTGCGATCGGCTCCGTGCTGTATCTGATTGAAAGCGGCGGCAAAACGCTGCTTTGGGTACATGATTCCGGGCTGATGCTGCCCGAAACCGTCGAATACCTGCGCCAGCGCAAGCCGCAGCTGGACGCCGTTTCGCTGGACTGCAATCTTAAGCGCGGCGAGAATATCACTCCCGCGCACATGGATATCCTCCAGTGCGCGCAAACCGCGCAGCTCTTATGCGATCTTGGCTGCGCCACGCATGATACGCGCTTTATTCTCAACCACATCGGCCACCTGCTTGACCGCACGCACGAGGAGCTTTGCGAGGAAGCAAAGGAATTCGGCTTCGAAGTAGCCTACGACCAAATGGTTTGGGAAATCTGAAACCAAACGAAAAACTCGCGGGGAACGCTTCCATGCTTCCCCGCGAGTCTTTTTGCTTTCTCTATGACGCCATGCGTCGCATGGAAAGCGACGTATCCGCTCAAAGTTCGCTTTAGCGAAATTTCATCGAAAGACTTTTGAACCGCTCACATGAACGGTTCTTTTTTCGTCAGGTCTGGATCTTCAGCTGCTGTTCCAGCGACCCGTCATCCTCAAAGACCATAAAATCGCGGATGCCCAGCTGCACCTGCTGTCCGTTTTTCAAATGCTTATACTCATATCCGTTCGCGATCACGCGCACCAGCGCGTTTCCAACGCGAATGCGGCAGTCGTCAACGTCACCCAGATAGTACTGTGCCTCCAATGTGCCGCTGAGCATACCCTTGTCCGTAAAGAAAATGTTTTCCGGACGGATAGCCACCTCGACCTTGCCCATACGGTCCCCGTTATAGGTGATCGCCTGGCCGCCCATCTCCGGGAAAACAATGCGGCCGGTCTCCGCAACGCCTTTGAAGAAATCGACCTTGCCCAGGAAATCCGCCACAAACTGGTTGGCCGGATTATTGTATATCTCCTCCGGGCTGCCGCACTGCTGCACCACGCCGCGGTTGATGAGGAATACGCGATCGCTCATGGCCATGGCCTCGGTCTGATCGTGCGTGACGTATACCACGGTGATGCCCAGTTCCCGCTGGATTTCCTTGATCTCAAAACGCATGGACTCGCGCAGCTTGGCGTCCAGGTTGGAAAGCGGCTCATCCAGCAGCAGGAGCTTGGGAGCCGCTACCAGCGCGCGGGCCAAGGCGACGCGCTGCTGCTGACCGCCCGAAAGCTGGTTGGGAAAGCGCTGCGCATACTGGCTCAGATGAACGATTTCCAGCACCCGCCCCACATGCTTTTTGATCTCGGTCTTAGGCGTTTTTTTGATTGTCAGCGGATAGGCCACGTTGTCATACACATTCATATGCGGCCAAACGGCATAGCTTTGGAACACCATGCCAATGCTGCGTTTTTCCGGCGGAATAAAGGTTTTGCCGCCTGAAACCAGCTGGTCGTCAATATACAATTCGCCCGAGGTCGGCTTCTCAAAACCAGCAATGATGCGCAGCATGGTGGTTTTTCCGCAGCCGGAGGGGCCAAGGAGCGTAATGAATTCGCCATCCTGGAAGGTTTCGTTAAACTCCTTGAGCACCACATTATCGCCAAAGGCTTTGGTGATATGCTTGATCGTTACAGTTGCCATCAGTATCGTTCCTTTCTCAGATGGAGAATTCTCCCTTGGTCAGGCGGTTGAGGACAAAGTTCAGCCCCACGACGATCAGCAAAATGCCAAATGCCATGGCGCAGCTTTGCGGCTGGCTGGTAAACGTCCAGTATTCATACAGCTGGAAGCCGATCGTTTTGGTCGTGCTGGAATACAGCAGGGTCGTCATTGACAACTCATAGAAGCTGGGAATAAAAATCAGGAACCAGCCGGCGGCAATCGAGGGAAAAATCAAGGGGCCGGTGATCTTGAACATCGTTCGCAGCCAGCTTGCGCCCGACACCTGACTGCACTCCTCCAGCGACACATGGATCTGGCTCATGGCGGAAACCACCGTGCGCATGCCCATCATCAGATATTTAATCAGATAAGCCACGATCATGATATACGCTGTATTATAAATGTTCACGCCAAAGTTGCCCTTCATGGTCATAATCAGGCCCAAAGCGATCACAACGCTCGGCGTACCCGAACCCAGCGTAATCAGAAAGTCCGGCAGTTTGCGGCCGCGGATGCGCGTGCGCTGCAAAAGATAACTCATCACGCAAGCCACAACAATGCCGATCGTCGCCGTCGCCGCGCCAAAGAGCAGCGAGTTTTTCAGCGATTGCAGCGTTTCGCTGCGGCCGAAAATCAGCGTCCATTGTCCGGTGGTAAAGTTGCCCGCTTCAAACAGGCTCTTGCCCACGTCCACCTTGAAGGAAGTAATCAGGATAGTGGCAAAGGGAATGAGGATCACGATCACGGCAAACAGCGATACCAGCGCCGTCAGCGGTACGCGCCACTTGCGCAGATCAACGATCGCCGGCCGCACCGATTTGCCCGACACCGTGATATACTGCCGCTTTGCGATCACAAAGTCCGAGATATACAGAATCACCATAGCCATCAGCATCAGGAAAACCGCCATGCCGGTGGCGTCGTTGATGCCCTGCGCACCCAGACCATTATACTCGATGATGCGCGTGGTCACGGTATGCACCTTGCCGGGCGCGCCGATAATGGACGGAATGCCATAGCAGCTTGCCGCGCACACGAAGACCAGCAGCGCGCCGGCAATCAGCGAGGGCGTCATCATCGGCAGCGTAACGGTAAAGAGCGTTTTCAGCGGCGAAGCGCCGGAAATGCGGCTGGCTTCCTCCAGCGAGGGATCCATTTTTTCCATCGCGCGGCTGATGGTAATAAACGCGTAAGGATAATAGAACGTTGTCAGTACCCAAATCATTCCGCCCAGGGAATAAATGTTGAGCGGGCCGGGCGTATCGCCCAGGCCAAAGAGCACGCGCAGCACCTGATTGATAGTACCGACATTGGGGTTAAGCAGCCGCAGCCAGGCCATAGCCCCCACATAGGGCGGCACCATATAGGTCAGCACGAAAAGACTGCGGAAGAATTTGCGCCCGTACAAATTGGTCCTGCCTACCAGCCAGGCCAGCGGAAACGCCAGCAGCGTGCCCAGCACCATAGTGGCAAACGCGGCAATCAACGTGTTTTTGAGCGCGTTGAGATTCATCGGATAGGAGTACAGCCGCTTGAAGGTTTCCAGCGAGAAAGAACCGTCCGGGAAAAATGCCTTCACCAGCAAATACCCCATGGGCAGCACCTGGAACACCAGCAGAAAATCGACGATCAAAAGGATCAGCATCCATTTGAAATCGATAATCCAGCTCTTATCCCCCATCATCAGCAGAATCAACAGCAGCGCGTCCAGCGCCAGCACCAGACCCACAAGGATAATGGTGCGGCTATGGCTGATTACCGCCTGCTGAAGCCACGATACCTCGTTATCCACAATCATGCGGAAAGCGGTCAGCTGCGCTTCCTTGTTGCGAACGGCCTTTTTGAGTGTGTTGACCAGTTCGGTATCCAGGCCGCTGCTTTTTTCCGTACCAGCCACAAAATACAGCTGCATCAGCATGGAAGCGCGCTCCGCACCGCTTTTATCGCCCGCCGCCTTGACCGCACCCTCGGGCAGCGGCAGCGCTTCATCCGCGATGCACCGGAGCAGCGCGCCACGGAAATCCGCCAGCTGCTCCTGCGGAACGGCGGCCAGTTCCTTCTTTACGGCCGACGAAACCTTGGGACCGTTGAGGCTGTATGTCACATACAGCAGCTTATACAGCTTCTCCGTTTGCTGTCCCTGCAAAATCGCATCCAGCTCCGCCTGCGCGCCCGCGCGCTGCGCTTCCCAGGTTGTTTGCAGCAGTTCCCGGGCCGCGTGATCCAGCCGTTCGCGCGTCTCGCCCGTTATCCGATCCAGAATCGGAGCCAAATGCCGTTCATAATCCTTTTGAACCTGAACGGATAAATCATGGATCGCGCCATAACCGTTTTCCGCGTCAAAACCCGAGGCATTAAAACGGCGGATTCCCATATAGCCCGTCAGCGCCAGCGCCAGTCCTAATACAAGCGCAAGCGCCAGCACTGTTTTGCTAATCAGCGGCGTGCGGTCCCTGCGTTCCAAGCCGCATTCCAGAGCGGCTGTACTTTTCATCCGCATGCACCCCTTCCGTTCAAAATGAATTTACCGAAAAAAGGGGGGAATCCGCCCGGACTCCCCCTGCGGAAAAACCGCAAATCGTTTACTGCGTTACTTTCTCCTGGAAATTGGTGCGAATCTCGTCGCGCGCGGTGTAGCAGCGCACCCAGTCAACGCCCATATCGGTCTTAATCAGGCCGTCGGTATCCATGGAATCAAAGGGAACCTCGGTCATACCGGCAAATACGGAGTGCATATAGCCTTCCAGAATCAGCTTCTGCGCTTCCTCGGTCATCAGCCAGTTGGTGATTGCCTCGCAGGCCTCAATGTTCATGTTGGCGCTGCGGTTCTCAGCCACGGTCATCACGGTGGAAGGGATCATGATATTGCCGTCCTCGGGATAGATGCAGGCCAGCTTGCTGCCCTCGTCCTTGCGGATCTTGAGCACGGACTCCTCCAGGATCATGATCGCCTTGCATTCGCCGCTTTGCAGCTTGGCAAGGGCGGTGGAACCGGATTCGATCATCACGTTGTTCGCGCCCAGCGCGTCAAAGTATTCATAGCCATACTTGTCGCTCAGCGCCGCCACCGCCGCCATCGTCGTGCCGCTGGTCAGCGGATTGCCCATGGAGATCAGGCCCTTGAGGCTGGTATCATAGGCAAAATCATAGAAGGTATGGGGAACCTCTTCATAGGCAAACTTTTCGGGATTGTAGGCCAGCACCATGTTGCACACACGTACAGGATACCAATAGCCTTCTTTATCATATTCAAAGCGCAGCAGGGTATCGGCGTTCTCAATCTCAATGGGCTCCAGCCAACCGCCCTCCTTAAGCTCCAGGGAATAGGCAGGCTCGGCCACCAGCATCATGTCGCAGCCCAGCGTACCGGTTTCCATTTCGCCCGTCAGCTTGGTCTGCAAAGAACCCGTGCCGCCATAGAAGAAGAAGGATTCGCCGTTGCCGGGCTCCAGGTTGGGGAACTCCGCCTTGAGCTTTTCGTCCATCATATCGATCACGAACTGATACATCGAAGTATAGATCATCACCTTGCCGCTGACGTCCTCGTTCACAGCCAACGCGCTGGAACCAATCATTGTCAGCATCAGAACCGCCATGACCAGAGCAACCAATTTCTTCATAAAGAACGCGCCTCCTATATGCAGTCTTTGACCTCGACTGCCTTTTTATGGCCATATAATACCATATTATTTTCATCATTGCAAGATGTATTTTTGTTTTTTGGAAAAAAATTTGCCTGAAAATACCCATATAAAAAACGCAAAGCGCTTCTGCACGCCTAGCGTGGCATGCAGAAGCGTTTTCTCTCTTTTATTCTGCAATTACCGTTTTTTCGGCAAAGGCATTGTTTACAAGATCGTCAAATTCCACGCGCTGCTCCAGTTCGCCTGCTTCCTCCATGACTGCCTCCAGGCGTTCAAGCGCCTCCTGCTTCATAACAGGCGTTTCGTTCCAGGCGGCAATGCCGCGATAACGCGCCGTCACCTGCGTAAGCACTTCCAACGACGTATCGGGGAAATAGGGCATCAGCACCTTGGCCACTTCCTCATCGGCATGCTCATAAACCCACTTCTGGCTGCGGGCAATCGCGTTGGTAAAGCGCTGCACAACATCCGCATGCTCCTCAAGATAGCTTTGCGCCGCAAAATAAGCTGTATAGGGAATTTCGCCGCTTTCCTCGCCGATGGAGCACAGAACCACACATTGTCCGGCCAGCTCGGCCTCGGTCGCCGTAGGCTCAAAGAGCGATACATAATCGGCGTCGCCGCCAATGAACGCGCCCGCCATCATGTTGAACTGCACCGAGGTATCCACCACCGCGTCCACATGCGGCACCACGCCGTGCTGCTTCATCACATATTCCAGCGTCATTTCAGGCATGCCGCCCTTGCGGCCGCCGATGATGTGCTTGCCGCGCAGATTTTCCCAGGAAAAGTCTTCCGCTTCGCGTCCCACGAGGAAAGAACCGTCGCGGCAGGTCAGCTGCGCAAACACCATGGGGGCGTCGTCATGCCCTTCCAGCAGCACATAGATGCAGGCTTCCGGGCCAGCCAAACCGATGTCCACCTCGCCGGTCAGCACAGAGGTCATCACCTTATCCGCGCCGCCGCCGTTCATCAGCTCGATTTCCAGCCCTTCTTCCTCAAAGAAGCCCAATCCCAGCGCCACATACTGCGGCGCATAGAATACCGAGTGCGTGACCTCGCTCACACGCACGCGCACGGGCTTTTGTTCCCCTTCCGCCGCCGCCACGCCCGCAGCCGTCAGAAGCAGCAGCGCCAACAATACGCAGATCCCTTTTTTCATGCCGATACCCCCATATGTTTTTTTAGTGCTTTCT
Source organism: Clostridiales bacterium (assembly GCA_019420065.1). Taxonomy (GTDB): domain Bacteria; phylum Bacillota; class Clostridia; order Christensenellales; family Aristaeellaceae; genus SFMI01. The sequence continues at coordinate 41,159 of JAHZHX010000006.1, read as the reverse complement.
CAAGCAGAAGCACGCACTGATACATCACCGCCGCCGCAATCAGCAGCAGGATGACGGTCGCCATGACCAGATCCATTTTGAATACCTGCGAGCCGTACACGATCAGGTAGCCCAGCCCGGCCTTGGATACCAGGAATTCACCCATGATTACGCCTACCCAGGACAGACCGACATTCACCTTCAGGGCATTGATAAACGTGCCCAGATTTGCCGGCAGCACCAGCTTCATCAACGTTTGCCATTTTCCCGCGCCCAGCGTTTTCATCAGGTTCATCTTGCCCCTATCCACCCCCAGAAAGCCGTTGTGCATTTCCAGAATGGTCACGATCAGCGAGATTGCCAGCGTCATGGCAATGATCGATGCAGGCCCCGCGCCGATCCAGACAATAAAGATCGGTCCCAGCGCCGTTTTGGGCAAGGAATTGAGCACCACAAGATAGGGATCAAGCACCCGCGACAGGGTAGGAAACCACCACAGCAGCACGGCCACCAGCGTGCCGATCATTGTGCCGGCGGTAAATCCCACCACCGTTTCAAGACAGGATACGCTCAAATGGCGGAATAAATCACCCGATGCATATAAATTTTTAAAAGTATTCCAAACGCGCGACGGGCTGCTGGTGATAAAGGAATCAATCCATTTCATCCGCGCCGCCGCCTCCCACAGGAGCAAAAGCAGCAGCAGCAGTATGATCTGCGCCGCCGCGACCGCCCGGCGCGCGCGCACGCGGCGCCGCAGGTATCTTTGCCTTTCAGCCGAAAGCGTTTCAGCCACTGATCTCCAGCTCCTTCCATATATCGTTAAAATAAGCGTGAAACAGCGGATGGTCGCGCCGCTGCATCGGCGTAAGTCCTTTGAGCGGTGACAGGTCATGAATATTTTTCAGCCGTCCCGGACGCGCGCTGAGCACCGCCACGCGGTCGGACATGCTCACACTTTCGGCAATATCGTGCGTAACCAGAATGGCCGTTTTTCCCTCCTGGCGGATAATGGTATGAATATCGTCCGATACCGCCAGGCGCGTTTGATAATCCAGCGCCGAGAACGGCTCATCCAGCAAAAGAATCCGCGGTTCCGTGGCCAGCGTGCGAATCAGCGCGCACCGTTGGCGCATGCCGCCTGACAGCTGCGCAGGCACGCAGGAGGCAAACTCCGCCAGGCCATAGCGCTCCAGCAGCGCACGCACCCGCTGTTTGCGTTTTTCATCCTTTTGATGCTGAATTTCCAGACCCAAGGTCACATTTCCCCAGATGGTACGCCAGGAAAACAGCTGATCCTTTTGCGGCATGTAGCCTACCTTGCGGCTGGCGCCGTTTATTTCTTCGCCGTCAATGCGTATCATACCGCCGCTGGGCTTTTCCAGCCCGGCCAGGATAGAAAGCAGCGTCGATTTTCCGCAGCCGCTCGGGCCGACAATACTGAGAAATTCTCCCTCAGGCATCGCAAGCGATATATCCTTCAGCGCATCGATCTCGCCCTCGGGAGACTGGTATACTTTGTGTACGCCCTCAATTTCAACGATCAAGCGAGTCCCCCCTTTCCGTGGCGGCAGCAGCCGTCACGTCTCACTGGCATCTTATGCCAAGGGCAAAAATGCGTGCAAAAAAACGGCTGACTCCTTGTCAAAGGAATCAGCCGTTTTTTGTTGTTTTGAATTACGCCTTGCCGTTGCAGCCCAGCACGTCAACGATCTTGTGCTCCACCAGACCCTTGATGGCGGCGCGCGCATCCGTCAGGTACTGACGGGGATCGAAATGATCGGGATGCTCCGCAAAGTGCTTGCGCACCATGGCTGTAAAGGCCAGGCGCAGGTCGCTGTCAATGTTGATCTTGCAGACCGCAAGACCGGCCGCCTTGCGCAGCTGCTCCTCGGGGATGCCCACGGCGTCGGGCATTTTGCCGCCGTTCTCATTGATGATCTTGACAAATTCCTGCGGAACGGAGGAAGAGCCGTGCAGCACGATGGGGAAGCCGGGCAGCCGTTTGGAAACCTCTTCCAGAATGTCAAAGCGCAGCGGCGGGGGCAGCAGAATGCCTTCCGCATTGCGGGTGCACTGCGCAGCGGTGAATTTGTATGCGCCATGGCTGGTGCCAATGGCGATCGCCAAGCTGTCGCAGCCCGTCGCGGTGGCAAACTCCACCACTTCTTCAGGACGGGTGTAGCTGGAATCCGCAGCGGAAACCTTTACATCGTCCTCAACGCCCGCCAGACGGCCCAGCTCGGCCTCAACGGTCACGTTGTACTTGTGCGCATATTCCACAACCTTGCGGGTTTCTTCGATATTTTTTTCAAAGGGCAGATGGCTGCCATCAATCATAACGGAAGTAAAACCGCCGTCAATGCAGGCCTTGCAGGTTTCATAATCCGGGCCGTGATCCAGATGCAGCGCAATGGGCAGACCAGTCGTGGCCACAGCCGCCTCCACCAGCTTCACCAGGTAAGTATGATTGGCGTAAGCGCGCGCGCCCTTGCTGACTTGCAGGATCAGGGGAGCGTTCATTTCCTTGGCCCCATCCACGATTCCCTGGATGATTTCCATATTGTTGACATTGAAAGCGCCGATGGCGTAACCGCCCTCGTAGGCCTTTTTGAACATGTCGCGGGTATTTACAAGCGGCATAACAGAACATCCTCCTTCGATTGCTTAAATGAGAATCCTGTTTATTATAGCATTGTTCATGCCGTGGATGCAATCACTTTCTGACATTTTTCTCCCTGCTCTTTTTGAACACCACCCATTTGCTGGCCGCATAATTGAAAACAACGACCAATACGTTCATCGCCAGCTTGATCCACAGATCGGCATTGGGCATGCCGTTCTTCAAAAGCAGCAGCAAAAGGTTGAACAGCGCCAAATCAAACAGCACCGCCGACAGCACGCGGGAGGAAACAAACAGTCCCAGCTCCTTCCACAATCCATCCTTTGCCGTTCGGCTGCTGCGAAAAACATAGCGCCGGTTGGTCACAAACGCAAAAGCAACGGAGAGGACAAAGGCCAGCACCTGTCCGGAATTGGCGATCAGCGTATACTGCGCGCTGTCAAGCGGATAGCTGCTCAGGCGCAGTGCCTGCCGCCAGATAAAATATACTCCCCAGCTGACCGCCGTTGTCAGCACGCCAAATACCAGATACAGCAGCAGCTCGCGCATCTTTTCCCGATCGCGCAGCAGCGCTCTGATTTTATTGACCATTTTCAGCCTCCATCGCTTCATTTTTCAGAGTATCCCCATCATCGCCGCGCGCATAAGCGGCAGAAAGCACGTCACACACCATCATTTCCCGTTCCTTCTTTTTCGGGGACTCTTTATAGAAAAAGCGCCCGTCCTCCATCTGTGTTACCGTGCCGCTTATCCTGCGAATCCCTTTTTCATCCGCAGCCATCCAGGTGATCCGCCGCTTATGCTCCAGGGAGTAGCGCAAGAAACGCTCAATCATCGCTTATCCCCTCCACGCGGTAAATGCGCAGCCGCCCATTGCCGCTTTCAAACGCCAGCGAATAGCGCGCGGCAATCGCCTCCTCATTCACGGTCAGGCTGCTGCGCTCGTAGTCGCCAATCATGATATAGTCCACCTGATATTTTTCCAGCACGTCGGCATTCGCCTGCGGATCGGCATAAAAACGGCGGATTTCCTCCTCCCGCTCGCCCAGATCATAGCCATGCCAGTACAGCCACAATCCCGGGCCGCAAACGATCCTGCGCCCCGCCAGCCCGGATACCGGATTGATATGCTGCGTCCAGCAGATGAACGTATCGTCCTGCGCCGTATTTTTCTCCACCCATTCCGCCGTTTCCACATCGCTGCGGGAATACATTTGATAGTCGCTCACACATTCGCGGGCAATGGACAGCGTGCCTGTGGCAAAGCAGACTGCCGCCGCTATACCCGCCAGCACATACCGCGACCGCAGGCCGCGCAGCCGATCAAAGACTTCCACCGCGTAATCGGCCGCCAGCACCGCGCACAGCGCCCACCAGACGTAAAACAGCTTGTTGTTGTCATATTCATTGGGCTGGAAGAGAACAAGCTCCGCCGCGATAAAGATCGCAAACGCCCCGGCGGCAATCTGCTTGCGGCGCTTGTTTCTGTCGCACAGCGCCATTATCAGCAGCAGCACCGGCAAACCAATGTTCTTGATATAGAACCACAAATACCCATCCCGCAGCCCGGCGCCCGATGCGTTGTTGACCCAGTTGAACTGGAAACGCACAAATCCGCTGCTGCTTTGCGTATGACGAAACGTCCACAAAAACAGCTGCGGCGCTGCCAGCGCGCAGGCCAGCGCGCCGTAAAGCAGCCACGGTCTGATTTTGCCCCGATGGCACAGATCATAGACCATCCAGCCCGCGCTCAGCAGCCCCAGCGCCAGGAAGGAATGCGTATGCAGAAGCGGCAATCCGCCCGCCATCACGCCCAGCAGCGCCGTCTGGCGCAGATTGTACCCGTTTTCTCGCTGCACCAGGCCGTCATACAGCAGATAAACGCAAGGCAGCAGGATGCACCACCCGCCCAGAAAGGTACGCTGCGGCACCAGCATATCGGCAATGATGTTGCTCCAGCGCAAATTATAATAGGTAAAATCAGCATGGTTGGCCGGCGTTTGATACCATCCGTAAAGAATCGTATCCAGCCGGTCAAACCACGTCCCCGCCTGCAAAGGATTCGCGCTGCCGCTGCCGTTGCTCACCCCCAGGGTATCCAGGCTGTACAGGAAACCCAGTCCGCCGTTGACAAACACAAACAGCGTTGCCAGCACCGCCGCGCGCCGCCCCGAAGCCATGCGGGAGGCCAGGATCATATATCCCGCAAAAACCAGCCCCATCATCATCGTGCCCGGCAGCACCACCGCCCAGCGCAGGCTCATGCCAAAGAGCATAAAACTGGTGGAAAAGCTGTCCATCAGGAAGGGGTAAGTCAGCCGTTCTCCCGGCAAAATGCTGTAATCCGCCGGAAAAGCCGCGTTGCGCAGGCTCGATACAATCCCCAAATGCAGCGGCAGGTCGCCATAGGTGCTTTGCCCTACATGGAGCGCCCCGTCCGCTTCGCGCAGGCAATGGGTATACTGCAAGTATCCCCCAAGCGCCGTCAGCGGCAGCGCGACGCATGCCAGCAAAAGCAAAAGCCGCTTGTCCTCTTTATCAAACGAACGCGCATGCGCCTGCCTGTCGCGGGCATGCCAGAGCGCCGCGGTCGCCGCGCACAGCGGGATCAGCGCCAGCATATGCGCAAGCAATGAAAACCGAAATACAAACGCCAGCAGCGCAGGAAGCCACATCATCAGCAAAATGCCTAGCGTTCCCCCCAGCCATATGCGCGTCACCATGCTTTTTTGCGGCAAAATGGCGCGAACCATGATGCAGCCTGCCAGCAGATAAACCGCCAAATACAATATTCCCAGCACCGGCATACTCCTTTCCGTCAACGCTTCTATTATAGTGGCATCCGCGTCAAATTGCAAACCGCATGGCAAAGCGTTACAGTTTTTTTACACTTTCATGCATATGCAAAAGAATATTGGGCAAACTCCCCCTGTCGCGCTTGACGCTCCGCTAAGATCGTGGTATCCTGTGCATGCAAAAAATCTGCATGAATCGAGGATCTTCGCCATGATTGCCATCGCAAACGACCATTCCGCGCTGGAACTGAAAAAGGAAATCAAAAAGCTCTTGGATGAAATGGGGCTTGAATATCACGATTACGGCTCTTATGAAAGCGCCAGCTGCAATTACCCTGTTTTTGCCGCCCGGGCCGCGCGCGCGGTCGCCGCAGGCGAATGCGATTATGGCATCCTGCTGTGCGGCACGGGGCTGGGCATCGGCCTTGCCGCCAACAAGATTCACGGCATCCGCTGCGTAACCTGTTCGGAGCCTTTGTCCGCCTCGCTGGCGCGCCGCCACAACAACGCCAATATGCTCGCCATGGGCGCGCGCATCATCGGGCCTGAGCTGGCCAAGGAAATCGCGCGCGTGTTCCTCACCACCGGTTTCGAAGGCGGGCGTCACCAGCTGCGCGTTGACATGATTTCGGCGCTTGAGCGCGGCGAGGACATTGAATAAAAAGGGAGACAAAAATTGAAAAAAGCCGCCTGGCGCAGCGCGCTGTTTCTGGCGCTGTATTACGGTACAAATGCTGTGTATCAGGGTTTTATGGCAAAGTATTACCAGCAGCAAGGCATGGACGGTCACCGTCTCATGCTGCTGCTGGTTTCTTTTCCGCTTTTTGCCGCCTTTTCTCAGCCTATATGGGGAATCGTCAGCGACCGGATGCGCTGGCGGAATACATCGCTGCTGCTTGCCATCGGCTGCGCCGGGCTGCTCATGCCGGTTTACCGCATGCTTTCCGGCTTTATCCCGCTGCTGCTGCTCAGCGCCGCCTTCGCCGCGGTTTACCCCGCCATTCAGCCCATGAGCGACAGTATCATCCTTGAAAATCTGGAACAGCGGCAGCTGCCCTTCGGGCCGGTTCGCATCGCCGGATGCCTCGCCTTCGCTTTCAGCAATCTGATTTTCGGCCGTATTCTGGGCCAAAGCTATGCCCTCGTCCCGTTCATCTGCGCCGGCGGCCTTGTTCTCATGTTCGTCGGCGCCATGCTGCTGCCGCGCGCGCCCGGACATCAGCACGGCAAACAGCGCGTTCCTTTTTCCCGTGTTTTGCAGCTGCCGCACATTCGTCCGCTGCTGCTGCTTATGATGCTGCTGCAAGCAGCGCTGGGCTACTTTTTCAGTTATTATTCCGTATACTTTACGGCGCTGCCCGGAAGCAGTCCGCAGCTGCTGGGTCTTTCTTATTTTCTCGCCTCGTTGAGCGAGATCCCCTTTTTGTTTTTTGGAGACCGCCTGTTTTCCCGCTGGGGCGCCGGACGGCTTCTGCTGCTTGCCGCTTTCACGCTGGCGGCACGCTTTCTGCTGATGGGCTTATGGAGCCAGCTCTGGCTTGTCTTTTGCTGTCAGCTGCTGCATGGAATGGGATTTTCCGTTATCAGTTTTTCTATGGCAAAATACATCAGCCTCACCGCGCCAAAAGCGCTGCGTTCCAGCGCGCAAATGCTGCTCAGCATTGTTGGATTCGGTTTTTCGCGCGTATTCGGTGTTCTCTCCGGCGCCCTGCTCAGCACATATCTGGGCAATCCTCGTGCAGGTTTTTTGCTGATGGGGGCGCTTTGTCTGGCTGCATTCATTGGATTTTTGCCGACTTTTATCCGTTTAGCGCCTTTAAATGGAGAAAATAGTTTATAAATAATCTATAATAATATACTTATAAATGTTAATTTTGTAATATAGTATTATTTTCGTTTATTTGCCACTCATTTCTGCCGTGCTGGCGGCAATAATAGGACTGGTGATTGCATTGACCGGTATGAAACGTTTGATCGGACTGCCCGTAATTCGCAACGGGCGGCAAATCGGCACGATCGTTCGCGGCGTGCTGCGGGAGGATGGCCGTTCTTTGTCCGGCCTGGTGCTCAGAGACGGGCTGCGCGTATCGCGCTGGCTAAGCGCAGAGAACATTGACATGCTGGGCCAGCTGGCTGTGATTGGCAACGCCCGTCCCGTGCGCATGCCAAAGGACGCCGCTTACAAGCTGTTCCGTGTGACTGACGCCAACGGCGCGCGCATCGGGATTGTAACGGACGCGCTGCTGGATGAAACAACGCTGCGCGTAACGGCGCTTGAAATCTCCTCCGGCCCGCTGGACGACCTGATCGACGGGCGTTTTTTTGCCACGGCTTTTGACGTAAAGGCCTACGGCAGCACCGGTCACGTCACGATTCCATGCAGGTAGAAAGGAGGAACCGGGATGAAACTCTATGGTTTGATGCTGGGCGGCGCCATCGGTTATACCATGGGCTGCAAAATGGGCGCAATGCGCAAATGCATGCAGCACTCCCTCAAGCAAATGAAGCACGCCAAGCGCATGATGTGCAGAAAGCTGGGACTATAACATGTCCGCGCTCAAAAGCGAGGGCCGCGGCCTGCCGCGCCGCATCCGCATTATGCTGGTTGCGGCGGCCGCGGCGCTTTTCATCCTTCTGTTCCGCCGGGCGCTGACAAGTCTTCTGTTTCAAATTGCGCTGGCAGTGCTGCTCGCCTGGGCCGCGCGCCCGATTGCCGCCCGCTTTGAGCGCCGTCTGCCGGCAGGCCTTTCCGCCATTCTGTCGCTTTGCACCTTTCTGTTGGCGCTTGGCGTTTTTCTATGGCTTTTGCTGCCTCAGCTCGGTCTGCAATTATCGCTGGCGGCCGAGGCCATTCCGCAGCTGATCGATCTTTTGCAGGATGGACTGGACAGGCTCGCAGCCTCTCCCCTTTCCCAGCGTTTTCACCTGTCCTTCGCTTCATCTGAAGAGCTTTTGCAGGAGCTTGGCACAGCGGTATTGAGTCTCGTGCCGCGCACGCTGCAAAAGCTTGCCGGCATGGGCGATAAGCTCATGCGCGCCTTTCTGGCGCCGGTACTGGCCTACTATTTTCTCCGCGACCGGGAAATATTCTGTTTTCAGCTTTCTCTGCTTGTCCCGCTGCGCAGCCGCAAGCACACGCTGACGGCCCTTCGGGAAATGCGGCGTGAAATTGCCGGATACTTTCGCGGCCAGCTGCTGGTCAGCAGCGCCGTAGCGCTTTTGACCGCCCTGGCGCTGCTGATTGTCGGCGTTCCCGCCTGGCTGCTGCTGGGCATCTGCATGGGCATTTGCGACCTGATCCCTTATGTAGGCCCCTACCTTGGCGCTATTCCCGTCGTGCTGTTTTCCCTTCCGCAAGGGATGTACACCGTTCTATGGGCGGTTGTGGCCGTGATTCTGGTACAGCAGGCGGAAAGCATCTTTCTTTCTCCGCACCTGATGAGCGGCGCCACCGGGCTGCACCCCGCTTACGTGCTGCTGCTCTTGTCGGCAGGCGGACTGATTGGCGGTTTGGGCGGAATGCTGCTGTCGCTCCCGCTCTTTGTTTGTCTTCGTGGCGCGCTAAGGGCATTCCGCTGCGCCGCGCAGGAGAATACGCCATAAATTCAGCATTTGACCTATTGCCATTTTCTGACGCGCAGAGTATAATAGCAGGTGTGAAAGGAGGGATCGTTTTGTCGAACCTCACGGATACCACCAAGCTCCATCCCCTGCGGGACAGCCGCAGCACTGCACGGGAAATCATGCAGCATGTTTACCGCGCCCTGCAGGCCAAGGGCTATGATCCTATCACGCAGATTACCGGCTTTATTCTTACGGGCGATCCCACTTACATCACAAGCTTTGACAATGCCCGCAGCATGATCTGCCGTCTGGAGCGCGACGAGATTCTGGAAGAGCTGGTTGCTTTCTATCTGCGGCAGAATTTCGACAAATGACCCTGGGCAGAATCGTGGCGCTGGACGTCGGCGACGTGCGCATCGGCATTGCGACATGTGACGAGATGCGCTTGATCGCCTCGCCCCACAGCGTATACACGCGCGTTGGCTTTGGTCCTGATGTGCGTCATATTCAGGCGCTTTGCCGACAGTTGGACACAAAAGACGTGCTCTGCGGTCTGCCGCGCAACATGGATGGCAGCATCGGCTTTCAGGCAAAAAAGGTGCAGGCACTGGCCGAACAGCTGCAAAAAGCCGGACTGAATGTTTTTTTTCAGGACGAACGGCTGACCACCGTTACGGCGGAGCGCGCGCTCATCGAAGGCGGCATGCACCGCAGGGAACGCCGCGGCACGGTGGACAAGGTGGCCGCCGCCGTGATTTTGCAGCAATATCTGGATACGCTCAGGAATCAATGATTCCTTGGCAATATTGGAGGAGGACAAACCATGACTGACGAAATGATGAACACCATTCCCGAGGAAGAGGATAATATTGTTGAATTGACCGACGAGGACGGTACGGTCAGCCGTTTTGAGTATCTTTCCACCATCCCCTATGAAGGCGAGGAATACGTTGTGCTGATGGTGCTCGACAACGAGGACAGCAGCGAGGAAGACGACGGCGAAGTGATTATCCTCCAGATCGGCAAAGATGAAAACGGCGAAGACATTTATGTAAGCGTTGATGACGACAACACCTGTCAGGCTGTTTTTGACAAATTTATGGAAGCGATGGATGAGGAGGACGGCGAATAATCCGTCTTGCAGCCGAAGCGACCCGCCATTGCGCGGGCCGCTTCTTTCATTAAACGAAAGGATACCGCTTTAATCATGAAAAGATTCTGGACTTTGTTGCTTCTTTTCTTCACCGTTTCCCTCTCCGCCGCGTTGGCTGAAGAGGCGCAGGACATCACGGCGCAGTGCGCCATTACCGTTTCCAACAATTCAAGCCAGATAAAGCTGATGTTCGATCAGGACTACGATACCTGCTGGGCAAGCAATCATCGCGGCTATGTTGAAATTAGCAGCCCCGGAGAGCAGTCCATTCACGGTCTTTACGTCAGCTGGGGCAAATTCATCACCGACTGGTGTATCCAGACCTGCGACGGAGGCGACGGCCAATGGCGCACAATATATGCGACGGAGGATGAATTCTACAATCAGTATATCCCACTTCCCGAGGGATACCGCACGCTGCGCATTGTTTGCCAAAGCCCGGATTATGAGCATGTTATCAATATTTCCGAGCTGCATGTGCTGTCCGCGGGCGACACCCCCGCCTGGGTACAGCGGTGGAAAACCTTTGAAGGCAAGGCCGATCTGGTGCTGATGGTGACCGATCCCGGCGACGAATACCTGTTTTTCGGCGGCCTGATCCCCCATTATGTGGCCCAGGGCCGCGAGGTGATGGTTTGCGTGATCGTCAATACCGGCTCCGCCTACAAAAGCCAGCTGCTGGACGGCCTGTGGCACTGCGGCATGACCAACTATCCCTATATCGCCTATTTCAAGCCGCGCATGGCTTCCTCGCTCAAAGCACAGTATGATGCCTGGAGCGAGATTCAGTTTGTCCGTCACGTCACGCGCATCGTCCGCATTTATAAGCCGGACGTGATGGTCACCCACGCCGCGGACGGCGAAGGCATAGACGGCGGGCACCGCGTATGCGCGGACGCTGCCATGCGCGCTGTCACCGCCGCCATGGACAGTCATTACGACGTTGGCTACGGCGTGGCGCTCTATGGCAACTGGCAGCCCAAAAAGCTGTATCTGCATCTGTACGGCGATCAGCGCACCGTGCTGGATTATGACCAGCCGCTAACAGCTTTTGCCGGGAAAACCGCCCGGCAGCTGGCAGAAGAAGCCTATGCAATGCAGGATTATCAGAAAAAGCTGGCAGACGCTCTGCCGTCCGAGGGGATTTTCGACGGAAGCTCCTACGGCCTGTATTTCAGCAGTGTTGGCCAGGATGCCCAAATGAATGACCTGTTTGAGAACATTGGCGATTGAAGCCGCTTGAGGAGAGCAGTATTTATGGCAATCATTACGATCGTTGGTTCAGGCATGATGGGATCCGCGCTGGCCTTTCCCGCCCGCGAAAATGGTCATACCGTCCGTTTGGTCGGCACGCATCTGGATCGCGAAATCATTGACGGCTGCCGAAAAAACAACCGCCACCCCAAATTCACGCGCGATTTTCCCGCCGGGATCAGCTACTATCAAATCGAAGAGCTGGACGCCGCGCTGCAGGGCGCCGCGCTGGTCATCGGCGGCGTAAGCAGCTTTGGCGTGGAATGGTTCGGCAGCCATGTGCTTCCCCGCATTGCCGACGGTACGCCGGTTTTGACAGTCACTAAAGGGCTGATGGATACGCCGGACGGGCAGCTGCTGACCTATCCGGCGCTCTGGCAGCAAAAGCTTGATGCCTTGGGAAAGCAGCTGCCCTTGTGCGCCGTGGGCGGACCATGCACCAGCTATGAGCTGGTCGCGCACGATCAAACCGAGGTTGCTTTCTGCGGTAAAGATCCGGATGCGTTGCGGCTTGCCAAAACGCTGATGGAAACCAGCTACTATCACATCAGCCTTTCAAACGATGTAACGGGAATCGAAAGCGCCGTCGCGCTTAAAAACGGCTACGCGCTGGGCGTTGCCTTGACTATCGGCCTTAATCAACGCGAATTTGGCCCCGACAGCGCGCTTCATTTCAATTCTCAGGCAGCCGTTTTCGGCCAAAGCGTGCGGGAAATGGCCCGTTTATTGGCCTTGCAGGGCGCAGGCAGTCTTGACAACCTTGCGGTTGGCGTCGGCGATCTGTACGTCACCGTATATGGCGGACGTACCCGCCAGGCGGGCATTCTGCTGGGCCGCGGCCTGACAATTGACGAAGCCAGAGCCGAGCTGCAAGGGGTCACGCTGGAATCGCTCGTTGTAGCCGAACGCGTTGCCCGCGCGGTGCGTATCCGCGCCCGGCGCGGCGAGGCGAACCCAAGCGATTTCCCGCTTTTGCTGCACGTGGACGACATTCTCACCCGCCACGCCAGCGCCGATATTCCTTGGGAAAGCTTCGCTTTTACCTGCTTGTGACCGGAACAGGAAAAATACCCACCGTCTGGCTGCTTAGTTCGTACTTCTGCCCGTTCCAGCGCAGCGTATTGATAAAATCTCCCAGCGCGTCCGCATGGTACAAGCCGCTGATGCGCTGATAGGCAACCAGTTCCAGCAGCCCGTCTCCGTCTATGTCGGCCGGATACAGCAGGCTCAACGGGTCAACAAAGCCCTCCTGCGGCTTTATCAGCGTGCCGTCTTTGCGGTAAATCGCTTGCAGATACTCATTTCCGCGCGCTGAAATATCAATCAGATAAGCCTGGCGGTTGCTGAGACTGTCCGCGCGCACGGCGCAGCCATTCTGATAATGAACGGCATACTGAAAAGCAGCGTTATAGCTTTCGCTGTCAAAAAAACGCCGCACAGCGTCATTTTCAAAGCCGTAAATCGTATAATAGCCAATTCCGCCGCTGCCGCCCGAATCAACCGAAACCAGCATATCCAGGCGCTGCGGGGATGTAAAGTGTCCCAGAAACAGCCGCGGCGAATAACCGGCGTCCTCCCGCAACCGAATGCAGGTTTCCTGAGCCGTAGCGCCATCCACGATATGCAGCACCAGGTTTTCCCAGGAAATGCCGCCCGCCTGCTGCGTTCCGCTCAGATAGATGCTGTCCTGCCGCCCATCCCCGGTCACATCGCCCCGGGTTTGCGCCGCAACCTGTAATTGATCCATAAAATCGCCTCCTCTTTGGCGCATTTTATGCCCTGGACGGCAAAAAAATGCTTGACAGCAGCGCCCGAATATGTTAGGATAACGTCGGCTCAAAAAGAGCCTGTGCCACAGACAGCAGGTACGCGATGCGTTCAATGGCTTTGCCGCCCGCCGAGGTACAAGCGCATGATGTGATTGTTATGCCCTTGTGCCATGCACAGGGGCTTCTTTTTATACACGGCCAGACGGAAGGTGAATTGAGAAAATGAGCAAGAACCTGGAAGCGAAAAAGGTCGTCGTATCCGAGATCAGCGAAAAGCTGAAGAATTGCCAGAGCATGGTGGTCGTTCACTTCAACGGCATTACCGTCGCCGAGGTGACCGAGCTGCGCAATCAGTTCCGTGCCGCGGGCGTTGAGTACTGCGTGCTGAAGAACACCCTGGTGCGCCGCGCGCTGGACGATATGGGCATCACGGGTCTGGATCATACGCTGGAAGGCCCCAGCGCTTATGCCTTTGGCATGAACGATCCCGTATCCCCCGCCAAGATCGTTTACGATTTCATCAACAAGACCAAGAATGACGGTCGTCTGAGCGTGAAGGCCGGTCTGATGGACGGCGAGGTGCTGTCCGTCGAGCAGGTCAAGGCGCTGAGCGAGCTGCCCAGCCGCGAGGTGCTTCTGTCCCGCGTGGTCGGTTCCCTGCAGGCTCCCGTGGCCAAGCTGGTCTATTTCCTGGAAGCGCTGCGCAAGCAGCAGGCTGGCGAGGAGTAATCGCCGCATAAATTTTCCCCAAAAATCTATACTAACTGAAATTGAATGGAGGTCATTCTCATGACTCATGAAGAATTTATCAATGCCATTAAGGGCATGAGCGTTATCGAGCTCATGGACCTGGTGAAGGCTCTGGAAGCCGAATTCGGCGTTTCCGCCGCTGCCCCCGTTGCTGCCGCCGCCGCTCCTGGCGCCGCCGCTGCCGCCCCTGCCGAAGAGCAGACCGAGTTCAACGTTGTGCTGACCGACGCCGGCAGCGAGAAGATCAAGGTTATCAAGGTTGTGCGCGAAGTCGTGTCCGGCCTGGGCCTGAAGGAAGCCAAGGAATTCGTGGAATCCGCTCCCAAGACCATCAAGGAAGGCGTTTCCAAGGAAGAAGCCCAGAAGATCGTCGAGCAGTTCAAGGCTGTCGGCGCCAAGTGCGAAATCAAGTAATTCATTCAAGCGCAAAACGGCTCTGTCCAAGCTGGACAGAGCCGTTATATTTATTTATTCATGGCGGTGCGGCGCATCCAGCCACCAGTGTTTTATATTCGTGCAGTTCCCCGCGTAAGCGTCCGAGGCCTGAATCAGCAGCCGCTTCCTGCCCTGCGGATTGAAATGCCCCACGATCACGCTGTTGGAATAATAGCTGTGCCCAGCCTTACGCTGACACAGATATACCCCGTCATCCCAGTTGCGCCCGTCCAGGGAAGTATACAGCACAAAATCCTGCGGCGGCACATGATGCCCGGAACGGCCATACAGGAAGAAGTAGCCGTCAAAGAACCGCAGCTGCGGGTTTCTGATCTGCTTGGCCAGATAAGCCGTCTGCACCGCTTCCCAGGTATATCCGCCGTCATGGCTGACCGTATACGGCGGACGGTTTTCGTCCAGCTTATCGTAAATATAGACGATGAGCGCGCCATCCGCATCAAAATCCATTGTACCGTACACCTTTTCCAACGTATCAAAAGGCAAAACGCTGCGCTCCGCAAAGGTTTTTCCCTCATCCTCGCTGACAAACAGCCGATACACATGCTCCGGCTGATTTCCTTCATCGCTGACAACGCCGTCATTGCAGAATTCCAGCACATAAATCACGCCGTCACGGTAAGCCGCGTCAAAAATACGCCCTTTGAAGGGGAACCGTCCCCCTTCACGCCAAGTGTTTCCGCCATCGTCGCTGATTAGCCAGCGCGGCTCCACCCACGGGCCCCAGAATTTTCCCTTGCTGTCATTCATCGTGGCAAAAAGCACGATCCGTCCTTCACGGGGCGCAACCGCCTTTTCGCAGCTGACCGTATAAAGCCCATCCAGAAAAACCTGCTTTGAATAATCCAGTACAATCGGTTCGGACCAGGTATTGCCGCCGTCCGTCGAACGCTTGTACTCCATCCAGCCAAAACCGTTATGCCCCTTGTTGCGCACGCCGGAGCAGTTCGAATAAAACGCCAGCAAGCAATCGGGCGCATATTCAACAAGCGCATGGCCCAAATGTCCGCTGCGCCCGGCGGCGCTGTGATCCACAAACAAAATCCCATCGTTGGGCACCGGACTTGGCGTGATCTGATAATCGACAAATTGCATGAGCTTCCTCCTGTTCACAGCGGCTACGCAAGGTACCGCCGCGCCTTTCTGCCGGATAAGCAAAAGCCTATCCTGCCATTATTATACAGGGCTTTTCCCTCATGCGCAAGAGACTTCTGAACGCGCAAAGCAGCCGCCGCGAATCAACCGAAAAAACGGTTCAGCGGATGCTTATAAAAAACGTAAAATCTGATATTTTTGCTGATTAACCCTTTACACCTTCCAGCATTTGCGGTAGAGTAAGAGGAATAGTTTTTGAACCGCGAAAGCGAGGTGCTTTTTTTGAAACGCTTTTTGCTGTTTTTGATGCTCCTGGTTCTCGTCTGCCCCATGTCAGGGCATGCCGAGGAAGAAGCCTCTTTCTTTCAGTTCCAGGCTGCCCCGCATGTGACCATTCTCGCCCCGACCGCCGCGCAAAGCTATGACGCCGGCGGCACGCTTCTGGTACGCGCATCGGGGAAAAATGTAAAGCGCATGGAACTTTCCTTCACCTATGAAGGGCAAACCGTCACCGTTTCCGGCGATGGAAGCGCTATCGAGCATACCTTTGATACGTCCCGTTACACCAAACCGGCCACAATCACGGTGACCGGCTACGGCGAAAAGGACAAATACGGATATGAAACGACCAGCACGCAGAGCGTAACCATCCTTTCGCCGCGGCAAAAACTGTTCAAAGACATGTTTGCCCTGGCCTATAAAAATTTTAAGGATCCCTACTATTATCATGCTCCCGCTCAGGAGGATTGGGACCGCGGCGTGTGCAAAAACTTCGTCATGCGCATGTTTGACACCTTCAAGGATGCTTACGGCATGGCGGAATATCCCGATCTGCCCCTGCACATGCCCAAAAACAATTCCAAGGTCAACTGCGCGCCATATGATTACGGAATCGAATGGCGCATCGAATCCGCCCAGGAGGGCAGTCCGTTTGAAATCGCCGGCCAGTTCAAATATGACACGACACTTTCAAAAGAAGAAAATATCGCCCTTTGCCGTCAGGTACTGCAAAGCGTACAGGCCGGCGACTTTTTCCAGATGACGGGCGACTATTACTACGGCAAAGGCGCGCACAGCCTTTTGTTCATTGCCGATTATAACCCCGGAGCCAATACCGTCCGCTGGACGGACAGCAACATGAAAAACGATAATATCGACGGCTACCATTGGGGCTATATGCAATATGACGCCGTGCGCGAAATCGACTGGTTTATTGACGCCGTTTGCTATAAAAATCATGGCTGCACCCTCTACCGCCTGCGCGACGACCTGTTTATCCGCTGATTACAGAAAAAACTTTTTTCTTCCGTCCCCCAGATACGGGCTGCGCCAGCCGTTGCGGCGGATCTCGCGCAGCGCATACGCCTTGCGCCGCTTGGCTTCAAAACGTCTCAGCACATAATAAAGCATCGTAAAAACCCCCTCCGCGTCTATTCTGCGCGGAAGGGATTTCTTTTATGCACTACATTTTCCAGCGGCGCATAGGATAGAATGCAAACCCGTAGGAAAGGAGCTTCAATGTTTATGAACGATCCGAAAAAATCTCCCTTCGCGGAATTATCCTTCAGCGAACAGCAGGAGCAATGGCGCATATTCCGGGCCCGCAACCTTGATTTTCAGCGTGTTCCGTCTCCCGAACCGCCCCGTCCCCAGCCGGCCGCGGCGCCAGCGGAAAAGAGAATCCCCTCCGCGCCCGTTTTCCGGCCTGAGCCGCCCCGTCATGCCAATCTCGACCGGGTACGCTCCCGCCTGAATGCCGCCGCCCGCCGTACCGGCGCCTTCCAGACCGTTACATCCAGGGAATAAGCAGCTGCCGCGCCGCCGCAAGATTCGTTACGCCCAGCGCCAGCTGCGCCAGCCACAGCAAAAACAGATGCCCGGCATACGCGCCGTAAGAAGCCCATTTGGGAAATGCCGTGCGCTTTGTTCGGGGCCATAAAATCAAGGGCAGCGCCAGCAGCGCCATGGTCTGCAAATGCAAAAACGCGCGCGCAATCGGGGTATTATACAGCGGCAGCTCCCGCAGAGAACAGCCAAATACCTGCTGGATATTGCCGCTGCCCGCGCCCCAGTACAGGCAGAACGCGATCATCACCGCCGCGATCCCGCCGCGGCTGCGGCGCGCCAGATACATCAGCATAATCAGCATCACGCCGCCCCAGCCGTAGTCCATATCCACAAAGCATGCCGTGAGCAGCACCAGCACGGACGCCCACCAGCGGCTGCCAAACCGGTTGTAACGGATACCGCAGATTCCCAGATATCCCATCAGCAGCGTCATGAAAATGCTCCATTTATCCCAGCCATGGTTCAGCCCCAACATATAAAACGGCTGAGAAATCAATCCCGCGAGCAGCAGCCTCAGGGCATAGCGCGCGGGATTTTTGGTATAGCACGCTCCCACCACCATGCACCAGATATACAGCGGAAAGGCAATGCGGCCAATGATGCGCAGTTCAATGTGCGTGCTAAGCAGCCGCGCTCCCACATGGTCAATCACCATACAGCACAAGGCAATGATCTTCAGCAG
Source organism: Clostridiales bacterium (assembly GCA_019420065.1). GTDB lineage: Bacteria > Bacillota > Clostridia > Christensenellales > Aristaeellaceae > SFMI01. The sequence continues at coordinate 23,194 of JAHZHX010000006.1, read as the reverse complement.
CCCCGTATCCAGATTACCGGCCGCTTCACGTTTCTGCATCCGCGTTCCCTCCTTACGGAAAAACAGTATAGCACAACTCGCTTTTCCGGGAAAGGCCAAAATTGTCTGTCCCGCCCTCCGATGGCACATTTTTCAGCCATCCTTGGGCGGGACAGGAATATTTTTAATATGTAAAGAAACGTTCGCCGCGTTCCGCAGCGCGGCACGCTCCCCCAAAGCGCGCCGTGCGGTGCAGTTTCCGCTTCGTTGTAACTATCATAGCAGGGATATATGAACACTGTTTGAACAAATTGGCAACAAAACGCCCTTTTTACAAAGATCAATTTTTTTTAAAAAATCGCTTGACAAATATATCGTAAGATGATATATTTAATTTACGATATGTCGTTTGTCGATATATTGCAGAAGGGAGGGCTACTCATGCCCGAAAAGGACTTGCCGCTGACCGAGGCCTTTTACTATATATTGCTGGCCCTGCGCAAACCCAATCATGGCTACGGCATTATTCTGGAGGTTGAACGGCTCACCGGCGGACGCGTAACGCTTGGCGCAGGCACCCTGTACGGCGCTATTCAGACCATGCTCAAGCGCGGCTGGATCCGCACTTACCGCATCGCGGACGACGCGCGCAAAAAAAAGGAATACCTGATCACCGACCAGGGGCGCAGCGTGTTCCATACCGAAAAAGCGCGCCTGGAAGAGCTGCTGCGCAACGCCGCGCTGATGAATGAAAGGGAGGAAAGCGACCATGATGAAGTTCCGTCTGTATTATGATAAGGATGAGGAAACGCGCTGGCTCAACGCCATGGCGCAGGAAGGCTGGGCGCTGCAAAAATACTGCGCCGGCTTTTACCGGTTTGAGCCATGCGAAAAGGGCGAATACGTTTACCAGATCGATTTTCAGAATCATCCCGGCGCCGTCAGCCCCGAATACCGCGAGCTGATCGAAGACACCGGGGCCGAAATCGTTGCGACCTGGTTTTACTGGGTCATCCTGCGCCGTCCCGCCAGCCTGGGCGAATTTGAGCTGTACACCGATACGTCCTCGCTCATTGAGCATTACGGCAAAATCCGCACGATGCTCAAGGCAGCCTCCATTCTTGAAATCATCTGTATTTTTCTTGAACTGATCGCCGCGTGCAACGGCTTCCGCCTGGGCAAATTCTTCGCCTGCCTGCTGATCGTCCTGACCGTGCCGATGATCCATGCCGCCGCGCAGACCACCCAAATCATCGCGCGTCTGAAGGGCGAGGAGAACCGCAAAACAAAAAACGTCTCCCATTCTCTGCTGCTTTCCCTGGGACTGCTTCTCAATGGCGTGTGTTTGGCATTCAGGCACACAATACCGCTTGTCAGCGTATTTCAGGTTGCCGCGCTGGTCATGATCCTCGCAGGCGCCATAGAGATTCTCAAAAACACCCGGCACGGTTGACCTTTGCGCTGCTTTATGCTATTCTATGGGCATGGAGGAATACCATGCCCGTTCATTTTGAAATCCGCGTGCTGCTCCTCAGCGCGCAGCCGCAGGCCTACCTGAAAGCGCTGGATCAGGAAGGACTTTTTCTGTGCGGCATCGTCCCCGACCGCATCCTGCTGTCCGCGCAGCTTCCCCGTCTGCAGCCCCATGTATTGCTGGCCGACGCCCCTGCCGCCGGACTTGACACGCTGTGCGTAAGGCTTATGCCTGCCTGTCCGCCGCGCATCGCCGACGCCCCTGCCGCCTCAGCCGCCCTTGCCGTACAAAACGCCATGCAGCCGCCTGTCAGCCCGCTGGCCGAACCCACGCTGCCGCTCCGCCTGTCGCACGCGCGCACCCTGCTTGCCGCCATCGGCATGCCCGAAACACTGCGGGGTTATGCCGATATTGCTTTGGGCGCGGCCTGGCTCAGCGCCTGGCCGCAGCCCGCCCCGGCGCTCCGGCACAGCCTCTATCCCTGGCTCGCCCGGCATGCAGGCACATCGCCCGCCGCCATTGAGCGCCGGATCCGCAGCGCGATCGAAAGCGCCTGGCTGCACGGCAGTCTCCAGGCGCAGAACGCTTTTTTCGGTCTTTCCATCAGTCCAGAGCGCGGCAAACCCACCAACGCCGAGTTTCTCTACCGCCTGGCGGACGCGATCAGTGCCCGCATAACGGCGAGGGACTATACGGTTTGACGCAGCGTCCAGTACCCTTCGCCGTTGACGGCCCGCTGATACTGATAGCCTTGCAGCCCCTTCGGCGCCGAAAGCCCGCCTCGGGCGCGCACGCCGTACAGCACCTCCGCGACCCGGTCTTCCTCCGCCCGATAGCCAAAACAGCACTGCATTCCCGCTTCCAGCGTTTGCACAAAGCGCCATCCCGGCGCATCGAACAAACGTATGGGGCGGTTTTTCATGAACAGCGGCCGCAGCTTTTCCGCTGCCTGCGGCCATTCAAGCGCAGGCAGCGCGTCCACCGGCGCGTTCTCCGATACGGCGCGGTATTCCACTTCTTCCGCCGTGACCTCCGGCGTTTTTTCTGTTTGCGCCGCAGGCGCGCTCTCCGTCTCGGGAAGCGTTTTCTCGGGAGCCCTTGTTTCAGACGCTTTTTTATGCGTCTTTTCCTGCGCCAGCAGTACCGCCGCAGCCGCTGTCAGCCGTTCCTCGTTGTATAGCGCCATGCCGCCGTCCCGCTCTGTCAGCACCAGCGGCACGCCGCAGCCCGGCGTTCCCTGCCATGCGCCCTGCGTGTCGGCCGTCAAGGCAGCTTCGCCCTGATCACCAATCAGCAAATATTCCCTGCCCGCCGTCAAGGCCCCCAGCGTAACCCGCTCGCCCATCATCCAGCCAAAGGCTTCCCCCGTGCCGTTCAATCGGACATAAGCCATTTCTCATCCCCTCCCATCGCATTTTATGCGTAAAAAGCGCGAACATGCTTGCTCATTTTGCTAAAATCCATTATAATGAAATGCCATATTTTTTGAAAGGATGATTGCCATGCATTTTCTCCTCACCAATGACGATGGCATTACCGCGATTGGTCTGAAAGCGCTCAGCCAAGCGATTTTGGAAAAAGGGCACACCCTGACCATCTGCGCCCCGCAAACGCAGCAAAGCGCTGCCAGTCATCACCTGACGCTCAGCGCGCCGCTGATGGTTGCCCCAACACCTTGGGAGGGCGCACAGGCATATGCCGTTGCCGGAACGCCTGTCGATTGCGCGCGGCTTGGCACGCTTTTAAGCGACCGCCCCATCGATTTCGTTTTTTCCGGCATCAACAATGGCGAAAATGCCGGCACCGCCATTTATTACAGCGGCACCGTTTCGGCGGCTCGCGAAGCGCGCATGCTGAACCTGAACGCCATGGCTGTGTCCATCATGCCGGGAGCCGATTGGGATATGCTGCTGCATTTGGCCCGGCTTGCCGTTTCCATGGCAGAAAAAATGAAGGACGTCTCGCTGCCGCGCCTGACGCTGCTCAATCTCAACGCCCCGGCGCTGCCCGCAGAGCAGCTCAAACCCCTGCGCTTTGCCCCGCTGAGCGACGCGTTTTTTCTTGACAGCTATGAAAAGCGCGTCAATCCCCGCGGCGCGTCCTATTTCTGGATGGACGCCGATCTGCGCACCGAGCCGCACGCTCCCGGCACCGATATGGCGCTGTTGGAAGAGGGGCATATCACCTGCTCGCTGGTCGGCCCCTATCAGGACGGCAGCGGCTGGCTGGAAGAGAATTTACCGGATATTTGCGGTTAATATTGCAATACGCAGGGTGCAAACGTATAATATTCTTGCTTTTATCGCCGGATTTTGCTTTTTGAGGTGTATAATATGCAACCAGGGCAGGACATGATTCAGCGGTTGAATCGCAGCGGAAACAAGCTTAGCAAAAGTCACCGCCGCATTGCCGAATATATTATGCAGCACTATGACAAGGCCGTGCTGATGACCGCCTCCAAGCTGGGCGAAGCCGTTTCCGTCAGCGAAAGCACGGTAGTGCGTTTTGCCGTTGCCATGGGCTACGAAGGGTATCCCGAATTGCAGCAAAGCCTGCAGGAGCTGGCAAGACAGCGGCTGACCGCCACCCAGCGGTTTGAAATGTCGGCGGATATTGAACAAACCAGCGTGCTGCAAACGGTGCTTCGCGCCGATATGCAAAACATACGCTCCACCATTGAGGAAAGTGATAACCAGGCGTTCTGTCAGGCTGTGCAAGCCATATCGGACGCCAGGCGGCTGTATGTGCTGGGGCTGCGCTCCGCCGCGCCCCTGGCTGAGTTTGCCGGCTATTATCTGCACTACATTTTTGACGACGTGCGCGTGATTGCCACCAGCAGCGCCGACGTATTTGACTCCATTTCCCGCATCAAGCCGGGCGACGTGCTGCTGGGGATCAGTTTTCCGCGCTATTCCAGCCGCACCATCGAAGCCATGCGCTACGCCAGAACGCATCAGGTGCAGGTGATCGGCATTACCGATGGTCCCATGAGTCCACTGCACGACGAGGCGGACATCTGCCTGTCCGTTCATACGGACATGGCCTCCTTTGCGGACTCTATGGCTGCGCCCATGAGCGTCATCAACGCTCTGATCGTAGCGCTGGGCATCAAGCACCGCGATGCGCTGGCAGAGCGGCTCAAACAACTGGAAGAGGTGTGGGACGCGCACAGCGTCTATATGAATGAAGGAAACTAATCATGTAATCATCATCGGCGGCGGCGCCGCGGGGCTTTCCGCCGCGCTTTTTGCCATGCAGGCTGGCGCGCGCGTAACGCTGCTGGAAAAAAACGAAAAATTTGGCAAGAAGCTCTATATCACTGGCAAGGGCCGCTGCAATCTGTGCAACGACTGCGATACGGAAACCTTCTTGCACAATGTGCCGCGCAACCCGCGCTTTCTGTACTCCGCGCTGAAATTTCTTTCGCCCGCCGCGCTGCAGGCACTGATGAACAGTCTGGGATGTGAAACGAAGGTCGAACGCGGAAACCGCGTTTTTCCCGTCAGCGACCATGCCAGCGACGTGTCGCGCGCGTTTTTGAACGCGCTGCGCGGCCAGGCGCTGAAGCTGCAAGCCGAAGTGCTGGGCATCGTGACCGAAGACGGCCGTGTCTGCGGCGTGCAGGTGCGCGACGGCACAGGCGTGCGCCTGCTGCCCTGCGACTGCGCCATCCTGGCCACCGGCGGACTCAGCTATCCGGTCACCGGCTCTACCGGCGACGGGCTGCGCTTCGCGCAGACGCTGGGCCATACCGTCATCCCCGCGCTTCCCTCCCTGGTGCCCTTGGAAACCAAAGAGCTGTGGCCGCGCAAGCTGCAAGGGCTGGCGCTGAAAAACGTTTGCCTTACCGCATCGATCCATGGTAAAATAAAATACCAGGAACAGGGCGAAATGCTTTTTACCCATTTTGGCATTTCCGGCCCGCTGACGCTCACGCTCTCAAGTGTTCTGGCCACCGCCGATTGGCCGCAGGTGCAGCTTTTTCTGGATCTGAAGCCGGCGTTGACCGCCGAACAGCTGGACGCGCGCATCCTGCGCGACTTTGCCGCTTCCCCGCGCAGACAGCTGCAAAACCTGCTGCCCACCTTGCTGCCCGCGCGGCTGGCCGAGCTGTTCCCCGCGCTATGCAACGTCAGCGCCGTAAAGCAGCCCGCGCAGATTACCGCCGCGGAGCGCGCCCGCATTGTGTCCACGCTCAAGGCGCTGCCTCTGACAATCACCGGTACGCGCGGAATGAACGAGGCCATCGTCACCTGCGGCGGCATCAGCACCAAGGAAATTGCGCCCGCCACCATGATGAGCAAAAAAGTGCCCGGCCTGTTTTTTGCCGGCGAAATCATGGATATCGACGCGTTTACAGGCGGCTTCAACCTGCAAATCGCCTTTTCTACCGGCGCGCTGGCCGGCGACAGCGCCGCGCGCTATTGCAAAGACAATATTTGACTTTCCATAAAACTCGGAAGGATTTTCTCACATGCAGTACATTATCTTGGATTTGGAATGGAACCAGCCGCTTTCCTATAACAGCTCCGCCTACAAATCGGTCGGCGGCAAATTGCTGTTTGAAATGATCCAGATCGGCGCCATCCGCATGAACGAGCAGCTGGAAATCGTTGACAGCTTCAATCAGCTGATTCAGCCGACGCATTACGTCAAGCTCCATCCGCGCATCAAGCGCATCACCGGCATTACGCAGGAGGAGCTGTGCGACGCTCCGCAATTTGCCGAGGCCGCCGAGCGCTTCCGCCTCTGGTGCGGCGAGGACAGCGTTTTGCTCACCTGGGGCTGCGACGACGTTTCCGTTTTCCAGCAAAATCTAACGTTTTTTGGCTGCGACGCGCCGTTCCCGGCAATGTATGACATCCAGCGGCTGTACGGCGAGCTGATCGGTGATACCAAAAACCGCGCGGGACTGAAATCCGCCATGGAGCATTTTGGCATCGAAGCCGACGAAGCGCACCCTTTTCATAACGCGCTGAACGACGCATACTATACCGCGCTGGTATTCAAAAAATGTCCCAAACCCGAAGATGTGCTGCGCTTTGCGCAAACGGCGCGCAAGCTGACCCATACCGAGCGCACTCAGCGGCAGGAAAAGTGCGATGTACTGCACGTGGGCCGTTTGAACGAGGCCATGAACAGCAAGCATGCGCTCACGCCGCCCTGCCCGGTATGCGGGCATCGTTTTAATCTGGCGGCAGGCTATGTGCGCATGGACAACCAGGTGCAGCAGGCGCTGTGCCGCTGCGACAGCCATGGTCTATTCACGGTGCGCGTCAAATTTCAAAAAAGCGAAAACGGCCGCCGCTGCATGGTGCGTACCTGCGCCATGTGCGAAGAGCAGCATCCCGCTTATATCTCCACCAAGATTCTTCAATGGGAAAATAAGCTTGCCGCCCAGCAGGCCGAACAGAAAGAGAGTAAAGCATGATTTCCATTCGCGTGCTTGACAAAAGCAGTTCGTTTGATTCCCCCCTTACCGTAAGCGAAGCGCTGCGGCAGCTGATGCCGCAGGACGCTTCCCAGGCGCTGGGCGCGTTTTGCGGCGGCCGCGTGCTGGAGCTGGGCGCCATTCTGCGCAAGGATTGCGAGCTGCGCCCCATCACCTTTGACGATGAAGAAGGCCGCCGTATTTACGAGCGTTCGCTGCGCTTTATCCTGCTGATGGCCGTTCATCGCTGCTATCCCGACGTTCGGGTGCGTATCGAGCACTCCATCGGCTTTGGTGTATACTTCCAGCTGATCGGCAAACGCGCCGTTCAGGGAGACGCCAAGCTGATCGAGGACACCATGCGCGAGATCGTGGAGGCTGATCTGCCCTTCACGCGCTCGCGCTGGTCCCGTCAGGAGGCCATTGACTATTTCAACGCCCGCGGCTGGACGGACAAGGCGGAGCTTCTCGCCTACCGCTCCTACGATTATTTCAATATTTACGAATGCGGCGGGCTGGCCGAATATTTCTACGGCGCCATGCTGCCCTCAACGGGCATGGCTGCCGCCTTTGCCGTGCGTTATCATCCCCCGGGGCTGATTCTGCAAATGCCTTCCCCGGCCGATCCCGGCAAGCCCGCGCCCTATGTTTCCCGTCCCAAGCACATGGCCACCTTTTTCGAGTCCAATTACTGGTGCGAAATTCTGGGATGCAAAAACGCATCCGATCTGAATAACCTGATCAAGCGCGGCGAGCTGCGCGAGTTTATCCGGGTCAACGAAGCGCTGCACGATAAATCCCTGGCAGACATCGCGGAAGACATTCTGCGTATGAACGCCAGGGCCATCTTCCTGGCCGGCCCTTCCAGCAGCGGCAAGACCACGACAGCCAACCGCCTCAAAGTGCATCTGCGCGTGTTGGGCATGCGGCCGGTGCTGATTTCCATGGACAATTTCTACCTTAATCGCCCGGATGTGCCGCTTGACGAGCATGGAGAGCCCGACCTGGAATCGCTCTACGCGCTGGATGTACCGCTGTTTCGCGAATGCATCCGCAGCCTGCTGGACGGACAAGAAACAGCGCTGCCGCTTTATGATTTTTCCACCGGCATGCGCAAATCGCAAACGGTCAAAATGCGCATCGGCCCCAATCAGCCGCTGATCGTCGAGGGCATCCACGGCCTCAATCCCGCGCTGCATAAGGGTTTTAGGCCCGGCGAGATCTGCAAATTCTATCTTTCCGAGCTGACCTGCCTGAACCTTGACGACCACAACCGCATCCGCACGACCGACGCGCGGCTGCTGCGGCGCATTGTGCGCGATTACCAGTTCCGCGGCACTGCACCGGAAAAAACGCTGGCCATGTGGGACAGTGTGCGTCGCGGCGAGGAAAAATGGATTTTTCCCTTCCAGGAACAGGCCGATATCGTTTTCAATACTGCGCTGCACTATGAGCTGCCTGTGCTCAAGCCCTACGCTTATGATATGCTGCGGCGCGTTAAGCCTGAGGATCCGACCTATTTCCGGGCAAACAGGCTCATCAAAATTCTCAATTATTTTCAGGCCGCCCCCGAGGATGCGCTATGCGAAATTCCGCCGCTGTCCATCCTGCGCGAGTTCATTGGCGGCAACACCTTCTACGATTAATTTTTGGCATGATAATTGCCCGCCTCCTTGCGCACAATAGCCGCGAGGAGGCGATTCCTTTGAAAAGGAGCATTTTTCTTACCCTGCTGTGTCTGGCTCTGGCGCTGATGCTGACTGGCTGCGCCAGCAATGCCGACACCGAACCGTCGCCCAGCGCGGCGATCACGACCCCGGGCATGAATCCGGCCAATACCAACATGCCCGACGCCAGCACCCAGCCCATGCCCACCGATAACGGCGGCAACGGCATTCTCAGCGACATTCTCCCCGGCGGCGAAAATACGCAGATCGCCAATGCCGAGGACGCGCTGAATGCTTCCAAAGCGCTTCGCGAAGCCGTTGAAAAGCTGACCGAAATCGATTCAGCCGTTGCGGTCGCCGTGGGCAATACCGCGCTCGTCGGCGTGACCTTCGACTCTTCCTATCAGGGCGGCATCGACGACCGCCTGCGCGGCATGGTGCTTGACCGTGCCCGCGCCGTGCATCCGGGCTTGCAGTCCATTGCCGTAACGGATGACGAAAAGGCGCGCAGCGAAATTGCCTCGCTGTATCAGATGCTTCAGTCCGGCAGCCCTTATACCACCGTGAAGGCCAATGCCGACACGCTGGCCGACGGCATGGACATGTACAAGGAGTAAAATGGACCGCACGGTACGCATGATGCGGCGCACATTGCTGTGCGCCGTTTTCGCATGTCCGCTGGCCTGTTTCTCGCTGCCCGCGGCGCTTTTATGCCAGCTTTTATTCACCCTCACCGTATTTTTGCCGCCCCGCAGACAAAAAAAATTATGGGCAAAATCCGCGGCCGACTTTCATGCCGGGCTGGGCAGAGGACTCTATGCGCTTTGCCTTGCCATATCGCTTTCAGCCCTATCGCATGCCGCCGTCAGGCTGCTGGCATTCGATGATTTTTGGCAGCCTGTATGGCGCGTTCTCAGCGTGTTGACTGGTATTCTCCTACAAACCTCGCTGATTTATCATGTCAAAAGAGCAGGCAAGCGGCATTATGCCGCCTGTCTGCCCGCGCTTTTCTTATTTATCGTTTGTATGCGATAAGGTTGGCGCCCGCCGGAAGCACATCGGCGGGTTTTTTGTCTTTTATTTCTTCATTGAATGCCTGAAGCCCATTTAGAGAAAGGCGATAACGCTTCATCACGTCCCATACCCGCTCGTCTCCCTGGGTGCGGTAAAGCGCCAGCACCGCCTGGCTGTTCTCCGCTTCCTCCTGTGCCACATCCGTGACCGCGAATACCTGCCGGTAGCGCCCGCCGCGCGCATGCAGCGCCATCACGTAACGGATCTCGGCGCGGTCACCCGCCACTGCCGAGGCTTCCACCCGCGAGGCATGCAGCTCCATGCTGTCCCCTTCTTCCATTTCGCCGGCAAACGCCATGCGCGCCGGCTCCTCTGCCGTGTACGAGATCGGGATTCCCGAATCTTCAGTCATATAAATCAGGGTCGCCCGCAGCAGCATATCCGCATGCAGTTTTCCGCCCTGCGCCTTTGCGCCTGCCAGCACCGGCTGCACAAACGCGGCCAGAATCGTTTTGATGCGCGGCGTGCCCTCAGGAAGCATCAGCTGCAAACGACCGCTTTCCGCCGTCTGTTCATTGACCGAAGCCACCCGCAGCGACACGCGTTCGCCGGAAGGAATCAGCTGATCGTCCGCAGCTCCGAACACATCGCTGACCACCGCCACGCTTTGTTCCTTCAGCGCGTCGATTCGCGCCGCAAGGCTTACTTCGGCCCGCAAAAGCTGCCCCTCGCCGCTGCCCTCCAGCGCAACCGCCACATCCGTCACCTCCACCGAGGCTGAGAGCATATCGCCCGCCTCGCCGCTGAGCGTCACGGCTTGCTCAAACGGCAGGCTATGCTGGGTATATACAAGCGGCCTGCCGGGCATCCTGGAAGCATGATACACCGTCAAGTCAATAGATCCAATGGCCGTAGCCCGTCCATCCGCGCCGCCGATGATATCCTCTACCCGGGCCTCGCCGCTGCCCAGCAGCGCTTCCTCCGCCTGAAGCGCCTCCGCCAATTCAAACTCGCCTTTTACCAATCCCTGCGCCGTGCCGCCGCCCACCGTACGCTGTACCGTGACCGTCTCCGAAAGCGCCTGGGCCCCCGTCTCATCCACATCCGAAACCACATTGATTTCCTCGGCGGCAAACGCTTCGCTGTATACGTTCATTTCTGCCCGCATCAGCAAGCGGCCGTTAAACACGCGCGAGGATACGCCCGTAATCTCGCATGAAGGCTGATACTGCGCGCCGTTGTCCGCTGCGGGCAATGTCAGCTGACGGGTAAAATCCGCGCTGGTTTCGGCGCTGTGAACATGGGTCAGGTCCCCCTGAGCGTACAGCGCGCGGAAATTGACCCGTCCGCTGACCGTGACGCGGTTGCCGACCGCTTCAGCGCCCAGCGGCACGGCCTGCGCCTCCGTATAAAATACCCGTACCTCATCCCTTAGACCGCCCGGCAGCGCCGCTTCGGCCTCCGTCACCGTCTGCTGCGCGGCCGCACGCAGCAGGCGGCCCACTTCTATCGTTTCACGTTTCAAGCGCACACTCATTGTTTTCACCCTCCGTTCCTGCAAAATGTTATTCGCACTAATCTGCATTTATGACGCTTTTATGAAGATAGAATAGATAAAAAACAGCTCCTTATTTGTGAAAATAACAACATTTTGTCCCAACTCTCTTGATTCCCTTGGGAAATTATGCTATACTGCCACCACAGGCTGATAATGCATAGTGAGGTTATTTCATGCTGTATGCCTATCAACTACGCGCGCATGCCAATGCGCGCTACCAAGAATCATTACGCTCTCTTTCACAAAAGGAATTATCCTGCATGCTTGCGTCCTGCGGCGTTTCAGCCCCCGTTTCCATGCAGGTATTGGGCGGAGCGCCTTTTCTTTGTTTTGAAGCGCCGCCGCTGACCCCATCGCAGCATGCTTTCCTTTCCCAAATGTCCTCGCTGTATATGACAGCGACGCTGGAGGGCGGCCTTCTCCGGCCGCTCGAGGCGCCCAGCAGTCTCTTCCTTCCCAACGATATGCCGGAGATCCTCAAATACAAGGGCAAAACCAATGCGGATTTTACACAGCTTTTGATTAACCTTGCCCTTTCCGCAGGCGGCCAATGGCGCACGGAACGCGTGCATGTGCTGGATCCACTCTGCGGCCGCGGCACTACGCTGTTCTGCGCCCTATCTCGCGGCATGGACGCGACCGGTATCGACAGCGACCGCAAAAGCATTACCGAGGGCACGGCCTACGCGCAGAAATGGCTGCAGTACCACCGCGTCAAGCATACAGCGGCGCGCAGCAGCCTGACCCTGCCCGGCGGTAAAAGCGCCCCTTGCGCCACGGTCACCGTCCAGAAGCCTGAAAACATCAACCGTTCGCTGCGTATGATTTTTGCCGACACACGGGATACCGCCGCCCTCTGCGCCCGCCGGAAAGCGCATGTCCTTGTAGCGGATCTTCCCTACGGCGTGCAGCACGCGCCCTATGAGCGCGGGCAGTTAAGCTCGCTGGAGGCGCTTTTGCAGCAAAGCCTCCCTGTCTGGAAGCAGGCATTGCTGCCCGGCTGCGCGGCTGCCATCTCCTTTAATACCTATACTCTCAAACGCAGCGTTTTGGAAAAGCTGGTATGCGGCGCCGGCTTTATCCTGCCCGAATCCGATTTGTATGCCGATTTCAGCCATTGGGTGGAGCAGGCCGTACAACGCGACGTGCTGCTGGCCATCAACCCCGCCATTCAAGACCCGACCATAGGAGGAACAAACCTTGTATAGCAAAGAAGCCCTTCAAGCAATGACCGTTATCGAACTGCGCACCGTCGCCCGTGAAAACGGTGTAAAACTCAGCGCAGGCATTTCCAAGCAGGGCATTGTCGATCGCCTTTGCGACGCTCTAATTCATGAAGAACCCGCTCCGACCGCTCAGACGGTTCCTGCCGTTCCCGCCGCCCCGGCGCAGCGCACCGCGCATATCGTCGCCGATGATGACGACACGCCTATTCTCACGCCCAACGCGCCTTTTTCCCGTTCCGGGACCTCGCCGCGTCCGGCTGCCGCCCGTCCCGCCGCGCCTGCCGCGCAGCCTACCGTCAACCGCGGCAATGTACCCGGCACCAATAAGCCCGTTTTTTCTCTGGAAGGGGTGCGCGCCTGGCACAATCCGCGCACTTATCAGCAGTCCGCCGGCAATAATACCTATTCGCAGCATAACAATACCGGCTATACGCAGCAGCGCGCAGCGTCCGCCAACACCTACGGCCAGCAGCGCATTCCCCAGCGTCCCGCGCCCAGCGTTACCCGGTTTGGCCCTGCCTCTATGACGACGGACGCGCCCAAGCCCGACGCGCCGCAGGAGACCTATCGCAGCGAGCCGCAGGCCCAGCCTGCCACACCCTATCAAAGCGATTACCGTGCGCGCCGTGATTCTTCCCCACTCTCTCCCTCCGCCGCTCTGCCGGATCTGTTGGCGACAGGCGATATTACCGACGGCGGCGGCATTCTGGAATTGCAGGACGAAGGGCACGGCTATCTGCGCGCCAGCGGCTATTTGCCGGGCAATCAGGACATATATGTTTCCAACGCCCAGATCCGCCGCTTTCATCTGCATACGGGCGACCTGATTCATGGCAAGGTGCGCGCCAAACGCGAAAACGAATCGCACAGCATGCTGCTTTATATCACTGAGATTAACGGCGTGGATGCGCAGGACATTAAAGAAAGCGCCGCGGCTGAAACGCTGACGCCCATCTATCCGGCGCGGCCCATTTTCCGCACCAAAAAGAAGATTGATCCCATGCTGCAGGCGCTGAACCTTTTATGTCCTCTCGGCTTTGGTCAGCGCGCGTTGGTATATGCGCCGCAAAGCGCTTCCAAAACCGCCTTCCTGTGTTCCGTTGCCGAAACGGTCACCGCGCTCCATAGCGATGTTCAGCTATTTACCCTGTGTCTGGATCAGCGCCCCGAGGATATTACATATCTACGCGAAGCGCTGCCCGGCGAAAATATCTGCACGTCCTTTGATATGCCCGCGCAGGACCAGCTCCGCATTGCCGACCTTGTCTGCAAACGCGCCGTCCGCCTGGCAGAACAAAAAAAGGACGTTATAATCTTGCTGGATAGTCTGACAGCCTTTGCTCAGTTGAGCAACGACAGTGCTCCCGCCGCTTCGCGCGCGCTGGCCTGCGGCCTGAATGCTCCCGCGCTGTTAGCGGTCAAGCGCTTGCTCGGTGCTGCCCGCGCGCAGCGCGAAGGCGGCAGCCTGACCGTGATCGCTCTGCTCAATATGCCCGAGGAAAGCGCCGCCAGCCACGCCATCAGCGAATGCGTTTTGAACTACGCCAACGCTGCGCTTTATCTGCGCGCGGACGGCAAAATCGATTTTGCGCGCAGTTGGGTGCTGCATAGCGACGCGCTGCTTTCCGATGACGGCAAAAAAGCGGCGGCCGCGCTTAAAAACCTGCTCCATCAGGATGACGGAGCGCAGCGCCTGGAGACGCTTGTTTCCCAAGAGGACGGCGCCTCCGCCTTGCAGCAAGCGCTTTTGTATCCCGAGCTTGAAATCTAAATGTCTGACAGGACGCATACGGCGTATCCCGTATTGTCCGCACTTGGCGCGGCTGCCATTCCCGCAGGGACTGTAAACGCCGCGCCTTTTTCCTGCATGGGCGCACACAGGATCCAATGCGTTTTTCCCTCCGGCGTGACCAACCGAAGCGTACCATAGCGATGCAGGGCATCCAGATATTCTTCCAGGCACCAGGCGGCTGTCTGCATTACGGCCGCATGCGCCTTGCCCACATACCGGCAATGCAGCGTCTCGTTTTCAACGCCGGTAATTGCCCTTTTCTCCGGCGGATAGCGGCGAATCACGCCAAACCGCCAGGCATTTTCCAGCATCCAGCGGCCGTCAGCCGAACGCGCCATGGGATCCTCCTGCGACCAGTCATATATCCCATTCAGCTGTAAATCAAACGCCGTACTCAGCTGATGCTCGCTTTTTCCGCTGTCGGGCACATCACGAATGGCCTGGGCCAGCGCTTCCGCAAGCGGTAAAGTATTCTGATATTTTTCAAAAGCTGCTTTTTGCAGCGCGTTTTGTTCCATAGGCGCATGCATGCCGTCAATGATCCATGTAGACAGCAGCGCATTTTCCTGTACAAGATCGCACAGCGCATAAATAGTCTCTTCGGACAGGTTCACCTGCTCGCCGGTGGGAATATACAGGCCCACAAATTTGCGGACGTTGCGCGATTGCTGGACAGGCATTTCTTCCGGCAGCGGCGTATCCGCGCTCACGCGCAGCAGCAGCCCCTCGTACAACTTTTCCCGGGAAAAAAACATTTTTTCTCCCTGGGGCGCATTTTCCCCGCCATAAAGCAAATAGCCGTTTTGCGCGGCAAGCAATGCCGTGCCGGCGATTTCAGGCATTGTTTGAAAATAGGCGCCGGTCGCCAGCATCAGCAGCAATCCCATCAGCGCCATGACCAGCGATTTCCGATAAGAAATTTTCATTTTTGTCCCCCCTTTACAGCGCTATTATTGACCGAATACATCGCTGCTATACATCCACCATACAAAGGAGGTACACATATGAGCATTATCCGTTCCGCCTTCGGTTTTGTAAAAGAGGGCCAGCCCGCTGCCTGTTATACGCTGACCAATGCCAGCGGCGCGTCGCTGTCCCTATGCGATTATGGGGCGCGTATCGTATCCATCCGCGTTCCCGACCGCGGCGGCCGTCTGGGCGAAGTATGTCTCGGCTTTGACAGCGTGGCTCCTTATACCACGCCGCAGGGCGCGTATCTTGGCGCTACCATTGGCCGGGTCGCCAACCGCATCAGCGGCGCATCCTTTGCTCTGAACGGCACGCCCTATGCCGTGTCGGCCAATGAAAACGGCAACTGCCTGCATGGCGGCTTTCACGGCTTTGAGTCCTTTCTTTGGGAAAGCAGCTGCCAGGAAACGCTGGAGGGCGATTCGGTCACCTTCCGTCGGGTCAGTCCGGACGGCGAAGAAGGCTTTCCCGGAGCGCTGACCTTTGAAGTAAGCTTTTTCTGGAATGACGCATGCGAGCTATCCATCCGCTATCACGCCGTCAGCGACCGGGATACCCTGTGCGCCGCTACCAATCATGCGTATTTCAATCTGGATGGCAGCGATGACGTGCTGGCGCATACGCTATGCCTGCATTCCGATTTGATTACCGTGACAGACAGCGCCCTGATTCCCATCGGTGAAGAACGTGCCGTGGACGGGCTGCCGGTTGATCTGCGCGTACCGCTGCTCATCGGCAATGGAATCCGCCGCAGCGCGGAATACCCCATTATGGCCGAAAAGAACGGATATGACTTCAATTTTCGCATTTCCGGAGAGGGTATGCGCCCCATTGGCATGCTGCATGCGCCGCATTCCGGTCGCGCCATGTATATCCGCTCCACCGAGCCGTGTGTTCAGGTATACAGCGGCCAGGGCCTGAACTGCATTGGGCACGGCGGCCGCCATTACGGCGCTTATGC
This sequence comes from Clostridiales bacterium, assembly GCA_019420065.1. Lineage (GTDB taxonomy): Bacteria > Bacillota > Clostridia > Christensenellales > Aristaeellaceae > SFMI01. The sequence goes on along the minus strand of JAHZHX010000006.1, from coordinate 7,123 downwards.
CGGTATCGCGCTGGAAACGCAGCATCATCCCGACGCCATACATCACGCTCATTTTCCCGACATTGTGCTGCATGCCGGCCAGGAATACCATTCGCAAACCATTTATCATTTCACCGTCGAATAAGCGCTCAAAAACCCCCTTGCCTTCTTCGCGTCCCGAAGCAGACAAGGGGGCTTTATACTTATGTTATTTTCCCACACAAAAATTTGAAAACACCGTATCCAGCAGCTTCTCGTCTACACGTTCGCCGGTAATCTCTCCCAGCAGCTCCAATGCCGCCTGTAAATCAACCGCCGCCAGATCCATCGTTTCCTCCCGGGACAGCGATACCGCCGCTTCTCTCAGCTGTGCTGCCGTCTGCCGCGCCAGACGCATATGACGGGCGCTGGTCAAAGGCGGCATTTCCGCCGTACCGGCGCATTGCTGAATGCGTTCGCGCAGCACATCCATTCCTTCCCCGCTTACCGCCGATATCCGCAGCGCTCCCGGAAAAGAAAACGCGCTCCCCTGGTCGCTTTTATTGCATAGTATCAGTCGCGGATACGCTTGGGTGTCCGCCAGCAGCGCCTGATCCTCCGCACTCAACGGCTGCGACCCATCCAGCACCAGCAATACCAGGTCAGCGCTTTTCATCGCCGCCCGGGCGCGCTCGACACCGATTGCTTCCACCGTTTCCGCCTGCTCCCGGATCCCCGCGGTATCCGAAATGTTCACCGTCAGGCCGCCCAGCTCCATCCTGCCGCGCACAACGTCGCGCGTAGTTCCCGGAATGTCGGTAACAATCGCTCGTTCCTCGCACAGCAACGCATTAAGCAGCGAGCTTTTGCCCACATTCGGCCGCCCGCACAGCGCCACTTCAAAGCCGCTCTCCAGCAGTCTTGCCGAGCGTTCATCGCAGGCGCGCTCCAGCTTTTCCGCCAGCGCCAGCGCCCGCCGCGCGGTATCCGCCGCAGCCTCGCTTTCTTCAATCTCCTCCGGATAATCCAGCGCCGCGGCCACGCCGGCCGTCAGTTCCAGCACCTCCCGCTGCACGGAAGCCACAAAAGCGCTCACGCCGCCTGTCAGCTGCCGCAGCGCAGCACGCGCCGCGCGCTCGCCCTGCGCGCCTATCAGCCGCATGACCGCTTCCGCCCGGCTCAAATCAATCCTGCCGTTCAAAAACGCCCGGCGGGTAAATTCGCCGGCCTCCGCCGGCCGCACGCCCAGCGCATATAATGCCGCCAGCGCCTGCCGCGCCACCTGATCTCCTCCATGGAGATGAAATTCGGCCACGTCCTCACGCGTATAGGAACGGGGCGCCAGCATCATCACAGCCATGCATTCGTCAATCATTTCCCCGTGGGCATCAAGCAAATGGCCATACAGCATTCGGTGCGATTCAAATTGCTGCTTTCCTGCCGGGCAAAAAAGCCGCTCAAAACAAGCGCGCGCCGCGCTGCCGCTGACGCGCACAATCGCGATGCCGCCGCGCCCGGGAGGCGTAGCCAGCGCCGCAATGGTATCCTGCACATATGCTTCCATTTACAAAAGCCCCTGATAAGCCTGATCGGCGTCAATTTTCTCCTGCTCAGCCGCAGCGTTGGCGTTCTCCTCCGCCCGGTAGCGCGGATGATACATCCGCCGGTCCAAAGACCAGATGCGCTCGCTGAAAGCGCCTGCGGGAGTGCGTTTGAGCACGCCCTCCATCTCGTTCATCCGTGCATCCAGCAGATCGATCCAATGCAGCATTTCAGCCTCCGGGAACATGGGCGGACGCGGGCTGCCATACTCCGCCTCGCCATGATGGCTGATGACCATGTGCTCCAGCAGCAGCACATATTCATCCTCCTCCGCCAGCTGCGCCCGGCGCGCCGCTTCGCGCACCTGCGTAACGCCGCGTACCAAATGGCCCAGCAGCAGCCCTTCTGTCGTATAATCGTTTACGTTTCCGGCCTCGTCCGACTTCATTTCCCGGATTTTGCTCAAATCGTGCGCAATCACGCCCGCAAGCAGCAAATCACTGTCCAGCCAAGGATAAACAGGCAAAACAGCCTTGGCCGTGCGCAGCATGGAGGTAGTATGATGCAAAAGACCGCTGCGCTCGGCATGGTGCAGACGCTGACCAGCCGGGTAATATACCAGCTTATCCCCCGCCATGGCAAGCAGCTCGCGCAGCAGCTTTTTCAGCGTATCATTCTGCATAGCGTCAACCGTTTGATTGATTTCCGCCAGCATGGCCTTGGGAGACTCCGGCGCGCAGGGGATCAGCACCGATAAATCGTATTCGTCCTCATTGGCGTCCCGCAGACGGCTGACGCGCAGCTGCAAACGACCGTTATACTCGATCACCTGAGCGCGCACCTTGATTATGCTGCCTGTTTTGGGCGGCGGCACCGCCCCATCCCACAGCTTCGCGTTGATCTCCCCGGTACGGTCGCACAGCGTCATGTCCAGATAGCGGCTGCCATTGGAGGATGCGCGCTGCTCGGCAGACCGCACAAGCAAAAAAGCTTCAAACTTCAGATCTTTCGTAAAAGAGGCAACTGCCGCCTGTTCCATTTTTCAATCCCCCGTCAGCAATCTCCATGCAGTCCGCTACATCGTGACCGCATCTTCAGTATACATATCCTCAAAGAGCGTAAACTCGCTCAGCCAATTCAGCTTGACCGTTCCCAGTGGACCATTGCGCTGCTTGGCAATAATCACCTCTGCGGTATTGGTTTCCTCGCTCGTCTGATCGTAATACGACTCGCGATGCAAAAACATCACCACGTCCGCGTCCTGCTCAATAGAACCGGAATCGCGCAAGTCGCTCAGCATCGGTCGTTTGACGGTACGCTGCGTATTTGCGCGGCTCAGCTGCGCGCAGGCCAGGATGGGAATTTTCAATTCCAGCGCAATGGCCTTCAGCCTGCGGCTGATCTCGCTGACTTCCTGCTGACGGTTCTCGTTCTTACCGTCCGAGCCCATCAGCTGCAGGTAGTCGATCACGACCAGATCCAGTCCTTTTTCCAGCATGATGCGACGCACACGCGAACGCATTTGCAGCGGGGTCAGTCCCGCAGTGTCATCAATGAAAATACGCTCGTTGGAAAGCGGGTTAACCGTTTGCGCCAGCTTGATCCATTCCTTGTCGCGCAAGGTACCGGAACGCACATGCTGCATGTCCACGCGCGCATCGCCGCACAAAAGACGCATGGCAATCTGCTCGCGCGGCATTTCCAATGAAAAAATCGCCACGCTGTTCCCCTTGCTGGCGGCGGCAGCGGCAATGTTCAGGGCAATGCTTGTTTTGCCCATGCTGGGGCGCGCGCCCATCAGGATCAGCTCGCCTCCGTGCATGCCGGTCAGCAGTTTATCCAGCTGGGTAAAGCCCGTCGTCACCCCGGCTACCTTGCCTTGCAGGCGGGCCAATTCTTCAATCTGCGCATAGGTAGCATACAGCACCTCGCGGATATGGATCAGCTGTTCGCCGCCCGTCCTGCGCATAACAATATCAAAAATCGCCTTTTCAGCCGCGCTCAGGATGTCTTTCAATTCCTGCTGCTGTGAATAGCAGCTGCGGCTGATGGCATTGGAGGCCTGAATCAGCTGCCGCAGGGTCGATTTTTCCAGCACGATGGAGATATAATACTGCACGTTGGCCGTTGTAGGCACGTACTGCACCAGCTCGACCAGATAGCCCGATCCGCCCACGCCCGCAAGCGTACCCCGGCGGGACAGCTCCGCATCCACCGTAACCAGGTCAACCGCCGTACTTTCCTGCGCCAAAGCACGGATGGCCGCGTAAATCGCCTGATGCGCCGGAGAATAAAAATCATCCTCGCTGAGCATTTCCATGGCGAGAGATACCGCGCGCCCATCCTGCAAAAGCGCGCCCAATACGCTGCGCTCTGCCTCAATGCTTTGGGGCGGGACACCGGTAAAGGCGGCCGGATAGCCTCCCTGCTGCTCGCTCAACGCTTACGCCTCCACTATATTCTTTACACGCAGAATCATTTTTGCGTTAATGTTGGGGTATACATGGGCAATCACTTCATAATCTCCCAGCGCGCGCACGGCCTCTTTAATTTCCACCTTGCGCTTGTCCAGCTCGACCCCGTATTCCGCCTGGATCGCCGCGGCGACCTCCTGCGCCGTTACGCTGCCATACAGCCGTCCCTTTTCGCCGCATTTTGCCTTGAGCGTGACCACCTTGTTCTTCAGCTTGCCTGCCACAACCTCCGCCGCGGCGCGCGCTTCCGCCTCGCGCTTGCGTTCCGCCTCGCGCTTGCGTTCAATCACGCGAATCGCGTTGTCGTTCGCTTCCATGGCAAACTTGCGCGGGAAAAGAAAATTGCGCGCATAACCGTCGCTTACATTGACAATATCATCCTTTTTGCCAATATCCTTCACATCGCACAGCAAAATAACCTTCATGTTTATTCCTCCTCATTACGCGGCGTTTTGCGGGGGCGCAAGCCGCGCGCATTTGAAATCTGATCGATCACGCCCACTACCAGCAGCGCGGTCTGCAAAAAGCTGACCGTCATCGAGGCGATAATCAGCAAGATCCGCCAGCCCTGACCTGTGCCGCGCTTCTTCTGGGCCGCGTTGAGTGTGGCCAGGCCCTGCACGGCAAAGCAGACAAAAAACGTTTGCCACATCAATGCGCCCAGCAAAAACAGCGTGTCATTCTCCGCCAAGCTCATAACGGGATAACCGATTGCCAATATGCCCAGCCGCAGCCCCCAAGGACGCGGAATATACCATTTTGACAGCGGCGGCATGGACAGATCCGGGACATCCTGCTGCTCCTCATTGCGCTTGTAAGCCCGGTTTCTTGCCGCCCGGCAGCCGAAATACACGCCGCAGGCCATACCGGAAAGCACATGGACAGCATTGCCCGAAATGAGCAGCGAGGGCATTGCGCCATGCAGCAGCTGCATCACAATGGAACGCACCTGCAAAAGCAGCTCATGCTTCGCCGGGGCAGAAAATACATAGCCTCCCGTTTCCAGCGGAACCAGCGCCGTTTCCGCCATTGAGGATGGCAGTCCCAGGAAACCGGCGCTGCACAGCATATAAAGCAGCCCGTCCGCATTCTCCAGCGCCCCGGCGGCCATGTCAGCCGCCGCCTCATACAGTGCGCCGCCCGTCACATGCTGCAAAACCGCGTAGATAGCCAGCGTTCCGGCAATCAGCGCGCCCAGCATCGCGCCGCAGGTGGCCCAAAAATGCCTGCGGGTCCAAAGGCAGTAACCATATACCACCGATACCGGCAAAAGATACAGCGCGCCAACGCCCAATAGCCCCGCGCCGCCCGCGCCATACAATGCGCCCAACGTCATCAAAAGGCATGCCAGCGCCGGCAGCAATCCGGCTGTAAAGCCACATATCATCAGATACGGCGGCATCACCAGCAGGGCAATCGCAGCCATGCTGACGTTTGCCAGCGCGCCGCCCATTCCGGCCCAGCCCAGCAGCAGCGCGCACAGCGTCATGGCAATCACTGCCGCGCGCACGGTCGTTAACGTTTTCAGTCCTTTTTGCATGCATTCCTCTTTTTAGGGGAGCCTTCATTTGCCATTGGTATGTCCCCCTCTCTATTGTAAGCGGCAAACCACCTTTTGTCAATTAAAACGGTAAAAACACAGACAAGCTATTGCTTTTTCCCGTATCCTGCATATAATATAGACGACTCTGCACGAAAGAAGGCTCCGCTGTGAACAAGGATTTGACCGTCGGCGCTCCCTCGCGCGTTTTGTGGCGTTTCTGCCTGCCGCTGTTTGGCAGCATCATTTTTCAGCAGTTATACAACATTGCCGACAGCCTTGTGGCCGGCAAATTCATCGGTGAGGACGCGCTGGCAGCCGTTGGCAACAGCTATGAGGTCACGCTGATTTTCATCGCCTTTGCCTTTGGCTGCAACATCGGCTGCTCCGTGATCGTCTCCCAGCTGTTTGGCGGAAAGCGCTTTCGGGAACTCAAGACCGCCGTTTCCACCACCTTGATCGCCGCGGGCGTTCTTTGCTGCACGCTGATGACGGCAGGGCTGACCTGCTGCCGCGCACTGCTGGGGATAATTCACACCCCGGAACACCTGATGGCTGATTCCAGCCTGTATCTGGACATTTATATCTGGGGACTGCCGTTTGTCTTTTATTATAATATCTCCACCGGCATTTTCTCTGCCCTGGGTGATTCAAAGACCCCGTTCATTTTTCTGGCTGCTTCTTCAACGGCCAACATTGCCGTGGATATTCTTTTTGTCAGCGTCTTTGGCATGCGGGTGGAGGGCGTTGCCTGGGCCACCTTTCTGTGCCAGGGAGTCAGCTGCCTGTTGGCCGTATTCTGCGTTTTCCGTCGGCTCCGACAGATCGAAACCAACGAACGCAGTCCCCTGTTCTCCTGGCCGCTGCTGGGCAGAATCGCCCGCGTAGCCGTGCCCAGCATTTTGCAGCAGAGCTTTATTTCGGTAGGAAACATCATCGTTCAGGGCGTCATCAACAGCTTCGGCGCCGCGGTAATGGCTGGCTATTCGGCTGCCATCAAGCTGAACAACCTGGTCATCACCTCCCTGACCACGCTGGGCAACGGCATTTCCAATTTCACCGCGCAGAATATCGGCGCAGGCAAAATGTCCCGCGTGCGCAGCGGTTACAGGGCCGGCCTGCGCATGGTGCTGACGCTGATTGTCCCCATTTCCCTGCTCTACACCTTTGGCGGCCGCTATCTTGTGCTTCTGTTTTTGAATAATCCGGACGGCGACGCCATGGCTGCGGCGCTCGCTTTCCTGCACATCGTTGCGCCGTTCTATGCCGTGTCTGCCCTCAAGCTCTCCTCCGACGGCGTGCTGCGCGGCGCGGGCTGATGGGCAAATTCATGTTTGCAACATTGACCGACCTGACGCTGCGCGTCGTGCTGGCCGAGGTACTCTCCATCCCCTATCAATCCACCGGTATCTGGATGGCCTGGCCGCTGGGATGGATCGTGTCCGCGCTCATGTCCTTCAGCTATTACCGGCACGGCCCCTGGCGCAGCGCCCCGCCGGAAGAGGAATAAATCCATGAACAACGCCCTCGCTTGTATAGCAAGCAGAGGGCGTTCAGTCTGTTGACAAAGTCAACAGACTGACAGAGGCTGAGAAAGTCTGCAAGGCAA
>JAHZHX010000059.1 GCA_019420065.1 Clostridiales bacterium | reverse complement strand
GGTTGGTTTTGTGCGCCTTTTTTCGGGCCCGCTCGGATCATTTCTTTCACACTATTCCTCCCCGATAAATCAGATTCGCCCATTTTGGTATGCTGAAAAAGCCTCAGATAGTGCATAGTCTTGGGAAATGTCGTATTTGCTGATTTGGCGTCGCATTTCACAGGCGATTGCGCCAATAGCTTCCTCACGCTTTTCTGCGTTGTCGCAGAGGCCGTCAAGATCTTCAGGGAGGTTACCAGAGCGAATAGCCGTCGTTCCCGTGTTGGAAAAGCATGACCTTGATGCTGCCTGTCACAGGGAAAGCCTCCTTTTTATTCGCACCAGACCTCGCCGCACAGGGGACAGATCTCCTGCGATCCATTTTGGGGATTGATTTTGAGCCGCGAGGGTGTAAACAGGTCTTCGCAGCACTCGCAGCGCGTCAACGTGCCGGAATCCTCCATGTCGGCGACGCAACGGTCGCAAAGCATGCGTGCTTCTGGAGTGCCTTCATCCACTTCCCGCAAATCATCGTCATCACCAAAGTCGGATTCGCAGCACGAACAACAGGGAAGAAAGGCTGCGCCTGCAAAGCAGTTGCGATCAAGATTGAATTCGCCCTCGCAGTAAAGGCGCTCAACCTCGTCCTTTGCCTCTTCAAAGGAACCGGCCTCGACCTCAACACGCATGGCCAGGGTTTCGCGAATCAGGAATGGATATTTGGCCCGATTTTCTTTCTCTGGAAACACCTCCGTCAGGGTGCCGCCTTGTGAACGCATGCAGCGCCGCAGATAGTCCTGAAAGGTCTTTTCAGCGGGGTCAATGCTCCCGTCCGCGACGCTAATGCCATATTCCTTCTTGAGCTGCGCCTCGGAAATCATCGTCTCCGGTTCATTCTCGTCCTGGAACCAGCGCGTTTTTACATCGTGCATATCGGTTGCTCCTTTCCCTCGACGGGGATATCCGGGAAGACGACCTTTCCGTCATAGGCCGTGCAGGACTCGCCGTTGAAATACCAGCACCACAGATAGCCGTCCTCGCCGCGCATCAGCAGCTTAGAACCTTTTTCAACCGCCGGCGCCAAAGCGTCCAGCCAGACGTCTTCATCGCGGAGCTTTTCGCCCATGAAGCACAGCCCTGCGATATTCCCTTCCTCGTCTATCTCCGCTTCCCAGTCCAGTTCCGCAAGTGCGTCCTCAAACGTATTGGAATTGCCCAGAGGTTGGCATTCATTGAGGCTGGGATACTTTTCAAGCTTCCTCCGTTCCCATTGCTTCAGCAAATCAAACGCTGCCTGTTTATTGGCGGCAAGAATTGTAAAATCCTGATCGAACAGCTCCATATAGTAGCCCATAAGTTTCACCTTCTGCCATATATTTTTATGTGTGAACCGAGTAACAGCGTTTCCGGTACTTTCCGTGAGGCGTGGTCAATGCAGATTCATGCAGGATAAGCCCGCCGCACAGACCGTCCTGCGCGGTGAAGTAGAAATCGCGCCGGACGTCCGGATACAGGCGCACATGATCGCCCGGCCAGTGGAAGCAATCGCGCATGGCTTTGCTGAACGCACGCCTGATGTGCTTCTCTGCGCATATGTCCCGCATGACCCTGGCGCAATTTTGAAGCTCGATGCGCGCATGACTCATTTGCGGGATATACAGATAACGGGCAGGCGCTTCGCTGCGCAGCGCCGCAATGACCAGCTCCGCCGGAATGCAAAACTGCTGCGCATGGCCTTCCAGCCTGTTTCCCCGGCTGGCAAGCCAGAAGATGGTGAACAGCAAAGCGTGTCCGTCTGCCCGGATGCGCAAAATGTTTCCGCAATCCATGTCATAGTACGCGCGCTTCCGATTGCCGCACAGCCATTCCTCCAGCGAGCTGCGGATAATAAGGAAGCGCCCGCGTCGTCCGATTTCTCGGCTGAATGTGCGAATCCCAATGCACTCACCGTCTGGAATGAGCCGGACCAGAACGTGCTGATTTCTGTCTGTCATTGATCTGCCGCCTCCATGTAGTCCTTTATCGCTCTTGCCAGCGCTTTTTGCAGTTTCAGGTCGTTGCGGATGTCCTCGCTGCTCAGCCCGCATGCGTCCAGTGTGTCTGTCAAATCCCCCGTAACGATGTACTCGTGATTGCCCAACTCGTGCAGGAACATCTGATAGGCATACTCGCTGCCGGTTTTTTGCGCCGCAAGGGCAGCCTTCCGCTCTGCGTCCTGCCGCTTGAACATGTCGATGAACGCCTGCCTGTCGCGTTTGCAGATGAACCCGCCGCCGCCAATGCCGACGATCTCGTTTGTTTGTGTTGGCTCAAGTCCCAATTCCCGCATGCCTTCCTCAAATTGCGCGTTGTTAAACGCCCATTTCATGGGAAAGGCGTTGACCTCCCGCTGGTGCCGCGCCTGCATGGCCTGATAGCTTTCCATTTCATTCTCCTTTCTGAAATCAGAAAACGCTGCCCATAACAAGAGCGGCGTTTTCCCGAAAACTTTGCATGATGCCCGATGCGCGTTCAGACCGTATACACAGCCAGCCTGCGGTTTCCCTTATCGACGATGCGAAAAATCTCCGAACCGTCGGGCAGAACGACCTGATACTGGTTTGTGTGCGCATGCTGGATGCGGATGACGATGCCGAAGATGTGCAGTTCCCGCTTGCCGGATAGAAAGGTGCGGATGGATTCTTTGCGGACAATATGAAGTAAGTATCTTGCCATGTGTGTTGCTCCCTTCTTTGTGCTTGAGTGTTCACGGAGATTTTCACGGAGATTTCCGCTATGAATGAAAGTTGGTCACGCAAGATGCCGCAATATGGGTTCTTTGCGGCTGTGCCGCGTTTGAGCGGTCCCGCGTTCTACCAAAGTGCCGACAGGATTTCCTGTTCCTGTACTGCGATGGACTCCTGATTAAGCGTGGCTTTGATTGTGTCCACGATGCGGCGGACGACGGATTGCTCCACCATCATCAGTTCCACGCGGAGCGTTTTTTCTGCGATGAGCTCGCCGGTTTCGTGCCGGTAAATCCCGTCGGCTTCAAAGATGGTTGCGCCGTCGGCATATGACAGGCAGGCATTGCGCACCATCTTTGCCGCCTCCAGCGTGGAGATTTCCTGCCGCTTTGTGTCCTTGTCGTTAAGTCCGCAATAGAGGGTGTATTTCTTCAATTCCAGCACCTCCCTTTGTGTGCGTTTAACTATACAAAATTAAATAATTAGCATAGCTAAACAAAACGGGTAAAAAAAGAGCGCGTTCCAGGGCTGCGGATTACACCTGCTGAACGTGCGAAAACCATTTTCCTCCTTTCAAAATTCCGCATATAGTCGTTTGCCGCAAGTGTCCGGACAGCCATATGCCTGCTTCGCCGCTTGTGTTGTGCTGCATGAAAGCAGGAACAGCCTGAGAAGATGAGCATCCTCCTTTCTACGGTCTGCGATATAGGATATTCAAGGGTTCATAATGGACCGCGACGCCCATGCGGGCGTTTCGTCTTACTTTTCAAAGACTCATCAGGCGGCTGAAAAAGAAAGGCGGCTCCACCGCAAGGATGGAGCCGCCGCAACAGGGAGAACAGAGCGTCAAGCGGCCTTCTGTTCTTCGGACTTCGACGCGGCGAGCAGGGCTTCCAGCTCGGCGATTTTGGCTTCCATTTCGGCCTTCGTGGGCTTTTTGGCCTTCGCGGTGGTCTTGACATCGGCAGGGTTCTTGCCCGCGTTGGAGTGCACAGGAGCCGCTTCGACATCCTTCCAACCGCCCTTGACAAAGGCGCGGAACGTGGAGATAGACTTGACCTTCTTCGCCTGCTCGCCCTTGTCCTTGCCGTAGGCAGTCATCTTGACGGTCAACAGGTTGGCGAGGTTCTCCAGCGTGAGGGACAGGCCATAGACAGCCATGAGGGGAGACAGAGCGTCCACGGTTTCAGAGATGGACTTCTTCCCTTCGATGAAGTCAACATAGACAAGGTAGGCATCATAGGACTTCTGCTTAAATTCCTTCGCGGTCATGACTTCGCTGGTGGTGGTGCTGGTGGTGCTGGTGGTGGTGCTGGTGTTCTTCATGGTGGTTCCCTCCTGCTTTTTGTTGTTGGTGTTCATGGCGTTCATGGTGTTGACAGTGTTTTTGACAGTTTTGGACATAGTGATACCCCTTTCTTTTCTGTCTGTTTCGGCTCATGCCGTCATCAGCTCACGGACTTTTACCGTGAGGACAGACAGCCCATGCCCTTTCTACGACATGGGCAAGTCCCAACGTATAGCAAATTCAAAGAAACTGATTCCTGTATCCCAACAGATACAAGCTGATTCCGTCACCAATCGAAGGACAAACGGGCCGCATTGAACATAATTCCCACCTGTCCCTGCCTTTGGCAATTCTGCCGCCTGTCATGGCCTGTCCCAACAGACAGAAACCCCATGCTTTGCGGCATACCACGGGCAGGGACATTTCGTGCAACCTATGTTCCACCGTGAAAGATTCCTACACGTCGCGCCTTGAATCCGCTATACGCCTATTCAATTTTTTCACCACGCCCACAAAGTCGCCTTTTTGCGCTTTCTCGCATATCGCGCCCATGGGATAGGCACAGGTTCTAAAGTCACCACCTGTCAAGCCTTGCACTTGACGCGCCATGTTTGGCACATGGTGCCCGAACAGTTGACCATGTTCGCAGGTGCCGCATCAGCCGTGGCCGCTTGCCCCTTGCATCCTCCCCCTTTCCGTCGTCGTGGTGTTTCGTGTTCCTGCCGTCCGTCGCGGTTTGTCGCCGCGCCTTTCGGCAGGTCAAGCATAGCACGGGAATTTTTCGGCGTGCGGCGCAGCCGAACGGCACGAAAAAAGCGCGTTTTTCGCGCTCATTAGAAGCTGATTTTTTCAGGGCGTTGAGCCGTCAGGCATATCCGCCCTGAAACAATGCAAAAATATTTGTGCAATTTTCCGAGTTGACAGAGTTTTTTGTTGGGCGCTTTGCCCTATAATGCGTGCGCGCGCGAGGCAGGGCACAAAATGGGAGTGCTGAACAGGCAGGGGAGCAGGCAAAAACAGGCGGGAAATGCGCGCGTATGTCAAGCAAAAATACTTGACAGAATGGCCGCGAATACGCCGCGCATATCGCCGCACAAAATACGCCCATTATGCAAGCCGTTTGCAAGGCTGCTTGAAAGACAAAAAAGCGGCGAAAACGGGACAGAATAACGTGACATAATGCTATATTATGTCCTGTTTTACGTCTGAAAACGGATTGACGCCAGAAAAACCCCTATGCCTGCCATACGACATCCTGAATGATGGATTTCTATATTATATATTGTGCCAGATAAAAGCCCATGCGGCTGAACGCCGCCGGACACAGCTCAGAGCATTTGGTATGGGTCTTTCCGTACCTGCGGAACAAAGGGATGCCGGCGTCAAACGGGGGGATATCCGAACGCGTATGGCACGCGCGCTGTCTGCCTGCTGCCCGGCGGCGCAGAAGCCGAGCTCTCCGCGTGCATATATTGCAAATCATTCGAGGAAGCATCGGGCGTTTGACGCATTATGCAGGATTTGAATCTGAAATCAGAAAAAATGCATCCATATATACACATGAGCGCGAGACGATTCCGCAAGGACGGCGACGTCGATCGTGCTGCGATAAGATAGGAAAAAAGCCCATGGCCATCGTCTAATGGCGCGCAGGCTTCGATAAGAGTACAGATGATGGAAGCACGAGGGAAACGGACTGCCTGTTCATCCCGAAGCGATTATATATATTACCCACTACACCCTGGGAAACCACACCTTTATATATATAATGAGAAAGTCATAACATTGCGCTTCCGCCGGAGCTATCGGTTTGGAAATCAGCGCATGCAAGATTTCAGGGATTTTGCATCTCTTGTATGGGAAGGCTGTCGGAAGCCAGTTGGGTTTGGAGGGAAAGGAGGCATTGGATGTGCGGTACGGAGCGGCTCCTTGAAAAGATGAAAGAGCTATATATCTCATACAGACAGCGTTATGTGCTGTGCCTTCCGAACGGAAGGATCATCACGCCCAAGCACAGGGACGGAACATGGTGCAGCCTGAGCGACAACGTAATCCGCAACCATTTGGAGCATAAATATGCCATCGCCGTGTTTGCAGGGCGGGAGGGCAGCAGGTTCATGTGCTTTGATGTGGATGACGGCAGTAAGGAGACGGTGCGGCTCCTGATCGACCGGCTGGACGCGATGGGGATTCCGCGTCGGAAGATCCATGTCTCCTTCAGCGGGAGCAAGGGGTATCATGTCGAGCTGTTTTTTGGCGGCGTCATAAGAACGGATATCCTGCTCAACCTGTACAGACATGTCATGGACGCATGCCATCTGGATCAGAAGAAGGTGGAATTCCGGCCAACGGACAGGGCTGCCATCAAGCTGCCCCTGTCCGTTCATCCGAAGTCGGGGAAAATGTGCTGGTATGTTGAGGCGGCTTCGATGAAGGAGATCTGCACGCCAGACTACCTGCTCGGCATCGAGCCGCTTAACGCTCGGGAACAACAGGCGCTGTTTTCGCTTCCGCTCCTGAGCCCGGCGAAGCATACTTTGAGGGCGGAGGCCGACGGGGGAGGAGGAGCGCGCTCGCCGGCGGAAACGCGGCGGCTCGGAACGACGCTTGCGCAGGCAGGCACGCGTCATAACATGATGCGCAACATCGCCGTCTTTGAACGCGCGCACGGAAGCTCGGAAGAAGCCTGCAGAAAACGGCTTGAGGAGTGGTATGCCGGGCAGGACCGTTCGCTGATCCGCTCAACTCCCGCACAGGTTTATCAGGACATGGACGAGCTGGTTGCATGGGTCTATTCGGAGCGATTCAATGCTGCCGGCAACGGATGCTCAAGAGGGGCCGCATATCTTTACGCCAACCAGATGGAGATGGTCCTTGCACAGCCGACACGGACGGCGCGGCGGTAGACCTTTCTGCTGCTGGCGCGATGCCGCATGAAGCATGAGCGGATCTCCGTGAAAAGCCTGTCTGAAACGATCGGGAACAGCACGGTGACGGTCCGAAAGGCGCTTCGGAAGCTGGAGGATGCCAAAACCGTGACTGTTGAGGAGGAAAAGCGCGTGCGCCTGCATGACGGAGGATATCAGGCGGAAAGCCGGAGGTACCTTGTTGCGCATCCATGCGGAGATGCGAGGGGTGCAAGGATGCGGGTGACCATGCGGGAGCTTATGCTTGATTTTGACCGTTGCTATCATGAGGCCATCCGCACGCTGATACCACAGCCGGCGGCGCGGCAGCATCTCTCAGCTGCGGAATGGCAGGAACATATGAGCTGGCAGGAAGGCGGCGGATGCATCGATCAGGACAGCGCGGGCAGGACGCTCCATCACCCGGACTTTGGAGAGCTGATCGTGTATGAGCAGGGCGGCCGTATTCTGTATCCGGCATGTGAGTGCGCAAAGAAGCTCGGGCTGGCAAACCCCGGCGTCGCAGGGAGCCGCTGCCCCGGCAAGGAGCTTTGGCAGATCAAAGTTGCGCAGCGAAAGCGCCTCCATGGGACGGCGTCATATCGAATGCTTGGCAGAAACCTCATTCCTGCGGCAGATGTAAGGCGGTTGGCCTCCATGTCGAAAGACGCGCGCCGCAATGAAAAATACGCATGGATGACTTCGCTGGAAAAAGACGGATCCGATCCGCAATGACCAGCCGTCATGGGAGAACAACAAAACGGAGAGTTGAGGGGGCGATCGAGATGGGAGCTATACATCGGGAAACGCGCGGCGAAGGACGCGGCCTGCATGAATGGGACTATGTTCCGTTCAGCGAGGAGCGGGTCGTCAAAGAATAGCTCAAGCACCGCATAAAGCTGGACCGCGCTTACGCAATCAAGCTGGGGTGCGGCGCCCTGTTGGAATCAGACGGGGTGTCGGACATTGCCGAACCGATCCTGTGCACCTATATGGATCTGGACCGGCTTATCGAACAAAGCGGCATGACGGCAGAACAGCGTGAGGTCATCGAATGGATCATGCAGGGATATTCGGAGACTGACATCGCGCAGGAACGGGGCTGTTCAAGACAGGCAGTCTGCCGGCTGCTGAGGGATGGCGTCGGCAGGATCGTCGCGGCCAACAATGCGCAATGGAGGCACTTTGCAGATGCGGTGCGCAGAAATGGGAATGTTGACAAACGGCTTCCACGGTCAATGTATTGATTAGGGGAGGATGTTCTCTGAACGTTCAGGAACAGCGGGCGGCTGAGCCGGCTTCCTGCATGCGCCCATGTTGACAGACAGGCTCGGCGGTCGATCTATCATATAGGGGGAGATACCATGGCAACAAGATATGATGTGATTTTGCCCAACGGCGAAAGAAAGCCGGTTTTCTATAACCAGACTCAGTCCAAACGTGCGATCGTGGAGGATGTATAGCTGCGCCGGTGGACGCGCTATTGCCTGCGCCACTGGATGAGCGACGATTGCAGGCCGGGCTCGCCCGAGCAGAGGATCAAACGGTTTCTGGACGGCTGTGCGTATCTTCTCCTGCGGGATGCTCCGGAAGGCACGCTGACGAAGCACGAGGAAATAAAGCATGAGAGGTATGAGATCAGCGTGTCTTCCTGTCCCGCGTGGGTAAGCGGACTGATAGACGCCGGAAGCTACTCGCCCCGAGGAAACAGCGACGAAGAGGAGGCGTGCTTCCGGTGCCTCCTGGACCGGCTTGATGAGCGCGCTCCTGAACGGCTCAGGGAAAAAGAGCGGCCAAACCGGCACGCAGAAACGCGCTTTCAGCGGCTTCAAAAGATTCGGACAGAATATCCGGGATGCTTTATCCACGTTGCCGCGGTCGATACGGATAACCGCTTTTGTCATGGCGGACAGGTATATTGCATATCCGCGGAAGCAGGCCAGTACGCCCCGCGGCAAACGCGGGAGGGCGAGCTGTATGATATGGACAGGGTGCTTGTGGTCGAACACGAAGGAAAGCCGGCGCTGTTTCTGGATCAATCCGCATATGCGATTGCCCCTGAGCACGTCCGATTATGCGAAGAAAAATGAGGTGATGCGGAGCATGAACAGGCAGGAATAGGTCCGTGAGATGTACAGTAAAGTGACAGGCGCGTCTGATCTTGACTGGTCGGAAATCGCGGAAATGTTTCATTCAGGGATGCATCCGGACCAACTGCGCAAAATGGGCGCGGGAATCAAACTTGCGTCAGACGCCGGAATGCTGCGCCTGTATCCGGATTCGTCAGCCCCCGAAGGAACAAACCTGCAGCAGCTTCGGGATCTTCGCAACGAGATCAACGAGGCGCGGCGCGCGTAGTCGCGCAGCGAGGCGTTGCGGGACGAAGTTGTCAGGGCGGCGAAATGCCTGCCGGATATTCAAATTGTCCCTCAAACAAGGCGCGGCGGCCAGAAAGAGCGTTCGCTCGTCCTGTGCGTGGCGGACTGTCATTACGGTGCGGAGTGGACGATCCGCGGGTTGCGCGAAGAGGTGCTCAACGCCTACAGCCCGGAGATTTTTGAAGCGCGGATGGCCGATCTGCTTGGGCAGGTACGCGCTATACTGGACCGGGAGCAGCTGAACCATGTGACGCTTTTATTGTGCGGCGACGCACTGGATGGCATGCTGCGTTCCAGTCAGTTGATGCGGCTTCGCTGGGGCGTTGTTGAAAGCTGTATGCGGTACGCGGAATACATGGCGCGCTGGGTCAGCGCGCTTTCGCTGTATGCGGACGTCGACGTTTATGGCGTGGACGGCAACCATTCCGAGATCCGGCCGCTGGGCAGCCGCAGGGGCGAGTTCGAAAATGAGAATCTGGAAAAGATCATTCTCTGGCATATGGCGGAGCGCCTGCGGAACATATCTGCCGTGAGGGTCGACGAGCAGGCGGCAAAGCGCAAGCTCGTCAAGGTGCAGGGCTATTCCATACTGCTCTCTCATGATACGGAAACCCGCGCGCTGGAGGAAGCGGCAAAGCAGGCGATGCTATTGTACAATGAGCGCATCGACTTTATGATCTGCGGCCACAAGCACCGTGAACGGGAGCTGATCTCCGGTTATACGGACAGCGGAAACGCGGTGATCCTTCGAGTTCCCAGCATTTGCGGCATGGACGACTACGCACAGCGGCTGGGCTACGGCGGACAGCCCGGCGCGCTGGCGCTGGTGATCGAGGCGGGCTATGGCAGGCGCTGTTCCTATCCCATTTGTTTGGGAGGTGAAACGGATGGCGGCTGAGAATATGCGGTCGAGGCGCAAGGAAAAACGCATTCCGAGCAAATTGTGCGTACGCTGCGGAAAAGTCAGGGCGCTCAATGAGTTTTATGCAAACCGCGGCTGGGAAAGCCAATCGTTTCATGACGCATGGTGCCGCGAATGCGCCATGAAGCATTGTACGGACAGAGAATCGCTGCAGGCATACTGCTGGTACAACAACCGCCGGTGGTCGGAAGAGCTGTATGAGGGAGCTGTCAAGAAGGCGATGTATACCCTTGCCAACGATCCGGTCTATCTGGACTCGAACAACTCGGAAGAAAAGCGCAGGGCAGCAGAGAATCGGGCGATTGTGCGGGCATTTTTCAGCGTGATGAATCTGTCCAACCTGTACTGCTATGCGCCGAACATGGGCGAGGACGGGATCTGCGCGCCTCCTGCCGCGCTCGAAGCCGATCACACGGAAGAAGCGCAAAAGCAGGAGGAGCAAGCCTATTCCAAAGTGTGGAACGGCTACTACACGCAGCGGGAAATCGATTATCTGGATGAGTATTATGCCCAGTTGGAGGAAGGCTTTGTGCTGGACAACCAGAACATCCGCGACTACGCCCGCAAGGCAGCAAAAGCCTCTTTGGATGCGGATATCAAGTATAATCGAATGCGTCAGGGCAAGGCCAGCGTGGCCGAATGGGAGAAAGCGCAGGCGATCTTCGACAACCTTTCCAAATCCGCCAATTTCGCGGCCTGCAAGCGCAAGCCGGGAGACATGGCGGGGCTGGGTTCATAGGGCGCGATCGTGGCGAAGATCGAAATGAGCGGCGAGCTGGATACGCCGCCTGCGACCTTTCCGCCGGACGATGTCGACAGGATCATCGCGGATTTCAGACACACCATTGCGGCGGTCGGGCTTGAGCAGGTGGTTGTGTGACGATCACGCAGATTCGGGATATTCGCAATGAGAAGCTCTGGGCCAGGCAGATCCATTACTGGCGGACGCATTAGGATGTTTTCATCCGGCAATATTTCGGGATCAGGCTCAAGGACACGCAGCAGGTGGTCGCCCGGCAGTTTGGCAACGCGAACACGCTCATGGTGGTCAAAAGCCGCGGCTACGGCAAAACGTGGTTGACGGCGCTGTGCTGTATCGCCATTGGCGTCCTCTACCCGGGCAGCCTGATTGCCGTGGTATCCGGCACGGCGGAGCAGGCGACGCTGATCGTCAAGAAGATACAGGACTACTTCATCCGCAACCCGGAGATCATGCGCGAGATCCAGACGGACGGCCACCGGCCGGTGCAGCTTTCGCGCAACAAGGGCGTCTGCACGCTCAGAAACGGCTCCAAGATCGAGAGCTTTTCGGTCGGCACCATGCGCGGCAACCGCGCAAAGATTGTGGTGATCGACGAAAGCCCCGAAGTAAAGGCGGACGATCTTGACGCCGTCATTGCGCCGGTGAAGAACACCAAGCGCGATATCTGCCATCAGCGCGGCATTGCGGACTACGCCAGCAAGACGATCTCGATCACTTCCGCATGCCTCAAGAGCAATTACTTCTACGCCATGTTCATGGCCACGCTGAAGGAGTTCTCCAAAGGCGATCCGACGAGCTTTGCCTGCACGCTGGACTATCACAGCGCGGCGCGCGTGGGCATTACGGACATGACGTTTTTCCGATCCGAACAGCGCAAGATGCCGGAGTCCAAGTTCGCCATGGAATACGGCAGCGTCTTTGTGGGCGCAGAATCCGGCAGCATGTTCCCCTACGATCTGACCGAAGGCTGCCGCATCCTCAGGCGTGTGGAGCTTGCACAGCCGACGAGCTGCACGTCGGACTATGTGATGGGCGTGGACCTTGCCACATCCAGCGAGCGCACGGCGGACAACGCGGTGATCTGCGTCGTCAAGCTCATCGAGATGGAGAGCGGCGCATACCTGAAAAAGCTCGTGTATATGCGCTCCTATCACGGCAAGCGGCTGGACGCGCTCGCCGAGGAGGTGCGCAGGACATATGCGCGGTTCCCTCGTGTGGTTCGCATCGTGTTTGACCATCGCGGGCTGGGCGACGCCTTTCCGCAGTTCCTGTCCCAGCCATGGATCGACGAACGGGGCAAGGAGTATCCGCCGTGGACGCTGGACGATGAGCGGACGATCATCCACAACGCCGTGCCGATGCTGCGCAGCATCAAGGCCAATGCGCAGATCAACCAGCAGCTGGTTTCCTGCCTGCGCGTAGCGTAGGAGCAGCACACGCTGGAACTGCCGGTGGCGTCGAGGTTTGCGGAAACGGCGGATGAAGAAAGCGAAGAGGACGCTTCGAAGGCGCGCAGGCTGACGCTGCAGGAAAAGGCGATCTATCTGGAGGGCGACGCGCTGCAGATCGAGATGGGTAACATCGTCATGCGCTCAGGCGCGGGCGGCAACGTACTCTACGACGTGGCCCGGACCAATCAGCACAAAGACCGCTATTCCGCATTGGCCATGGCGGTGCGCTACATTGCGGAGCTGGAAGAGGAACGTAAAAGAAGGCTTCTGCGTCCCATGGATGCGGTGATCGGCGTGGTGAGCAGGCTGTGAGCAACTGCGCATCCTGATCGCATGGAACAAACGTTTTGACGGAGGGATTTGCATGGGCTGGTTAGAAAAATAGAGGAAGACCCCTCAGCCGAGGGACGAGCCCCGGCGAACACGCCCCGGCGAGATCGCCGTGGGCGCGAAAGAAGAAACACACTCGACGATGACCTACAACGACAGGGCCATCACCTACACGGGCGACCTGGCCAGCTACGACTACGACAGCATCCTGCGAGACAAGCAGGGCAATATAAGCAGCCTGTTTCAACTGGCGGATTACTATGTGGACGCCGACCCCATCTTCCGGGGAATCATCAACGGCGTGTACACGCCCTTTGCGCTGTCCGGGGAGTTCAGGCTGGTGGGTGCCAACGAGCAGGTGAAGACGAAATATCTGGATTACTACGACCGCATCCACCTGAAGGACCGGATGCGGTCGATCTTCTACCAGTATTTCAAGTATGCCAACGTCTACTGCTACCTCATGGAGGATGGCAACCTCATCACGCTGCCGGTGCATCTGATCCGCATCGCCAATGTGATGATCGGCGGCGAGCCGGTGTAGGAATTCAACTGCAAGAGCGTGCGCGACGATATGAAGCAGCAGGGCGTGAAGGCGCGCAAGGACTTTCTGGAGGACGAAGACCTGCAGGTGCGGCTGGAGGGATTTCCTCCGGAGGTGGCGGACGCGCTGAACGGCGGCTCGGACTGGGTGCAGCTGAACCCGGAGAACACGTTTGTGATGCAGTCGCTCAAGGAGGACTGGATGCGCTATGCCGTACCCATGGTGGCGACATGCCTGGCGGCGTTCCGGCGCAAGGCGTAGATCGCGCAGTATGAATCCTCGCTTTTGAACCTGGGCGCACACTCGTTCGTGCATGTGACCTACGGCGACAGCAAATCCGACATCATGCCGGACATCACCCAGCTCAACGCGGTGAACACGCTGTTTCGACGGGCGATGACGGGCTCGGCGCTGGCGACGACGAACCATCTGTGCAAGGCGGAAGTGATCCAACCGGATCTCAACGAGATGTTCTCGGATGATAAGTACCGGGACGTGAACGCGGAGATCCTCTCGGCGGGCGGCATATCGGGAATCATCGTCTCCGGCCGCGCCGAGGACGGCAGCAACTTTGCCAGCGCGCAGGTGAGTATGCAGACGGCGGCCATGCGCATCAAGCAGGCACGGGACGATTTCTGCGAGCTCATGAACCGCGTCAACGAGCGGCTGAACGGCAAGC
>JAHZHX010000058.1:11926-14269 GCA_019420065.1 Clostridiales bacterium | reverse complement strand
AGCGCCATCGGCCCCTACAAGGGCGGTCTGCGCCTGCATCCCAGCGTGAACCTTTCCATCATCAAATTTCTGGGCTTTGAGCAGGTGCTCAAAAACAGCCTGACCAGCCTGCCCATCGGCGGCGGCAAGGGCGGCAGCGATTTTGATCCCAAGGGCAAGAGCGACAGCGAAATCATGCGTTTCTGCCAGAGCTTTATGACCGAGCTGTACAAGTACATCGGCAAGGATGAGGACGTTCCCGCCGGCGATATCGGCGTGGGCGCGCGCGAGATCGGCTACCTGTACGGCCAGTACAAGCGCATCACCGGCCTGTATGAAGGCGTATTGACCGGCAAGGGGCTGACCTATGGCGGCTCTCTCGCCCGCAAGGAGGCCACCGGCTTTGGCCTGTGCTACTTCACCCGCGCCATGCTCAAAAAGGCGGGCAAGGACTTTGCCGGCCGCCGCACGGTGGTATCAGGCAGCGGCAACGTGGCCATTTACGCCGCGCAGAAGGCCATGGAGCTGGGCGCAAAGGTAGTGGCCATGAGCGACAGCAACGGCTACGTTGTGGATGAAAACGGCATTGATCTGGCGGTTGTCAAACAAATCAAAGAGGTTGAGCGCGGCCGTATCCGCGAATATGCGCAGCGCGTACCCGGCGCGGCATATACCGAAGGCTGCCGCGGCATTTGGACTGTGCCCTGCGATATTGCCCTTCCCTGCGCCACGCAGAACGAGCTGGACGAGGAAAGCGCCAAAGCGCTGATCGCGAACGGCTGCATTGCCGTGGCCGAGGGCGCAAACATGCCCACCACCCTGGAAGCGACGGCGCTCCTGCAAAAGGCAGGCGTTCTCTTTGCCCCCGGCAAGGCCAGCAACGCAGGCGGCGTGGCCGTCAGCGCCCTGGAAATGAGCCAGAACAGCCTGCGCCTTTCCTGGACGTTTGAGGAGGTTGACCAGCGCCTGGTCGGCATTATGGAAAACATTTTTGCCGCCACTGACGCGGCCGCCGAGGAATACGGCGCGCCCGGCAACTATGTTGTGGGCGCAAATATCGCCGGTTTCCTTAAGGTTGCCGACGCCATGATGGCTCAGGGCGCGGTATAAAAACACTTCGTCTGCATAGCAAACATCGCCTGAGAAAAAACTCTCAGGCGATGTTTCAGTCTGTTGACAAAGTCAACAGACTGGCAGAGGTTGAGAAAGTCTGCAAGGCAAGGAAACGAGCTTGCAGATAAGGGAGCTTACACAGACGTAAGTGACCGCCATCTGCAAGTGAAGTTGACGCAGCAAGCAAAAATTCCTTCGATTTTCTCTTTCTTCGAAGGAATTTTTGTGTTTGCGGGCTTTATCAGCGTTCTGAAACATCGCCTGAAAAAAACCTCTCAAGCGATGTTTTTGTATACTTATGCAATATGTCACAGTTGTCTTGCCAGCACGCGGCGCAGAAATTCCTGCGTGCGCGGTTGGGTAGGATGGGCAAGCACCTGCCCGGGCGCGCCGTCCTCCACAATCACGCCGCCATCCATGAACAGCACGCGCTTCGCCACGTCGCGGGCAAAGCTCATCTCGTGGGTAACGATCAGCATCGTCATACCGCCCGCCGCCAAATCCTGCATCACCTGCAATACCTCGCCCACCATTTCGGGATCCAGCGCGCTGGTCGGCTCGTCAAACAGCAGGACCTCAGGCTCCATGCACAGCGCGCGGGCAATGGCCACGCGCTGCTTCTGCCCGCCGGACAGCTGCGCCGGACGCGCCCGGCGGTATGCCGCCATGCCCACCTTCTGCAAATAATGCAAGGCCCGCTTCTCGGCTTCCGCGCGGGCCATACCCAACACCCGCACCTGGCCCGCCACGCAGTTTTCCAGCACATTCATGTTGCCAAACAGGTTAAAGGACTGGAACACCATTCCCACCTTGCTGTGATATTCGGTACGTTTCCACTCCGTTTCGGCATTCCGGCCATGATAAAGAATCTCTCCGCCCGTAGGCTGCTCGAGAAAATTAACGCACCGCAGCAGCGTGCTCTTCCCCGAACCGGAAGAGCCAATGATGCAAATCACGTCGCCCGCGCATACGTCAAAAGAAATATCACGCAGCACCTGATGATCGCCAAAACGTTTTTCCAGATGCCGAATGCTCAAAATGGGTTCCATGCCTCACGCCTCCCCGTCCGCCGGAATGGTAATTGTGCTTTGGCTGTCGCTTTGCGAACCACAGATGGTATAATTCTTGCTGCCATCCATCTTTTTTTCCAGCAGCCGCAGCAGGCGCGTCACGGTAAAGGTCAGCACCAGATAGATGCATGCCGTAATGAAAAACACCTCAAAGTAGCGCAGATAGGTGCCTGCGGCCGAC
>JAHZHX010000058.1:0-11916 GCA_019420065.1 Clostridiales bacterium | reverse complement strand
GTTGAGCACGCTTGAATCTTTGATATTGACAACAAACTCGTTGCCGATGGAAGGCATGATATTGCGTACCGCCTGAGGAAGCACGACCTGTACCATGGCCTGCCAGTGCGTCATGCCAATGGCCGTGGCCGCCTCCTTCTGTCCCTTATCCACGCTGATAACGCCGCCGCGGATAATTTCCGCCATATACGCGCCGGTATTGATGGATACGATCAGAATGGCCGCCATCAGCACGGGCATGCGCACGCCCAGCTGCATTGAACCATAGTAGATGACCATCGACTGCACGATCATGGGCGTACCGCGGAACACCTCAATATATACGTTGAGCAGAAAATTGGCGATCCGCAGCGGCAAACGGCGATACCACCTGCCGCGCGGCGCCGGAATGGTGCGTACAATGGCCACCAGCAAGCCAAGCACAAACCCCAGTACCGTACCGGCGATGGCTACCTCCAGCGTTACCGCCGTGCCGCGCAGGAAAAGCGCTCCATACTGTTTGAGCAAGAATCGCACCCATTCAAAAAACGTTGCCGGAATTGTACTTGGCATTGCTTATGCTCCCATCCTTGCGCTGATATTACTGGGCGTTCAGAGGCTGGCGCAGCATCGCGTCCAGCATCATCTGCTCGCGTTCTTCCAGACTGATTTCCGCAAGCACCCGGTTGATGCTTTCCAGCAACTCGCTGTCCTTGCGCACGCCCACGGCAATGCTGGTATCGTCCGGAGAAGCCTCAAAGCCCAGACCCTCGCCAAACTCGATATACGTAAGCTCCGGATTGGCCATGGTATCCGCCTGAGCGCCGGGACGCTCCGCCACATAGCCGTCTACCGCGCCCACGCGCAGCGCCACGATCATGGCCGGGAACGTTTCCATGGGCGTCACATGCTGCACGTCGGGAATCTGGTCGATCACCGTATCATGGAAGGTATTGAGCTGACCTACGATCCGCGCGCCCTGAAGATCAGCCAGGCTTTGCGCCCCGGCATACGGACCGTCCTTTCGCACCACTACGACCAGCTCGCTCTGATAATAGAGATCAGAAAAATCAATGGTCATTTTGCGCTCGGCCGTGGGGCTCATCCCGGCAATAATCATGTCCAGCGCGCCGCTCGTGACCCCCATGGTCAGGCCGTCCCACTCGGTTTTTACAACCGCCAGCTCCATATCCAGCGCCTCGGCAATGCGGCGGGCAATCTGCACGTCATATCCGTCGGCATAGCCGCTGCCGTCAGCAATGGGAGCGGTAAACTCGGTTTCATTGATCTGATGCCAGTTGTAGGGCGCATATCCGCATTCCATGCCGACACGCAGCACACCCTCGCCCAGCGCGGGAACAGACAGGCACAGCAGCATCAGGACCACACACAGGCAAAGCAGACGGTTTCTCATTTTCTTTTTCCTCCTTATACATTCAAAAAAGCGGTGAGAGGCCAAGCACCTTTCACCGCTTCTATCCTGTAAAACAAGGCTAAAAACACTGAATAGCGCTCCATGGCTCGGGCCATGACAGTCGCAAAGATCTTCTCCCAGCGACCAACGCCCCGGCCCAACCGATGCTTCAGCGTTTCGGCGGTATCCCCTTTCGCATACGGTCACAGCCCCGGTCCGGCTCGCGCACGCTACTTTTGTCAACCGCGCCTCTATTCCGTTCAGAGTTTCCTCCGAACATAGGCATACTATACTCCCCTTTGCCGTGCTTGTCAAGAGGTATTTTTAATCATTTTGTGAATTTATATTTTTCAGCGTAAAAAAATGCCCCCGTCGATGACGGAGGCTATATTCAAGCCGCGCGCGGGCGGCGGTCAAAGGGACGGTGGGAACGATCCCGCCCGGGGGATCAATCGTCGCTGCGCAGATATTCGCCCAGCGCCTTGACCAGCGCAGGAATACGGGTATCCTCCATATCGCCGGTATCCAGCTCCATATTGTCACGGGCAGAATAGAGAATTGCCAGCACGCCCAAAGCGGATTTCGGATCTACGCAGAATTTGCCGGCATGCAGGGTGATCTCCTCCGGGAAACGGCGGATAATGTTGCTGAAGTGCTCAGCATCTTTCATGCTGCCGATCTGAACCTTAATCGTCATGTTTTCTCCTTTCCCAAGCTGTACTCAGCTTGCGCAGAACCCTGTCTGCAGGAACTATTATCGCACAGTTTTCCAAAAAGTCAAGACTAAAAAGTGCAACAATGTTTTTTCCTTATTTTGAAAGAATCAAACAAACAAAAGGGTATATATCGCCTATATCATGTATGATATGGTCTTTGAGAAATCATTATTGGATGTTTTGTTGCCGTTATGGCGGTATTCAGCCGCCAACGGACGCTTCTTCCGTCTGCGCCGCGTACAGATGCTCAAGAAAATCCCGGACATACTGCATGTTCATGCCGCCGCTGCGGGCAATCAGATAATCCCGGTAATGGCACAAATTTCCCTCTGCCGCCCGCAGAACGCAGCCCGTGCGCAAAATCGCCTCGCTGCGCACCGGCGGCACAAGGCAATAGGCATTCTCGGTATACGCCAGGATGGCCTTTACGCCGTCTCTGCCCGACGCGATAATCCGCTGCCCCTCCGGCGCGGCGGTCAGCTCCGCCTCATAGAGATAGTCCTGCTCCGTCGGGCGTACCTCCGTCATGACGCGCGGATAGGCAGCGAGCATCTTTTGCGTAATATGCTTTTCCTGCGCCAGCGGGTGCCGCTCGGACATCATGATCCGCAGCTCGTACAGCCACAGCGGCATTGCCTCCAGCTTGCAGCGCTTGAGCAGATTTTGCAGGGTCGTCTCCTCATCCATGCGGCAGCGCAGCACGCCCAGGTCGCTCTCCCCGACCGAAACGTTCTCAATTACATTCATCCGCTGTGTTTCAAGCAGCGCCAAATCCGTATATTTTTCCGTCTGTTCCTGCGCATTCTGCGCACAAAAGCTGGCAAACGCTTCGCTTACATACATGGACGGCATGCTGCTCAAGCGGAAACGCAGGCCCGTCTGCCGGTTCCCGCCAAAAATATCCTCTACCCGCTCCACCTGACTGACAATCGAGCGCGCATAGCGAAGGAATTCCTCCCCCTCCGGCGTTGACTGCACGCCTCTGGATGTACGGCGAAAAACGCTGACGCCCAACTGTGTTTCCAGTTCGCGAATGGCTTTACTCAAATTCGGCTGACCCATCATCAGCTTTTCCGCCGCCTGGGAGATAGAACCGCAGCGGTCAACCTCCACCGCGTAACGGAACAGCTGCATATTCATCATGTTCACAGTAGCTTCAACCCTTTCCCACGCACAATAGTATAACATATAATCGCATTTTTTGTCAATTTAGGAATTTTTGTTCAGCCCGCATTGACACCGCCGGATGCAACGACTACAATAAATACATCCTGAATCATTCGGAGGAATCTACCTATGAAGCTTGGCATCAGTTCATACTGTCTGGACCGGGAAATCGAAAAAGGCCGGCTTACCCTGGCTGAAGCCATCGACTGGGCGGCAGGGATCGGCGCGGAGTGCATGGAGCTGGTTCCCTTTGCCTTCCGGTTTGATGATGCGGTCAGCGGGCGTGTGGATCTTTCCGCCATCGCCGCCGTCAGGCAGCAGGCGCGAGACGCGGGCGTAACGCTGTGCAATTATTCCGTACTGGCCGACTTCTGCCGTGAGGGCGAGGCCTATACCGCTGAAATACGCCGCATCGAGCATGAAATCGACATCGCCGCCGCGCTGGGCGTACCCCGTATGCGGCATGACGTATGCTCCTTTCGCCGCCCGCAGGGCGAAAACACCCTGGCCGATTTTGAAAAATGGCTGCCCCGCATGACAGACGCCGCCGGGCATCTGACGCGCTACGCGCAAAAGCGCGGCGTGGAAACGCTGATCGAAAACCATGGCTTTTTTGCCAACGGCTGCGACCGCGTGGAGCGCATCCTCCATATAATAGAGGAAAAAAATTATGGTTTGTTGCTTGATACCGGAAATATTATTTGCGTGGACGAGGATCCTGCCGTTGCCGCGCGCACGCTGGCGCCGCTTTGCCGCATGGTTCATCTAAAGGATTTCTATGTCCGCACCCGCGATCCGGGCGACAGCACGCAGTTTGACTGCGCGGGCAGCTGGTTCCGCTCCCGCGGTGGCAAATACCTGCGCGGCGCCATTCTGGCGCAGGGCGACCTAGATATCTATGATATTCTTTCTACCCTTAAGCGCGGCGGATACAACGGTTCCATCGTCATTGAATTCGAGGGCATGGAGGATGCACGCTACGCCACGGCGGTCAGTCTAAGCAACGCGCGGCGCATCTGGTCCGAGGTCTGATTTTCAAAAAAACCGCATAAAATATCCCAGGAGGTATGCAGCATGAAGCAATTTCTGCATAGCACCTGGGATATTATTCTGCATGCATTTGCCGGTTTTGGCGCGGTTTTCAGCGGCGCTCAGGGCGGGATCAGCCTGCTGATGCTCTTCATGGCGGCAGATTACGCGCTGGGCCTGCTGCGCGCCATCCTTGGCAAAAGCAAAAATTCCCCCCATGGCGGTCTGTCCGCCCGCGCCGCGCTGCTGGGCATATTGCGCAAAGCGCTGATGCTCATGGTCGTGGCCTTTGCCGCGATGCTGGACAATTATGCCGCTGTCGGCGGCACGCTCAAAACCGCCGCCGTCTGGTTCTACCTGTGCAGCGAGGGCATGAGCGTCATGGAAAATCTGACCGGTCTTGGCATTCCCGTGCCGGGCCGCCTGAAGCGTATGCTGGGTCAGCGCTCACGCGGATAATGCTTGCAGGCTCATTCCTGCAAAAATACAACCGATTCCGAAAACGCCTTCCCTTCCTCTGTATCCGGAAAACCCAAGGTATACATTCCTTTTGAAGTAAGATAGCACTGAACGCGCTCGCGGGGCAAGCCAATGGTTTTTGCCATCTCGTTCTGCGTTCTATATGCATCCAGCAATAAACAACCAGCCGCCAGCCGCTTAATTGAATACTCCTCAATCACCTCTTGCTGGACATAGCTATTGGCAATTTGCAGCAACTTCATGCGCAAAAGCAGCTCCGCTTGGGGAGTCTGCTCAGTTTCAAAGCCTGCCAAGAAATAAGCGTATTCCGGTGAAAACGCATCAAATGCCATCACGCCGCCATCCTGACGCTGCCGCGGCGGCACTGGAAAAGTAAGCTGCATATCCGCTATCGTTACCGTTTTCGGCACGCGGCTGCGCCAGAATTCCGCAGCCTCCGCATCCGAAACAATGCGCAGCTGGTCAAGCATGCACTCAAGCTCTTCGTTTTTTTCCCCCATGACAACCACCGTGTTTTCGCCATCCATGATTCCCTTGCCCGTGTACTTTATTCCCGGTACGTCCGGATAGCTGTAATCAAAATAAATAATTCCGGCAGTCCGCCCATCCGCCTGTATTCGTTCAAGCTGCGGCTGCTGAGTAAAAGCGCCATCATACATATTCAAATAAAAAATAACCATTTGAAGCATGGCATTACACTGCCATGTTGTCAGATTTTCATCCGGATACTCTTCCTGAATGCGTTCCCGCGTCCATGTCAAATCGCCCAGATGTACCTGATACTCCGTTCCCGAAAACGTATTCCCATGCAGCTGCCGTTTATTTCTCCAGGAAAGATAAGGAATTCCCAGCTTTTGCGCATCCTCTTTCGTTAGATCCGGCTCTGTGCTGACAAGGCTCGGTTTGCCAGGCAGCGCAAAGGCAATCTGCCCTTCCAAAGAGCGGAAAAAATTATAGTATGTATCCAGCGCAGCGCTGCTTTCCGCGCCCACTGCGCTCATACTCACCAGTAATATGGTCAGCAGCAGGATTGCCGTTCGCTTTATCATATGCTTGCCCCTCCAGAATTTCATTTGTGTATTCCGTCGATATCCACATTCGCCGCCAGATGTCAACTTCCTGCCTGTCCTAAAAATCCAAAGACCATTTTACAATATGGCAAAGCAAAAAGCCGCCGGAAGGAACCTCCCTCCGGCAGCTTCGATGACAAAAGCCTTCGGCTTTATTTGCCGCTCATCTGGCGCTCCTGCTGCTCAATCATGCGCTTGACCATGTAGCCGCCGATATAGCCGGCCTGGCGGGAAGGCAGATCGCCGTTATAACCGGGCTTGAGGTTGATGCCCAGCTCGCTGGCAATTTCAAACTTCATGTTGTCCAGCGCAGCGCGGGCTTCGGGAACGTTCACGGTATTGGACTTGGAAGTGGAATTCTGCGTCGCATTCTGATTCTGATACATTTTTGTTCTCTCCCTGCCGGGGTCTCATGACCCCTTTATTTTTTTACTTGCCTGCCATTTGCTTTTCCGCCTGCTCGATCAGACGCTTGACCATGTAGCCGCCGACATAACCGTTTTCGCGGCTGGTGAGGTCGCCGTTATACCCCTGCTTGAAGTTAATGCCCAGTTCCCGGGCAATTTCAAACTTCATATTGTCCAGGGCGGCGCGCGCTTCGGGTACGGTGGCCTTCTGCTGAGAAGAATTCTGGTTCATGCTTTTTCACCTCCTCGCTAAGCTTCACGGCTATTTTGACCTGATACGCGCAAAATACACTGCCATTTTGTGCAAAAAAGCCGAAAAAAGAAGAATCGTTCGCATCAGGCAAACAAAATCTGATTTTTCGTTCTTCCCCCTCTTGATTTTTCCGAACATTTCAGCTAAAATAGTGACGTGTTCCCAATAAAATGTTCGTATTTGTTGAGAACTGATTTTTCCCGGAGGGCTTAATACTGATGAAAGAGCTTCGCAAAGCGATTATGGAAATGGGCCGCGGCGTCGGTCAGGATATTGTCAAGGTCGATATGTTTCTGAACCACCGGCTGGATACCGGCCTGATGTTTGCCATGGGGCGCGAGCTGGGCGCGTATTTTGGCAAGGAACAGCCTGACATTATCCTGACGGTTGAAGCCAGCGGCATTGCCATCGCGCTCGCCGCCGCGCATGCCATGGGCGATATTCCGGTCGTGTTTGCAAAAAAAGCCGCCGCCGCCAACCAGGGGGACAATATGCTCACCGCCGTGGCGCATTCCTTTACGCACGGCAACGATAATGTGCTGCGCGTAGATCGCCGTTATCTTCCCGCGGGCAGCCGCGTGCTGATTGTAGACGATTTTCTGGCGGACGGTCAGGCCTCGCAGGCGCTCATCAGCATTGTAAAGCAGGCGCAGTGTACGCTTGTAGGCGTTGGCATCGCCATTGAAAAGGGCTATCAGCCCGGCGGCCGCCGTTTGCGCGAGGCCGGAGTCAATCTCAAGTCTTTAGCAGTCGTAACAGGGATCGAGAACGGTGTGATCCGTCTCGCACCTGACACGGCTGATGAGGAAATAAATTAAACGCGTTGGAGGAGATCACCATGAAGAAGCTTGCTGCGATCGTACTGGCGCTGATGCTGGCGCTGTCCACCGTCTCCGCCTTGGCCTTTGAGCCTGTGGCTCAGGACGACCTGAAGGTCGGTTTCATTTATATCGGCGGCGCAGAAGACAAAGGCTATACCTATGCGCACCATCAGGGCACGCTGGCCATGAAGGAAGCGCTTGGTCTACGCGACGATCAGGTATTCTGGCTTGAAAACGTGTCTGAGGATTCCTCCTGCGAGGACGCTATCAATGAGCTGATCGAAATGGGATGCCAGATCATCTTCGGCAACAGCTTCGGCTATCAGGAATATTTCTGCGAAGCCGCTGAAGAGAATCCCAACGTCATCTTTTCCCATTGCTCCGGTTATATGTGCAATGAGACCAACTTCAACAATTACTTTGGCGCCATTTACCAGGCCCGTTACCTGAGCGGCATCGTGGCCGGCCTCAAGACCGAAAAGAATCTGATCGGCTATGTCGGCTCCATGAACAATCCCGAGGTCAACGGCGGTCTCAATGCCTTCGCGCTGGGCGTAAAGTCCGTAAATCCCGACGCCCGGATCATCGTGAAATATACCAATTCCTGGTATGACGTTACGCTGGAGCGTCAAACCGCCGAGGCGCTGCTTGACCTGGGCTGCGACGTGCTGGCGCAGCACTGCGACACCACCATGCCCATGATCGCGGCCGAAGCCCGCGGCGCTTACGGCGTAGGCTACAACGCCATCATCAACCCCGATGAAGCCGGTTACAACGCCTGGATGACCGCCCCCGTGTGGGATTGGTCCGCCATTGTCATTGACGAGGTGAAGGCTGTGATGGCCGGCTCCTGGACCGCGCAAAACCTCTTCTATGGTCTCAAGGAAGGCCTGGTCTCCCTGGCTCCCCTGACCTCCGCCGCCCCCGAAGGCGCGCAGGAGCTCATCGACGCCGCCACCGCCAAGATTCTCAGCGGCGAATGGGACGTTTTCACCGGCCCTATCTATGACAACGCCGGCAACCTGGTCGTCGCCGAAGGCGAAACGGTCAATTTCACCGCCAACTTTGCCGATGAAATGAACTGGCTGCTCGACAACGTCGAGGCGCAGTAATTCTCTCCAGGCGTTCTCAAGGGTCTTTACCGAAAAGCCGGTAAAGGCCCTTTTTATATATGCAAAAGGGTCATATCCCCGAGCGCCTCCCATCCATAATGTGAGGATACCGGCAAACGGCCATTTTCTTCATTTTGGAAGAAAAGTATATCGTTTTTTATATGAAAACGTCGTATTTTCTGTACTTTGTCGAGTATCGTCGTATGTTTTATATGGGAGGATTTACCTTATGCCTATTGAGATCCGTATTCAAAATGAGCTGCATGCCCTCGGCATTACCAAACGCTATCACGGTTACGCGCAGGTCATATGCGCAATCAAGCTGGCGCTGGAAGATGAAAACCGTTTGATGGACGTTACAAAACAAATCTATTGGGCAGTCTCCGATGCATGCGCCTGCAGCCATTCCTGCGTGGAACGCAACATCCGCACCATTTCTCATGTTGCCTGGAAAACAAATCCGGCCCGCCTGAAAGCGCTTGCCGGCTACCCGCTGGCTGCCTCCCCAGCGGCGTCCGAATTTATAGCGATCATGGTGGCGCACATACAGCGTACAGCGCAAAAGCCAATGGCCTGATCGCTGGCCGCTCCGTAAAAAATGCGTTTCCCTTGTAGCTTTTTCCCCCGATATGTGCTATAATTCACATAACTTTTAGATACGAGGGAGATCTTTATGAGCTTCAGCCTGATCGCCGCAAGCGAACTGACCCACCTGGATGTATTTATTCGTATCGCCGTAGCCGTTTTTATTGGCTGCGTCGTCGGCGTTGAGCGCGAATATAAAAACCGCCCCGCCGGTCTGCGTACCCATGTGCTGGTATGTCTCGGTTCCTGCATCATCGCGCTGGTAGAGTGCCTGTTCGTCGCCAGCATGCAGAACAGCGATGAAAGCCGCGTTGCCTATAACTTTGGCCGTTTGTGCGCGCAGGTCATCAGCGGCATTGGCTTTTTAGGCGCGGGAACCATTTTTATGCAACAAAAAAAGATTGCCGGCCTGACCACTGCGGCTTCCCTGTGGAATACCGCATGCCTGGGCATTGTTACCGGATACGGCTATTACTGGCTGAGCCTGTTTGGGTGCCTGCTGGTGCTGCTGGTGCTGATGCTGCTGCAAAAGGTCATCCGCGTAAACGCTATCAAGCGCGTTGAGGTGCGTTTCAACAACCGGCAGGACACCATCGCCTTCATCAACGCTTTCTTTGAATCGGTGGGCGTGAAGGTGCTGGATCTGGACTTCCACATTGAAACTCTGAAGGAGGCTTCCAGCGCCGACGTGAACCTGTATACCAACATTTATACGCTCCATCTGCCTGCCAAAGTGAACTATACTGACGTTATCAACCACCTGGCAGCCTATCCGCACATCCAGTCGGTGAGAACCACCAACACCTGAACCCTTTTTCCCCAGAGCCGTTCGCGGCTCTCTTTTTTTGACATTGCCCGTTTTTTGTGCTATAATTTTCCAGAAAGAATCAGATTTTCGAGGAGCGCGTCCATGTTTAATACGATACGGGAAAACAAACTTTTTCCACTTGTGCGCGATTATGTTCTCATGCTGCTGGGCGCAATCATTGCCGGCGCTTCCTATGCCAATTTTCTTGTGCCCAATAATATTGCTCCCGGCGGTGTAACCGGTATTGCTACCGTTCTCTGTTCCCTGCTGCCCTTTCTGCCCGTCGGTACGCTCAGCTTCCTGCTCAACGTTCCGCTGTTCATCCTTGGCTACCGCTCCAATGGCAAGCGCTTTGTTTTCCGCTCCTTTATCTCCATGATGCTGCTCTCCCTTTTCATCGACCTGATTCCCAATGAGCCGGTCACATCCGACCCGTTGCTGGCCAGCATTTTTGGCGGCATACTGCTGGGCATCGGCCTGGGCCTGGTGCTTCGCGTGGGCGCGACAACCGGCGGCACCGATCTTGCCGCCCAAATGCTGCACGATCGTTTTTCCTTTCTTTCGGTAGGCACCATTCTTTTTGCCATTGACTGTCTGGTCATTATCCTGGCCGGCATCGTGTTTGATATCCAGGCTGCGCTCGTGGCTTTGATCGCGCTCTACATCTCCACCAAAGTTATCGACATGGTAATCAAAGGCTGGAATACCGAGCAGCAAATGATGATTATTTCCGACAGCGTGAACGAGATTGCCGCCCGCATCTGCGCGGAATTGAACCGCGGAGCGACCTTTATCGAGGCCACCGGCGCGTACACCGGCGAAAAACGCGGCATGCTCTACTGCGTGGTCACTCGGGCGCAGATCATGCAGATCAAGTCCATTGTTTCTTCCATCGATCCGCGCGCGTTCGTTTCCGTATCCGAAGCGCATGAGGTCATGGGAGAGGGGTTCAAGCAGTTCCCACCCAAAAAAGAGCAGGCAAAAAAATAAGTTTTTATTTGGAAATTTTTCCCCTCATTTTCCGGTATTTGCGCGCGCTTTCAGCACCGCATCTGGAACATCTTGCCAGATGCGCTTTTTTGTGCCGTTTTTTGGCAATTTTTTTGGGAATATAACCATCCTTTGCCGCGTTTTATGGGCAGCGATGCACAAAGCACCGCAAATAACAAAGGAGGGTATACCACCCATGAAAACCTCAAAAAAAGTAGTCCGTACCGTATCTGCCACTCTTTGCTCTCTGATGCTGCTCTCCAGCGCTCCTGCGTGGGCGGAAAGCTACGCCACCGTGCGCGGCGGCGGCTTGAATCTGCGCCAGACCGCCTCGCTCGATGCCAAGGTGCTGGGACAGTATCCCACCGGCACCTGGATCACCATCCTTGAAGAGGGCACGACCTGGTGCAAGGTCAAGGTTGACGGCAAAACCGGCTACATGATGACCCGCTACCTGAATCAGAACGGCGCCGCCTCCACCATGTATGTGCGCACCAACACCGGCATCGGCCTGAATCTGCGCACCGCGCCCGGCACCAACGGTGATATCATCACGTCTTTCAAGCCCGGTACAGCCGTCAACGTGCTCAAAAAGGGCAACGGCTGGTACTATGTTTCCGTTGGCGACCAGAAAGGCTACATGAGCAGCAAGTTCCTGGCCGCCCAGAACACCTCCTACACCAAGCCGGTTGAGCACTTCACCGCCACGCTCAAGAACATCAATGGCGGCTCGATCGTCAACTTCCGCCTGTATCCCGGCATGAAAACCAAGATCATCCGCACCTATCCCGTGGGCACCAAGGTGACCGTACTGGAAATGGGTGAAAACTGGTCGCTGGTCGAGATCGACGGCACGCAGGGCTACGTAAGCACCTACTTCCTGAAGTACTAAAACATTGCTGTACAAAAGATAGGGGCGGCAGGAGAATTCCTGCCGCCCTCAGACCATCAACAAAGTGGGTACATCATTGCCGGGATGCAATGAAGGGGCGCAGCTCCTTCATTTTATAATCCGCAGCGGCGGCGTGTACGCCGCGAGGAGCGGCTGGAATGCCGCTTCCTATGTCATTTCTCTTACGCCCTGC
>JAHZHX010000057.1 GCA_019420065.1 Clostridiales bacterium | reverse complement strand
CACCTGATGCGCTGATTTTTATTTTGTCTGCCTGCACTTTGCCAATGCGGCTTATAAAATAGCCTGCTCTGTTGTAAGCTATTGGAGCATTCCATTCATGGAATGATGGAGAGGTGTATCGTATGGAGGACAAAAAGGAAACTCTCTGGATCAAATGCCCGTTCTGCAACGGAAAGACCAAAACGAAAGTATACCCTGACACCATTCTATTGAATTTTCCGTTGTTTTGCCCAAAGTGCAAACGTGAGGTCAAAGTAAACGTAGTACATTTAAAAATGGTCATAAGCGACGAGCCAGACGCATAAAGCGCAGAGCCTGCTTCCTAATCAAAATAGGATGCAGGCTCTTTAATTATTCCCCTGTAATGTGGATGGACTTGCTGGCGCGAAGTACAGACAAAACTGCCTCGCATATTGGGAGAAGTGCTTGTATCTCTTCGTCGCTACACTGGGATAAAAAGTGCTGGAACTGGGAAAGGCATTCATTATCGTGCTGCAATTCTGGATAGAAAATCATGTTGGGATCAATTTGCAGTTCTCGAATGAGAGGAAATAGTACCTCCATTTTAGGATTGCCCTTGTGGTTCTCTATTTTCAACACAATGCGAGTATCAACATCAATGTGGTCAGCAACGTCGTTTTGGGTAAGGCCACGCTCAAGGCAAGCACTTCTGACAATATCGCCAAGCACCTGCATGTAATCAGACATCGCAATTCACCTCATATATATTCTACAATGCACACGATGTAAGGTGAATTCATTACGATACACATAAAAAGTGAAACTTTGTGCAGATGAGCATAAAAGTTCTAAAAAAGCATTTTGAGCCGTTCCGCTTTTCATTTAAAGCGGGGTAACGGTTATATGAGGAGGCGATGAAAGCCGCAATACTGATACAAAAGTACAGCCGTGAGGGGGTGAATCAATGTCGCATCCCCACATGGATGATATAGCCGATGTGTCATGTGAGCTCATCGCTTGGGAAATTTTCGAGTCGTATGCAAAAACAGTCATACGGAATTATGGCCGAAATCTTCGCCGCAGCTTATTTCGTCGTCAAAAACACGAAGTTGTTGAAAAGGCCCCCTGCCTAACTTTATCGTTGGAGGATCATTATACATCGGACGATCACAAACTGGAAGTGGCAGGTCGCGCTTACATCATTCACAATGAAGCAGTTTAGAATATCCTTTGATCTGTATAAGCCAATCGACAAATCGAATATCCTTATCGTTAGTTTTCCCCTGTGAATAAGCAAGCATTGTCCTTGCAACGTGTTCCGCTAGTTTAACTGGAACAGCATTGCCTATCATTTGCTCAGTGTTTGCAGAAGAATCAGGCCAAATATAGTTTTGGGGAAATGTTTGAATGAGTGCGCGTTCGTAAGCGTTCATCGCACGCACATTCACTGGGTCAACAACGTCATTTTTATGTCTCTGATAGTTCACTGGTCTAGGCCGATTTACGCCTCTAATAGTAGGGGCAGGCTCGTCGACGGAAAAAACTCCTCTGCGACTATAAGTTCGGGGATGACGATAATAATATTCAAACGGTAATTCTATATTATTGTTCGCGAAATAATCACGGACTGTCATTGGTAATACCGATTGATTACTTGAAAGCATACCGTCAATGCAGCTATTAGGAGAATCTTTAATGCCGATGCAGAAAAAACGTTTTCGACTCTGTGGCACACCGTAATAACAGGCGTTTAGCACGCGCTCTGTTAGTCCATAACCATTATCCTGTAGTAGCGTTTTCGCATTTGCGTATGTTTGACTGAGAGACGCACGCTCGACATTCTCCATAACAAAATATCGTGGAGATAAAGCAACTACAATACGTGCAAATGCGAGTGTTAAATCTGCTCTTTTACCTTCTCTGCGATTTCCTGCATTTGAGAAATCTTGACAAGGTGGGCCTCCAATTATCAATTCCGGTTTGTAGGGCTTTATTATCGTTACCGCTTTTTCGACATCAGACAGATCTATCTCGTACACAGGGTGTTTAAAGTTGTTTCGATAGCAAGCAGCTGCAAACGGCCAGTTTTCAAAAGCTGCAACAATATCAATACCCGCTTGTTGAAAGCCGAGAGACATACCGCCACAGCCACAAAACAAGTCTACTGCTCGCAATTTGATACACCTCCCCATTCTTTTTTATTATACTTTTCGTGTCTGTTGACGTCAACGGATATAAGAAAATTAACCAATTAGCTCTGGAATACGGTTTGATCTAAATAGGTTGTTTTTGTTTTGTGATGTAATGGTTGTAAATCTAGGCTAAATGAGGTATTATAAGCACGGAACTATTACAGCAGATCGCAAGTATAAAAGACAGAGTATAGCAATTTGAAAAAGTATTTTGATAATATAAACCCCGGAAAATGATTCATGATAACTCCCCCTATGTAAAGAAATACCCCCGCAAATAGTTTCGCCAAATTGTATCAAATCCTGTGAAGGGAGCCACAGCCGCCTTATACGAACTTTCCTAAGCGCTATCTTGTTGCTGGATTGTTCGTACTGGTGAGCGACTTTTCCGTTCAGAGATGACCGGAAACAAAAAATGGATTATGCTTCAATAGTGAGGCGTAATCCATTTTTTTATCCGCGCGGCCTTCCAGGAACTCTAACATAATCTGTCAGTTTCTTTCTGCTTTTATGATTTCATAACAAATGCCAGCATTCAGATCGATAATGCTTGCGCTTTATAAATTCTGCGCTTCAAGCCATACTAAAACAAAAGGTGAGGAGGCGGAAAATGAAAGCGCAGGAATCAATCTGGCGGCAAACGGCGGATATTCCGCAAAGGCAGGCGCTCGAAAACGATATTCATGCGGATGTTGCCGTGATTGGCGCGGGGATGGCGGGGATTCTGACTGCTTACCAGCTGAAACGGCGCGGCGTGCGGGCGGTTGTGCTGGAGGCCAACCGTATCGGCAGCGGACAAACGGGCGGCACCACGGCCAAAATTACCAGTCAGCATGGGCTGATTTATCAGACGCTGATCGCGCAAATGGGCGAGGAACGGGCGGCGCAATATGCCCGCGCGCAGGAGAATGCCATACAGGAGTATGCCCGGATCATTGATGAAAAGAAAATAGAATGCGCGTTTCGCCGCACGGCGGCCTATCTGTATTCCGTTGCCGCGGATACGGCGGTGCGCCGCGAAGCGCAGGCCGCGGTCAAGCTGGGGCTGGACGCGCATTTTACCACGGATACCGAGCTGCCGTTTTCGATTGCCGGGGCGGTACGCTTTGACGGGCAGGCGCAGTTCCACCCGCTGCGTTTTTTGCGCGCACTTTGCGATGAACTGGAAATCTATGAGCATACGCGCGTTCTTTCGGTGGAAGATAACCGGGTGATGGCTCCGCACGGCTCGGTTCAGGCCAAATATGTTGTATTTGCGGCGCATTATCCCTTTGTGAATGTTCCCGGCTGGTATTTTCTGCGCATGCATCAGGAGCGCAGTTATGTGCTGGCGCTCAAAAATTGCTGGAGGCCGCAGGGGATGTATCTGGGCGTGGACGCGCAGGGACTTTCCTTCCGGGAGGCCGAGGGAATGCTGCTGATGGGCGGCGGTAAGCATCGCACGGGGGAGAATTCGGCAGGCGGCAAATATGAAATGCTGCGTCGGAAGGCGCGGGAGCTTTTGCCCGGAAGCCACGAGGCGGCGCATTGGTCGGCGCAGGATTGCGTCACGCTGGACGGCGTGCCCTACATTGGCGTGTTTTCTCCCGTCAGACCGAACTGGTATGTCGCTTCCGGGTTTGACAAATGGGGAATGAGCAACGCCATGGCGGCGGCAATGCAGATCAGCAGCCGGATTTGCGGCGAGCGCCCGCGCGACGCGGATGTTTTTTCGCCTGAGCGGTTTACGCCTGCCGCGTCGGCCAAGAGCTTTGCCGCCGATACGGCGCAGGCTGTGAAGGGATTGGCGCGAGGACTGCTTTCCCTGCCGGAAACGGTGCTTGAGGCGCTGCCCCGGGGACATGGCGGCATTGTGGAGGCGGATGGAATCAAAGCGGGCGTTTATAAAGATAACGACGGTAAATGTCATATCATTGATCCGCGCTGCCCGCATTTGGGCTGCCGACTGGAATGGAACCCGGACGAGCTGAGCTGGGATTGCCCCTGCCATGGCTCGCGCTTTCATTATGACGGCGCGCTCATCGACGGGCCGGCGCAGTCATGCGCAGGGAATCGCATTGAAGAAAATGAAACGCGGAAAGGGACGCGCAAGTGAAGAATCGTTTGCAGTATGAAACCAGTCCGTATCTGCTCCAGCATGCCCAAAATCCGGTGGACTGGTATCCTTGGGGAGCGGAAGCGTTTGCCAAAGCCAGGGCTGAGGATAAGCCGGTTTTTTTGAGCGTGGGGTATAGCACCTGTCATTGGTGCCATGTGATGGCGCAGGAGAGCTTTGAGGATGACGAAATTGCCGGGATTCTCAACCGCGGCTTTGTTTCTGTCAAGGTAGACCGGGAGGAGCGGCCGGATATCGACCATATCTATATGGCAGCATGCCAGGCGTTCACCGGCAGCGGCGGCTGGCCGATGAGTGTTTTTATGACGCCGGATCAAAAGCCGTTTTTTGCGGGCACATATTTTCCGCCCCAAAGCCGCGGGGGAATGGCGGGCATGCGCGAGCTGCTTGGAGTGATTGAACAGGCGTGGCGCGGCAATCGTTCGGCTTTGCTGGCGCAGGCGGATGCGGTTGTTGACCGGCTGCGGGAAACGCAGGAGACGCAGCCTTTGGCGGCCGCGGAGGTGCTGAAAACCGCTGTGGAGCAGTACAAGCGGATGTATGATCCCGTGAACGGCGGGTTCGGCAAAGCGCCCAAATTTCCTGCGCCGCATCATCTTTTGTTTCTGATGAGCTATGGCCGCCGCTGTCAGGATAAGGAATGCCTGCGGATGGCGGAGCATACGCTGACGCAGATGTATCGCGGCGGGCTGTTTGACCATGTTGGATTTGGGTTTTGCCGCTATTCGACCGACGAACGCTTTCTGATACCGCATTTTGAGAAGATGCTTTATGACAACGCCTGGCTGATCCTGGCCTATTGTCAGGCGCACGCGTTTGCGCAGAAGCCGGACGGGGCGGCGCTGTATTTGCGGATCGCGGAAAAAACGGCGGCGTATATTCTGAATGAAATGACGTCGCCGGAGGGAGCCTTTTACAGCGCGCAGGATGCTGACAGCGAAGGGGAGGAAGGCAAATACTATCTGTTTGAGGCGGCGGAAATCGAGCGGATTCTTCCCCCGGCGGCGGCCGACGCCTTCAAAAAGCATTTTGGCGTCAGCAAGCAGGGGAATTTTGCGGGACGCAGCATTCCCAATCTGTTAAACAGCGATGTTTTTGATCCTGCCTGCGACCGCTTTCTGCCGACGGTTTATCGGTATCGCCAAAAACGGCATGCGCTGCATACGGATCAGAAGGTGCTGACCGCGTGGAATGCCTGGATGATTGCGGCGCTGTGCGCGCTGTATCGTGC
Organism: Clostridiales bacterium; assembly: GCA_019420065.1. Taxonomy (GTDB): domain Bacteria; phylum Bacillota; class Clostridia; order Christensenellales; family Aristaeellaceae; genus SFMI01. The sequence goes on along the minus strand of JAHZHX010000057.1, from coordinate 8,804 downwards.
CAGCGGGAAAACGGTCTATCTGGAGGCGGCAAAAAGAGCGGACCGCTTTATTGCGGAGAAATTGACGGACGGGGAAACGCTTTATGCCAGCTTTGCGGCGGGCAAGCGCGGCGCGCCGGGCTTCCTGGATGATTATGCCGCGCTTTGCTATGCGCAGCTTGCTCTGTATGGCGCGGCGTATGAGACAGAGCCGCTTGAGCGCGCCAAAGCGCTGTGCGAAAAGACGGCGGCAGCGTTTGCGGATGAGGAGCATGGCGGCTTTTATTTCAGCGCAAACAACGGCGAGCGGCTGATCTTCAGGCCCAAGGAAACCGATGACGGCGCTGTTCCCAGCGGAAATTCCGTTATGGCGTGGAATTTGGTGCGTTTGTGGCAGCTTACAGGCGCGGAGGAGTACCGGCGGCGGGCCGAGAAGCAGTTGGCGTTCCTTTCCGGCGAGGCGGCGGCATACCCGGCCGGATACGGCATGTTTCTGAATGCGCTTGTGCAATTTGAGGCGCCGCCGCTGTCTATTACGGTGGTACCGGAGGGGCGAATGGAGCCAAAGAAAGCGGCGCTCATGCTTCCGCCGGAGGCGGCGGTCGTTTTCCGGCAGCCTTCGCGGGAATTCCCGCTGAAAAATGGCAAAACCACGTTCTATGTCTGCCGCGGCAATACCTGCCTGCCGCCGGTGAACGAATTGCAGGAAGCGCTGCATACGGATGCGCGCGGATGAAGAAACACCCCCGCTGGACGGACGTTCGGCGGGGGTGCGGTTTAAGCGGGATCAGGCGCTGACCGACTCGCTGAAGGAGACCACGCAGCTGTTGCGGTCCAGGAAGGAGAAAATTTCGTCATGCGTGACGGAACTGTACATTTTTACCGTCATGGCATACGAGGTTGTGCCGTCGGCGTTCTGCGTGACGCAGGTTTCCACGACCTGGGCATGCCAGGCGCTGAACTGCTTGCTCAGCGCGGCGCGGAAGTTGGGATTGTCATTGACGGTGATTTCGATGCGGTTGGTCTGATAAGCGTCGTTGCCGACCGGCATTTTGTGCATGATGATTTGGACGGCCAGCACCAGCAGCGTGGCAAAAATCCCCAGCAGATACATGCCTGCGCCAAAGGAAAGGCCAATGCCCGCCGTGGCCCACAGTCCGGCCGCGGTGGTCAGCCCTTTGACGGTGGAGCCATTTTTGAAAATAACGCCTGCGCACAGGAAGCTGATGCCGCTGACGACCTGGGCCGCGATGCGGGCCGGATCGGCGCCGCGGGTGCCAAAAAAGGTTTCGCCCGCTTCATTGGTCAGATCGGAAAAGCCATATTTGGAAACAATAATCATTACGGCAGCCGTGCAGGCGACGAGCAGGTGCGTACGCACGCCTGCTTCCTTGAGGCGGTGGCTGCGCTCAACGCCAATCAGCGCGCCGCAAAGGCAGGCGGCCAGGATGCGCAGGAAAAATTCGCCCTGCTGGAGCAGGGAAAGATGCTGGTTCATCAAATCCAAAAGCATGCGGATCCCTCCAATGTGTCAATGTTTTTTTCTTTTCTGGAATGCGCGGAGACGTGCAAAAGCAAAGGGAAGGAGCCAGTCCTTGTGCCGGGCGGGGCCGGCTTCCATCTCCGCTTCTGCTGCGGATGGATGCAAAGCGTAAAGCTTCAGCGCGGTTTTCATCGGAAAATCATCCAGCGCGCAGCGGCTGCTTTCCTGCTCGTCCAACACCGAATCCCCCCGATTGTTTTGCCTTTCTCTTGACAAAAGCGCTCATACGGCATACCATGTACATGGCGTTCAGGTGCCTATTTAAACGCAAAACACCTATAAAGTCAAATGATAAAATATCATGCATCAATAAATAAACGTTATGAGAGGCAGGGCAGACGATGATTGACGCAAAGCTATATTCTTTGCTGAAGGTGGCGGAAACGGGAAATTTTACCCGCGCGGCCGAGCAGCTTGCATTGACGCAGCCTGCTGTCAGTCAGCACATTCATCAGCTGGAAAAGGATCTGGAGGTCAAGATCTTTGATCGCAGCAGCAGCCGTCTGCACATTACTCGGGAAGGGGAAACGGTGATCCGCTATGCGCGGCGTATGCTCTCTTTGTATGGCAATCTGCAGCGCGATCTGAAAAACAGCCGCGCGCAGGTGACCAGCCTTTCGGTGGGCGTTACCCATACGGCGGAGAGCAATCCCATCGCCGAAACGCTGGCCAAATATGTGCAGGATCATGACGGAATGAAGATCAAAATCATTACCGATACAATAAACAATCTTTATGATATGATAAAGAATTTTGAGGTCGATCTGGCCATTGTGGAGGGCCGGTGCAGCGATCCCTCTCTGCACAGCCTGATGCTGGATACCGATTATCTGGTGCTGGCGGTTTCGCTCAACCACCGGCTGGCGCGCCAAAGCATGGTGACGATTAACGAGCTGAAGCGGGAAAAGCTGATCCTTCGCCTGCCCGATTCCAACACGCGCAACCTATTTGCCGCTTCGCTGGAAAGCCAGAATCTGAGCATCGAGGATTTTAACGTGGTGCTGGAAATCAACAACATTGCCACCATCAAGGAATTGGTGCGGCATGATTTTGGCGTGTCGGTGCTGGCACGCAGCGTGTGCCTGGACGAGCTGAAAAAGCGTCAGATCGCCGTGCTGCCCATTGAGAATCTGAGCATGATGCGCGAAATCAACATTGTATACTCGCAGGATTTTGCCCACCTGGAGCTTTTGCAGGATATTGCGCAAACGTATCATGAAACGCGCGGCCGCGTGAGGGAGGGATGACGCAATGGGGATCAGACGGGCAGCGGTGCAGGACGCGTCCAGACTGGCGGAGATACTGATCTTTAACAAGCGAATCAATTACCGGGATATTTTCCGGGACGACCGGGTATCGTTCGGGGAAATGCAGGTGCTTCCCCTGGCGCGGCGGTATGCCGAAGGCGGCGCGGAGCTGGAAAATATCTGGGTGTACGACGACGAATTTGTAAAAGGGATGATCCGCATAGCAAACGAGTGGGTGGAGGAGCTGTACGTGGATTCCTTTTTTCAAAACGAGGGGATTGGCGCAAAGCTGATTGAATTTGCAAAGGAAAAGTGCGGCGTTCGCTATCTGTACGTGCTGGAAAAGAACACGCGGGCCATCCGCTTTTATCAGGCGCATGGATTTGCGCTGACAGACGAGCGCAAGCGCGAGGCGGGTACGGATGTGTTCGCGGTGAAAATGGCAAGAAAATAAAACAGAGCTGTCCTGGGCGGCCAACGCGCCGCTTTAAGACAGCTCTGTTTTTGAATGATGCGGATCAGGATTCCTGGGCCAGCGCCTGGAGGACGGCGGCTGCTGCGTCGGCTGCTGCGTCGGCGGCGCTGACCTCGTTGCTTTCAAAAGAAGCCATGCCGCTTTCTTCGCCGGTATCGCTCATGGCGCGGATAGCGAGAAAAGGGATGCCGTTGGCGCAGCAGGCGTGCGCTGCCGCGGCGCTTTCCATATCCACGCACAGGGGACGCCAGGCGTCAATGATCTCCTGACGGCCTTCCTGATCGATAAACTGCTCGCCCGATACCATCATGCCAAAGAAGGCGGGGTACAGGAAAGCGCCGCGCTCGTTCAGCCTGCGGCAAACGGAGAGCATGTATTCGTCGCCGGTAAATATGCCGTCGCCCGCGGGCAAGGGACGGTGACGCAGAAACTGCGGGTCTACGTCGTGCTGCGCCAGGCGCTCGGAGAAAGCCAGCGCGTGCAGCCCCAGACGGGGATCCATGCCGCCCGCAACGCCTGCCATAATCATGTGCGTTACGCCAAAGCGGTCAATCAGCATTTGGGCGGTGATGGCGGCGTTGACCTTGCAGATGCCGGTGGCGGCAATGACGACGGCCAAACCGTCAATTTCGCCTTCCAGCACGGTGGTTTGGGCAATGCTGGTTTCGCGCGAGATGCGCAGGCGGCGGGTCAGCTGGTCAAATTCCGATTTCATGGCGCAAAGCAGGCCGATTTTCATAAGCAAGCTCCTTTGGTAAATTAGATGGCAATGCCCGGAAGGCTGGACACGGTGCGTACCTTGGTAGCGTCGGCGGCGCGCATCAGGGCGACCTGGGCGGCGTTGCGGCTGAAAATGCGGGCGGAAACCTGCGTGACCCCGCGGGGACGTAAAATGTCCGCCGCCGCGCCCATGATCGCCTTGGCAAAGCCCTGACGGCGGTAATCAGCGCGCACATAGAGCGATACCAGCGTTACGTTGCTGCCCTCGCCGGTAAAGAGCGCCTCGCATACTGCGTTGTTGCCGCGGTAAAAGCCCAGGGCGGTAAAATGCTCCATCTGCATGCACTGGCCCAGGAACTCCGCGTCCATGGGGGTGATGCGGTAGGCGTTCATGCGGTCCAGGAAGGCCTGCGCCTCCTGCGGCGTTTTGAGCGATACGGAAGCCAGCGTGCTGGCGACCGGCGCGCGCGCGGGCCAGATGGGCAGGGGAAAATGATACAGATCCTCGCTGTCATCCGACTTGAAGCCAGATTTGGCAAAGAAGCTGACCATGTCCACGTTTTCGGGGGCGATCTGGGTGTACAACCGCCCCTTGACCTGCGGCGCCTGGGCGCGCAGCTGTTCGGCGCGCGCCAGCAGCGCGCCAAAGAGCAGACTGCGGCCGGCGGGCTGCGCGTCCAGCTGCATATAGATATGCAGCGGCGCGTCCGGATACAGCTCAGGCTGGTAGAACAGAGTCACGGACCCCATTCCCATCTGGATCATCTGATCGTTGGTAACAAAAACGCAATCCTCGGGCGCGATCCCCTGATAGGGTGCAATCGGGTGTGTTAAACGCATGCGTATTCCTCTGTTTGCTGTAAATTTTATTGCCACTCCACGCCGGTATAGCGGGAGCTGGGACTCAGATCATAGACCACGCGGGCGACCTCCAGCCGCTCGCGCAGAAGCCGTTCGGTCACGCGCTCAAGCAGGTCGTAAGGGATGCGCGCGGCATAGGCGCGCTGGGCCGCGTCGCTGGCGTGAACGGCGCGCAGGGCAATGACGACATGCGCGTCGTCTCCCGGCAGCGTGGACAGCACGGCAAAGTGCTGCCACAGGCGTTTTGCCTGGCCGGAGGCAACGATCTCATCGGTAAAAATCTGGTCGGCGGCGCGCAGCGTTTGCAGGTGTGCGGGCGTGACCTCGCCCAGAATTCGCAGCGCCAGCCCGCTGCCGGGAAAGGTCTGCTTGGAAATGATCTCGGGCGGCATGCCCAGGTATTCGCCGGCCTGGCGGATCTCGTCCTTGAACAGCTCGCGCAGCGGTTCAATGACCGGCAGGCTGGCGCGCAGACCGGGCTTGGAGGCGGGATCAACGCCTCCCATCACGTCGCTGCATGTTGTGCCGCGCACAATAGCGGAAAATTCGCCCAGGCTTTGCAGCGTTTCATCCAGCGTTTTTTGCAGCAGGCTGCCGATCACGGCGCGTTTTTGTTCGGGCGCGGTCACGCCGCGCAGCGCTTCCAGAAAGCGGTCCTGCGCCTGAACGTGCAAAATGTTCAGACCCATTTTGTCCCGGTAAAAGGAGAGAAAACGGGCACCCTCGTTTTCGCGCATCAGGCCGGTATCAATAAAGATGCATTGCAGGCGCTTGTCCAGCGCTTTGTGCGCCAGCATGGCGCTCACGCCGCTGTCCAGCCCGCCGGTCATGGCGCATACGGCGCGGCCGTCGCCGGCAATGCGCGCGGTCTCCTCCATGGCGCGGCTGACCAGCGCCTCGTAATCCCACCAGCGCGTGCAGCCGCATACCGAAAGGACAAAGCCCAGCAGCAGCTGCATACCGTCGGTATCGTTTGGCTCCAGGGTGAACTGCATGCCGTAAAGCGGCAGGCTGCGGTGCATGAAGCCCACCGTTTCCTGCTGCGATTCGGCCAGGGGGCGCAGCGTATCGGGCAGGCGCAGCCGCCGCACGTTGTGCAGCATGCGCTCGCAGTCGTCCAGCCCCTCGGTCAAGGGGCAGCGGGTAAAGGATACGGTGCCGATGCAGTTGCACAGCACGGTTTCCTGCACGTCGCCTCCCAGCTCCCGGCACAGCATGGCCGCCGCGTCGCCCATGCCCAGCACGGGGTAGCCGCCCTGCAGCAGACGGGCGTCAAGCCCGCCGGGCAGGCTGCCTGCCACGTCGCCGGAGAGGATCAGCCCCAGAGGCGACTGCTCGTTTACCTCTTCCAGGGAGATGCTGTGCGGCACAATTTTGCAGTAAATATGCTCGGCGCGCAGACTGCGCGCAATGGCGCGGCTGCCGGCAGCGTTAAAATTGAGAATCAGTACCATGTCGCGCATGCGCGCCGCCTCCCTTATTCATCCTCGAGAACAAGAAAATTGCTGTCATCCTGCCAGTATTTTTCGATATACATGTCATTGAGCGTCAGTTGGGTATGATGGTTGGCAATGCCGGTGGGCGTTTTGCCCGTCGCCTCCTGAAAGCCGCGCACGGCCTGCGCGGTGGAGGAGCCGTACTCGCCGGTAATATACGCCGGATCCAGATAGCCCAGATAGCTGAGACGTTCCTGAAGGCGGAGAACCTTCGCGCCCCTGCAGCCGCCGGTCAGCACGATATCGGCCAGGTCGTACACCGTGCCGTAGCCCAGCACCCGCCAGTCGTCCAACGCATGCGCGCCGCGCTGTACGCGATCCGGCATGTTACCCTCGATCGTGTGGACGGTGACGCTGCCGTCCGCGTCCTGCGTACAGTATTCCACCATGGCGACGTGGGCGGTGTTGCCCTGGGAATCATAGCTGTAAAACACCCAGTCCCCCGGCTGCGGGATGTAGCTGCCCGAAGGCATTTTGTCCTCTTCCCCGGTATACCACTGCGAGCCCCAGTCCGGCACAAAGCCGGTGCGGGCGATGTAGCGCCCGGCGCGCAAAAACCAGTCGCGCCCGGTGTTTGTGCCCGAATAGAGGGGATATACGCGGGAGAGAAGCTGCGTGCCGTGCTGACGGTCTACCTGATCCACGCACCAGCATAGAAATTCCGCGCACCACTGCGCGTATGGGTCGCCCGCCCATTCGCCGTATTTGGAATAGCCGTCGCGCCCTTCGGTATAGCCAAGCTCGCCCTGCGCCACGTCCAGCAGCCAGGTCACATACTCCGGTACCGGATAGGCGGGAGGCAGCACGGTTTCCTCGCCCAGCGCGCAAAAGGGCAACAGCAGCAGTATGGACAAAAAACAAATCAGCCTGCGCATGCCGCCCTCCTCTTGAATGCTTTTATTGCGTGGGGCTCGCGTGAAAAGCCCGTTCAGCTATTATTATACAATAAGTTTGGATGGTTGGCAACTTGCGCTTTTCGGGGCGGCGGTAATTATAATATGCCCAGGTGCTCCAGAAGGATTTTCAGCCCCAGCAAAATCAGGATCACGCCGCCGCACAGCTCCGCCTTGCTCTTGCAGCGCAGGCCGGCCACGCTGCCCGCTTTTACGCCAAGCGCCGATAAAAGGAAGGTGACTGCGCCGATGACGCATACCGCGGCAAGCACATTTACCTCCAAAAAGGCGAAAGTGACGCCCACGGCCAGCGCGTCAATACTGGTGGCGACCGCCATGGGCAGCATGGCCCGGACGGTGAGGGCGCTTCCGGCGTCCTCTTCTTTTTCTTCCTTGCCCAGCGCCTCGCGGATCATGTTCAGGCCGATAAAGCCCAGCAGGATCAAGGCAATCCAGTGATCGTACTGCGTGATATACCCGGCAAACTGCGTGCCAAGCAGCCAGCCCAGCAGCGGCATCAGCGCCTGGAAGGCGCCAAACCACGCGCCCACGATACAGGCGGAGCGCAGGGTGATTTTTTTCATGGCCAGCCCTTTGCAGACCGATACGGCAAAGGCGTCCATGGACAATCCCACGGACAGGAGCAGCAGTTCAATCAGCGACATGGCATATCCTCAGGCTTTCTCCGGAATTTTGCTTCATTTTACAAAATCCTATTTTAGCATAGGCGGGGATATGCGTCAACGAAAATGCTACGCGCTCAGACGGAACAGGCCGCGCAGCCGGCGCAGCAGCGGCCAGGAAAAGGTCACGCTGTCGCGCTCCTCCGCGCTTCCGTCCAGTTGGAACAGTGCCGGACAGAACAGCCCCCACCAGGCGGAGGAGGGCGGCGGAACGCAGGGACGGGCCGGAGGCTGGCTGGCTCCGAACACGATCAGGCAGAAAAGGACGACCGAAAGCAGCATACAAACGGTACCGCGCATACGAATTCCTCCATAAAGCAATGTGATTTCCTGTATGCAGTATGCGCTGTGTGGAGCGTTTTTATACGGTTGTCTGCATCCGGAGCCGACAGGAGCGGACGGAAAATGAAATGATTGTGAACGGCCTTTTTTGCCTTGACAGGGCGCCGGAAAATGCCTATAATATGTCGCATGTCGTACAATTAAAAATGTGCGGCAGAGCATTATGCTCCGGAGGGACAAAAAATGGAGAGGCCGCTTGGACCCGAGCTGCGCAGGCTGTCAAACCTGTGCAGCCGATATTTTGAGCAGACGGCGAACCGGCGGATGGTGGATTCGATCACCGGCACCAACGGCTGGATCATCTGCTACGTTGCCAGAAGAATCGAAAAGGGGGAAACGGTATATCAGCGCGATCTGGAAAAGCACTTTGGCGTTACGCGCTCCACCGCCTCCAAGGTCGTCAATTTGATGGTACAAAAGGGGCTGATTGAGCAGTGCAGCGTGACGGGGGACAAACGCCTCCGGCAACTGCTGCTGACCGAACGGGCCTGGGAGCTCAAGCGCCTGATGGACGAAGACCGGGATCATTTTGAGGGCATGCTGCGGCAGGGATTCAGCAAAGAGG
>JAHZHX010000056.1 GCA_019420065.1 Clostridiales bacterium | reverse complement strand
CGTCTGGATTGTGCTTTCCCTTTCTTTTTGTTCCCTTTAATTAGCCATGAACTGGCAGCACGGAGGAGAGCGGGATGGAGCTATACGAAGTAACGGGCAAGCAGCTGGCGCTCAGGGACAAGCCGGGCATGTCCGGCGAGGTGCTGACGCGCATCGCGACCGGCACACTGGTGCAGGCGCAGGACTGCGGCACGGTCGGCTGGCTGGAAGTCCAGCATAGCGGTATGACCGGCTTTTGCATGGCGCAGTATCTGAAAAAGGTATCAGATAATACCACCGCGCCGGAAAAGCAGGAAAGCGAGGAAGGCGGTGTGCTGTACAAGCTGCTGATGGAAGTGCAGGCGGCGCTGGACCGTGCTAAGGCCGCGGCGAAGGAAGTGTAATACCGTGAACGAAACGCTGAAAACCATTTTGACCGTACTGGGTTCCGTGATCGCTTCCGGAGGATTCTGGACTTTTTTGCAATCGCGCCGGGAAAAAAAGGACGCAAGGACGCAGATGCTTGTCGGCCTTGCGCATGATCGCATCATGTACCTGGGGACGGCGTATCTCGACCGTGGATATATCACCCATGACGAGTACGAGAATTTGCACGACTATCTGTACGTTCCGTATGCCAAGATGGGCGGCAACGGCAGCGCGGCCCACATCATGGAGCGGGTGGACAGGCTGCCGATACACAAGGCTGATTACAGCCCCAAAATGCAAGGAGGACAATATCATGATTGACTGGAAACGCAAGCTTACATCCCGCAAGTTCTGGGTGGCATTAACCGGATTCATTTCTTTGCTTGTTGTCGCCCTGGGCGGCAGCGAGGACAGCGCGCAGCAGATTGTATCGCTCATCATGTCGGGCGCGACGGTGATCGCCTATATCATCGCGGAAGGGATGACCGACGAATAAAAGAGGTGTAGCGCGTGGCATCGACCTATACGGAGCTTAAAAAGGGCGCGACGGGGAACAACGTAAGCGCCTTGCAGACGGCGCTGAACAACGCCGGGTATAACGTCACGGCAAGCGGCAGCTTTGACGACGCAACCGAGGCGGCGCTGAAAAGGTATCAGACGGACAACGCGCTGACGGCGGATGGAATTGCCGGAAATCAAACGCTGGGAAAGCTCTACGGCACGCAGGGGACGGCGCAGACAAATGGTTATACGCCCTCATCCGCGGTGACGCAGGCGCAGAAATACCTGGAAAGCGTGCAGGCGAACAAGCCCGGAGCGTACCAGAGCGGTTACCAGAGCCAGATGGACGAGCTGCTCAAGCAGATTACGACGCGCGGGCCGTTCAGCTACGATGTGGGGAGCGACCCGCTGTATAACATCTACAAGGATCGCTACATCATGAACGGACAGCGCGCCATGCAGAACGCCATGAGTCAGGCGGCGGCGCTCACGGGCGGATACGGGAATAGCTACGCGCAAAGCGTGGGTCAGCAGCAGTTTAACCAGTACATGGAAGGGCTCAACGATATTGTGCCCGATCTGGAACAGCGGGCATACCAGCGGTATCAGGACGGCTATGACCGGCTTGCGCAGAATTACGCGCTGCTTGCGGGCGCGGATGACCGCGACTACGGGCGCTATCAGGACGATTACAATCGCTACCTGAACGAGCGCGACAACGCGCAAAACAGCTATTTTAACTATTACGACCGTGATTACCAGCGATACGCGGATGATCGCGCGCAGGGGAACACAGACCGCAGCCACGCCTATCAGACGGCCATGAGCATCCTGCAAACGGGGCAGATGCCCACTGCGGAGCTGCTGGCGCAGGCGGGACTGTCGCAGGAGGATGCGGCCATGCTGATGCAGTACTACACGCCAAAGAGCAGCGGAAGCGGCGGAGGCAGAGCCAGCGGCGGAGAAAACGGCAGCGGCGCAGGGAGTAGCGGAACAACGAACCGCTATTACAGCACACAGAACCAAATGATGCGCAATAACCTGGGAAACGGCGCGGATATCCTGACCGCCGCGCAGTGGGCTGGCAGCGCGCCGGTAACATTGCCAAACGGGCAAACATCCACGCCCGTCAATCCCCTGGCGCAGACGCTCATTCAAAATTCGAAGCAAAACGGCTTCGCAGGCAATACGCTGGATTACCTGGAAAATAACTATGCGGATTATGCGGAGAATGCAATCATGAACGCGTACAGGAGCGGTCGGATCAACGGCAGAGAGGCGGCCAGCCTTGCGCAGAAGCTGGAGAACGAGATGAAGATAAAACCCGTCATGCCAAAGCCCCGGGAAGAAGTGAAGAAAAGCAAAAGCACAGGCGGGTACAGATAGCGTTTGGATAGCATTTATATAGCACACGGAGGAATAGCATGACAAAGCTGAGCAGCAAATTTCAGCAGTTTATCGCGGATGTGAAGGACATGGGCGCGGCGGGGAAAACCGCCGCGCCCTCGGCGCATGAAGAGGAGATCACGCTGGAGGAGATTGTGCGGCAATACGGCGCGGCGCAGCCCCAGACGGCGGGCAGCGACGCGGTCAAGCGGCAAAATATGCGCGCGATTCAGCGCGGCGCGCAGCAGATCGGGCGCATGAATATGCTGAACGTAAACGACGAGCAGCTGATGCACGCCTACGCGCAGGCGAACGCGCTGAACACAAGAATGGAAATACAGAAAGCGGCGGCAGCGAACGACCCGCGCCTTGCGTCCTACCTGACGGAAACGCAAAAGGCGCAGGCGGCGCTTGAGAAGGCGCAGGGCGAAACGCTGGGAAGGAACCGGGGCGGCCTGGGCGCGGGCTGGCTGGACGGCGGCAAAAGCGCGGAGCAGCTCCGGGCGGAAGCATACGCGCAGCGCAGAGCAGGAATCAAAAAATACGCGGACTATGAACAGCTGATGAACGAGCTGGATATGAATGAAAGCGCGGACAACGCCGTTGATCTGTACCAGTATGGACAGCGCGCAACGGTGCGCCGCGATATGGCAAACGTCGAGCAGGCGGCAAAGGAAGCCACCGACGCGCAGCTTGCGCAAATGCGCCGCGACGCGGCCCCGGGAATCCTCAAGCGCGCCGAACGCGCGGCCAGCCGCGTTTTGGACAGCAATTATACAACGAACGCGCTGGAGACATACGATGCGATCGTCGAAGAGCAGAAGCGCCGCGCGCAGGAAAGGGACGCGGAGATCACGGCGGCGTATGACGATATTTACGCGCAGGTAGATCCCGAAAACGGCACGCTGTGGAACAGGCTCACGCCGGAGGAGCAGCAGCGCGCGCTGAAGGCAATGCATGGAGATACGCCGGAAAACAGAGAGTACGCCGCGGCGAGCATCCTTGAAATGAACGAAGAGCAGCGCATCACCGGCGAGGGCGCATACACCTTCCCGGAACAGATGAGCGAAAGCGTGCAAGCGTTCAACGACCTTACGGACAGCGGGCGGCTGAATAAAACGTACAGCGATATATACGAGGAGGAAGCCAGGGAGCGGAAAGCGGGTTGGGCTGCTGCCGGAAAGGGCATGTACCAGGGCGACGACGCGGATATGCGGGCGATGAGCGACAAAATCAACGCCACGCAGGAGCGCATTGATGCATTGAACGACCATCTGCTTGACTTTCCGCTGGGCGACGAATCGCAGGAAAAGCAAGCGTTGGAAAGTGAGGCGGCGCAGCTGCAAAACGAGCTGAACGCCCTGTATGAAAACGCGGACGCGCTCTCCAGCGGCGCGACGGAAAAGACGGACGCGCTGCGGGAGCTTTTGTACGGCAAGGGCAACGTGTTTGACCTGATCGGGAAAAGTCTATGGCAGGGCGCAACCAAATACGCGGACGGCTTTTATCAGTCGATGGACTTTATCGCAGGCCGACCAATCAACGCTGTGGGTCAGCTCATCACCGGCGACAGCGACTGGAAAAACACGTTTTCCAAATGGACGGAAACATATAGCAAAGGCGTTGCCGCCCCCGCGCGCGAGGCTGTCAATAACGCCGTCCAGGCGCTGGGCGGCGGAATGGGCTGGGAGACCTTTGCCAACACGCTGTCCGGGATGGTGGAGAACATTCCCAATACCATGATGGCCTTAATGTCTGGCGGCGCGGCGAACGCAGCCGGCATGGCGGGTTTGCAGAGCGCGGCCATAGAGACGATGAATGCGGCGGGATACACGACCAGCGCAGCCATGAAAGCCATCCAAAGCGCCATCAGCGATCCGCAGTACTGGACTTCCTTCTTGCAGACGGTGGGACCGGATTATCAGGAAGCGCTGGAGGCAACGGGAGGAGACGATCTGAAAGCTTCGCTTTACTCCATGCTATCCTCACTCATCAATGCTGAGATTGAAATCGGCGGCGACGGCAAGAGCGGTATCCAGGGGCTGGGGCAGGGAAACGACGGCGGCATTTGGAACAAGGCCGTGCAGGCTGTTATCGGGAAAGATATTCCCCTGTTTGCGCAGATTCTCGACAGCGCAACGGACGAGGGAATGGAAGAGCTGAAGCAGGGGCTTGTCAGCGGGCTTGCGTGGAAGACAATCGTTGACAATCAGAGTAAGTGGCTCAGCTTTACGCCGGGCGAGAGCGCCGTTCTCAACGTGCCGGACACGGGCAATGAAATGCTGCAGGGCGCGATCACGGGCGGCGTGTTGGCAGGCGTGACCGAGCCCGCGGCCAACCGCGTCTATCAGCGCGCGGCGGACGCGCAGAGCGGCGGCGCAATCATCGGCGCGAATCAGGCGACGGCGCTGGCCGGCATTGCGGAGGACAGCGCGCACATCCATAACGAAACGACCGAAGCCATTAAAAACGGCACGCTGGATATGACCCGGAAAAGCAGCCGGGCGAAGGTAGGCAAGCTGTACCAGGAGACCTATGCAAAGCTGGACACGGGCAGCCGGGCGGCGCTGAACGGCATGATTACGGAGCCTGTGCGGCGGCAGCTGGAGGCGACAGGATACAGCGGCGACACTTCGGCGGCGGCGGAAACGATCGCCAAGGAATACCGGGGCGAGGAGCTGAGTGCGAGCGAGCTGAAGATCTATGAGGATCCGGCGGCGGCGCGCGTGGCGACGCAGCTGTTTGAGGGCGAGTTCAGCGAGGATGGCCAGAGCGAAGGCATTGAGATCGACAACAGCGACGTAAAGCGCCAGCGTTACCGCATGCAGATGCTGGAGGACATGGATACGCTGAACGCCATGACGGGGAACAACCGTTCGGATGGCGAAAGCGCGGACACAAACGCGCAGGAAGCGCCGGAAAGAAGCATGGCCGCCGAAGTGCAGGAAAATGGCGATTCAGTTGTTGCAAATAATGCACAGACTGCGCAGCCGCTCACGCGCGCGGAGGCGCAGGCCGAGGTAGACCGCCTGGCGGACGAGGAGGACGCGATCTTTGACGCGGCGGAGGCGGCGCAGACCGCGGAAGAAAAGCAGCGCCTGGGCAAAGCGGCGCGGGAAAAGCACGCTGAGCTGATGCAGGCGTATCAGGCGCTGAAGGAGAAAGCGGCAAGCGCAGCGCAGGAAACGAGCGCTGCCAAAGAACAGCAGACGGCGGAGGCCGCTCCGGAAGCGCAGCAGGACGAGCTGCCCAGCAGCGCGATCACCGTGCGGGAAGACCATACGGAGGAACAGAAAAAGACGATCCGCAGCTATCTGCAAAGCGTGAACGAAAAGGTGCGCCAGGCGGCGGAAGCGTTCCGCAATAATAAAAACGCAAAATATCAGCGTATTTCCCTGCAGCAGGTCAACCCCCGTGAAGCGGAAGACATTCAGCGCCTGACGGGAGCCGATGTGTCTGACTATACGCATGACGTTGATACGAATTTCTTTAACCATGTTGAAAAGCGCCATGGGTTAAACGGTATAGCGGACAAAAGCATGGCCGACCTGAACGATGTTGCGCGCGTGGGGTGGGTAATTGAAAACTATGATACAATAGAGTTTAGCGAAGAGGAAAAAGCAAGCGGGTATCTGGATGCAAGCGGCACCAACATGCCCATGATTGCTTATAAAAAGAAGCTTGACGGAACGGTGTACGTTGTCGAAGCTGTAGGCGAGAACAAGTGGAAAAAGCTGCATGTTGTGACGGCTTACATACAAAAAAAGAACCCTGCGAATGAATCGCAAGGTCTGGCACTTCAGCATACGCTCCATGTAACGAGCCCGAAGCTTACGTCCGAAACCGGATATGCTCCCTCGGCCAATGCTACTGTAGCACAGGAAGAGGAGATTGTCAACCCGGAAAGCTCTCCGGAGTACGCGGAAACGGCACGGCAGTACGCGCTTTCGGGGAGAAGCTGGGACGAGCTGACGGAAACGCTGCGGGACGCGGGAGCGGAGGTCACAGACAGCGTGCGCGCGGCCTACGATCAGGGCGAGAGCGAGCGCATGGAGCGGGAAACGAAGCGGCAGCGGCAGATCACAGCCGCAAGAGAAAAGGCCAACGGCAACCGGCACGGTATCCTGCGCGGCATATCGCAGGAGGAGGCGGACGCGGGCGGCGTAAACGCGCTTTCCGGGCGGCTGAGCGGAAAGCAGCGCGCGGCGGTTACGGCGCTGCGCGGGCTTGCGGAAAGCACGGGGATGAACATTGTGCTTTACGAGAGCAAAACGAAAAACGGCGCGCGCAGCGGGCGCGAGGGCTGGTATGACCCCAAAAGCGGCACGGTATATATCGACGTATACGCGGGCTACGGAAACGAGGAGGCCATGCTGCGCGCCGCCGGTCACGAGCTGACGCACTTTATTGCGGACTGGAGCCCGGCGCAGTACGCGAGATTGCGCGAATATCTGCTGAATTACTATTACGCCAAGGACAGAGGCACGGTCAAGCGCCTGATTCAACATGAAATGGAGCTGGAGCCGACGCTGACAGAAAGCGAGGCCATGGAGGAGGTCGTATGCCGCGCGTGCGAAATGATGCTTTCGGACGGCGAGGCGGTGCGAAAGCTGGCGCAAAAGCACACGCAGCTCTTTGCGCGCATCAAGGGATGGCTGGATACCTTCTGCAAGGCGATTCAGCGCGCCTGGCATGGGCTGGGCGCGCACAGCGACGCGGCAAGGCTGCTGGGCGAAGCGCCGGAAAAGCTCATGGCGGCGCAGCGCGTCTGGTATGAGGCGCTGGAGGACGCAAGCGTCAGCCTGCGGGGCGAGGCGCGCGAAATCATGGCCGAGAACACGCGCGCGGAAAAGATCGCCGGGCTGCGGGAGAAAAATCGGCAGCGGCTTGAACGCCTTGAGACGGAGCGTCAGGAGGCGCTACAGCGCGCGGAAGCGGCACAGGCGCTTGAAAAGGCGCAGGAAGAGATGGCGGCAGCCCAGCGCGCGGAGGAAGAGAAAACGGCGCTGGAGGCCCAGGAAAAGCGGCAGGAGCGTAAAACGCGCGCGGAGGAAAAGCAGGAAAAGGAAACGGCGCGGCAGACGCAGGCGCACGCGCGCCGGATTGAAAAGTACATGCAGCGGCTGCCGGAGGCGGCGCGCGGGTATGTGGAAAGCTACGCGGCGCAAAGCGCGGTAGCGCTGGACGGAAGCATGGAGAGCGGCGCGGCGCTGGTCAAGACGGCGCTGCACTATTATAACCAGGGCGCGGCGGGGATCCCGTTTGACGCGCGTCGCGTAACGGCGGAAGCGGCGGCGGAAATCAGCCTTGCCTTCCGCGAGCAGCTAAACGAGTACGGCCAGCAGTCCATGCGCGATAGAACGCTTGCCAAGGCGGCGCAGGAGACCGAAATTGCGCCTGAAGCGCAGGCATTGCGCGCGGATGAGACGCGGGAAAACGCGCCTGTGGAAGCGTCAGCGACAGAAAAGGCGGAAGCGGATACCAGGCTCACGCCTGCGGAAGAAAAGGCGCTTGCGAAGCAAACGGACTGGCGCAGAAAGACAGAGGATACCATCAAGACCATGAGCCGCCGCGCCCGGGGCGTGTTCATGAAGTGGGCGGCGAACGAGTATGTGAACGTATCCATTGAGCAAGGCGGGGAACGCGCGGCGCAGTTTGCCAGCTACGCGAATAAATGGTACAATGCAGGCAAAGAGGGCGTGCAGGTAAATCGCGTCGCATTTGACGAGGCGACGGACGGCGAGTATCCCGCCTTCCTTCAGGACGTTTTTTACAAAGAGGGACAGCGGGACGCAAAACCAAAAGAGCATGCCGGAAAAGGAGAGAAAAAGAATGCGCTCGAAACTGACCAAGGAACAGCGGGAGAGCTTGCCGGGCTGGGGAATCGCCCAGGACGACTACTGGCGGGAGTACCTGCCGAAGATGTACAAGCGCCTATGGGAGGAAGGGACGCTGTACGACCTGCTGATGGAGAAGGGACGGAGCATGGAGGAAGAGGAAGCGCTGTACCTGAGCCGGGGACTGTATCCGAGCGAGGCGCGGGAGTTTATCAACGAGACACTGTACAGCCTGAAGCCCGAGAAAAAGAGCGACTGGTAACGCCCGAGGCGGAGCGGATCCAGGCCGAGGAAGCAAGCCGCGAAGCGCTTTTGGAGGAAACGGCGCATGTGCGATCGGTCATGCAGGCCGAAACGCCGCGCGGGAGCAATTACAGCATTGGCGAGGCGCTGTCGCTGCCCAAGGGCGAAAAGGCGCGCTTCAAGGCGAACATGGAGGCCATTAGACTGCTGAAGCAGCTGGAGGCCGAAAACCGCTATGCCACGGCGGAGGAGCAGGAAGCACTCAGCCGCTATGTGGGCTGGGGAGGGCTTGCGCAGGCGTTTGACGAGGGCAACGACGGCTGGAAAAAGGAATTCAGCCAGCTTCGCGCGCTGCTGACGGACGCGGAATACGCAGCGGCCAGGGCAAGCACGATGAACGCGCACTATACGAGCATAGAGGTCATACGAGCCATGTACGAAGGACTGCGGCGTTTGGGCTTTGAAGGCGGGCGGATGCTGGAGCCCAGCGGCGGCATTGGCCATTTTATCGGCGCAATGCCGGCCGACATGCAGCAGAAGGTGCGCACATGGACGCTCGTCGAGCTGGACAGCATTACGGGGCGAATTGCCGGAAAGCTGTATCCAAATGCCGACGTGCGCGTACAAGGCTTTGAGGAAGCGCAGATCGGCAACAACGTGATGGATGTGGCCATCGGCAACGTGCCGTTCGGGAATTTTGGCGTAAGCGACAAGACCTATGACAAGACGCTGACCAGCGCGATACACAACTACTTTTTTGTCAAAAGCATCGACAAGGTGCGCCCGGGCGGGCTTGTTATGTTCATTACCAGCCGCTATACCATGGACAGCCAGAGCTATGCGGTACGCAGGTACATGGCTTCCAAGGCGGACCTGCTGGGCGCGGTGCGCCTGCCGGACACGGCGTTCAAGGGGAACGCCGGCACGGACGTGGTAACGGATATCCTGATCTTTAAAAAGCGCGCCGAGGGAACGAACTATAAGGGACAGGCGTTTGAGAATACGGGATGGGCCGGCATTGAAGGATACTATAACGAGCAGATCAATGAATACTTTGTGAACCATCCGGAAATGGTGCTGGGCACGCCGGAACTGAGCGGCAGCATGTACAAGGGAAAGAGCCTTACCTACAAGGCGCTGCCGGGGAACCTGGGCGAGCAGATTGTCGCGGCCATTGGAAAAATTGACGCAAAAATGGACTACGACCGCACGCAGACCGTGGAGGAATTGCGGGAGCGCGCCGCCCAGGCGCGAAAGAACACGCGCAACAACGGGCTTGCGGTGCGCGAGGGCAAGGTTTTCCGCAGCGAAAACGGCGAGCTTATTCCCGTAGAGGCGAGCGAACGGGAC
The DNA here is from genome assembly GCA_019420065.1 of Clostridiales bacterium. Taxonomy (GTDB): domain Bacteria; phylum Bacillota; class Clostridia; order Christensenellales; family Aristaeellaceae; genus SFMI01. Next base: position 4,937 of record JAHZHX010000056.1, on the reverse strand, counting down.
GCGAGCAAGATCAAGGCGATGCTTTCCATGCGCGATACCGCGCGCGAGCTTCAGGAGGCGCAGCGGCGCGGTGCGGACACGAGTGCAATCAGCGCGCTTCGCCGGCAGCTGAACAAGCAGTATGACGCGTTTACGGCGGAGAATGGAGCGCTGCACGAGCGGAGAAATCAAAAGCTTCTGGACGGCGATCCGGATCGCTATTTCATCTGGAGCCTTGAAAGCTACGACCCCAAAACCAAAGTATCGGACAAGGCCGATATATTCAGCAAAAACACGATTGCGCGGGAGGTAACAATCACGCATGCGGAAAGCGCCGCGGACGCGATTGGCGTGACGCTGAATGAAAAAGGGTATCTCGACGCTGCGCGTGTGGCGGAGCTGTTAGGTGTTGAGCGCGAGCAGGCGGTAAACGAAATGCTTGAAACCGGGCTTGCGTTCCTCAAGGGTGATGGAACGCTTGAAACGCGCGAAAAATACCTGAGCGGAAACGTGCGCGCAAAGCTGCGCGAGGCGGAGGCGCTATCCACCGTGGACAAGCGTTACCAGCGAAACGTCGATGCGCTCAAGGAGATCATTCCCGAGCGCATTACCCGCGATCAGATTTTTGCGCAGATGGGCGCGACGTGGATCCCGGACAGCGTATACACGGACTTTGTGTGCAAGACGGCGGGCATATACAACAGCGCCTGGAAGCAGCGTGCAAAGGTGACGTATTCGGCGCACAGCGGCGAATACGCGCTTGACCTGAGCACGGACGCAAAGAGAGGCTATGGGGTCAAGGAATGGAGCACGGTTGACAAGAGCTTTTTCGAGCTGTTTGAGGCGCTGATGAACAACCGGCAGATCAGCGTATACAACACGGTGGACGAGCGGCGCGTGCTGAACGAGGCGGCAACGCTTGCGGCGCGCGAAATGGCGGAAAAGATTGAAAAGCGGTTTACGGAATTCCTGTGGGAGGATGAAACGCGGGCAAAGCAGCTGGAGGAAATGTACAACGAGCGCTACAACAGCCTGGTCACACCCGAGTGGGACGGAAGCAATCTTACCATCGCGGGAAGCAACGCGGACAAGCCGCTGCGCCCGCACCAGAAAAACGTGGTGCATAGAATTGTGCAGGGCGGCGGCAACACGCTGATTGCCCATTGCGTGGGAGCGGGCAAAACGGCGGAAATGGCGGGCGCGGCCATGAAGCTCAGGCAGCTTGGCATTGTGCAAAAGCCCGTGTTTGTCGTGCCAAAAGCGCTGGTCGCGCAGTGGGGCGGCGAGTTCCTGGATTTTTTTCCGGCGGCAAAGATATTGGTGCTGGGCGAAAACGATTTTAACGCCAGGAACCGCAGGGAGTTTGCCAACCGCATTGCGACGGGCGACTATGACGCGATCATCATGAGCCGCGAGCAGTTCAGCCGTATTCCCATGACCCCGGAATTTGAACGAGAATTTTACCAGCGGACAATCGACAGCATTGCCGAGAGCATCAATGAGGAAAAACGTCAAAACGGCGGTCGCGGCATGAGCGTCAAGAACCTGGAAAAAGCGCGCAAGCGCCTGGAAACAAAGCTAAAAAAGCTCGGCGATACCGCGCGGGACGAAAGCAACGTATACTTTGAGGAGCTGGGGATTGACAGCGTGTTCGTAGACGAAGCGCACGAATACAAGAACCTGTTTTTCACCAGCAATATGCAGAACATCAGCGGCCTGGGTAACAAGGACGGCAGTCAGCGCGCGTTCGACATGTACATGAAAACGCGCTGGCTGAGAAAGCTCAACGGAGGCCGCGGCATTGTGTTTGCGACGGCCACGCCGGTCATGAACAGCATGAGCGAAATGTACATCATGCAGAAATATCTTCAGGAGGACACGCTGGAGCAGCTGGGCATTCAGTCCTTTGACGCATGGGCGAACCTTTTTGGCGAAGTTATAACGGTAGTAGAGCCAACGCCCAGCGGCAAGGGCTTCAGACAAAAGCAGGCGTTTGCGCGCTTCAAAAACCTGCCGGAGCTGCAAAGGCTTTTCCGCAGTTTTGCGGACGTAAAAACGCAGGTGGAGGGGCTGAAAATACCTAAAATGCGCGGCGGCAAGCGCATTACGGTGGAATGCGAGCCGGGGCAGTTCCAGCTTGACTATATCGAAAAGCTGGCCGAGCGCGCGGAACGCATGAAGAGCGGCCGCGTGGATCCGCGCGAGGATAACCTGCTGAAGATCACCAGCGAGGGTCGCAAGCTCAGTTATACGCAGCGCATGATTGATCCTTCGCTGCCCTATGAAGAAGGATGTAAGGTAATCGAATGCGTGAAGCGGGTTGAGGAGGAATACAAAAACAGCCAGGACAACCTGGGAACGCAGCTCGTTTTCTGCGATATGGCAACGCCAAAGGGCGCGTCGTCGGCGGAGAATGAAAATGAAGCTGGCGCGGAAAGCGCAGGCGTGGATTTCTATGGAGACATCAAGCGCATGCTGGTAGGGCGCGGCATCCCGGCAAAGGAGATTGCGTTCATTCACGACGCAAACACCAACGAGAAAAAAGAAAAGCTGTTCACGGATGTGAACGAGGGGCGCGTGCGCGTGCTGATTGGCAGCACGGGCAAGATGGGCGTGGGCATGAACGCGCAAAAGCGCATCGTGGCGCTGCATCACCTGGACGCGCCATGGCGGCCGGGCGACATTGAGCAGCGCGAAGGCCGCGCGCTGCGGCAGCAGAACATGAACGAGGAGGTGGGAATCTACGTCTATGTGACGAAAAAGACGTTTGATACCCGCATGTGGGATAACCTGTACCGCAAGGCGGCGTTTATCAACCAGATCATGAACGGCACAAACACCGCGCGCGAAGCGGAGGGCGACGGCGATTTTGCCCTGTCCGCGGCGGAGATCAAGGCGATAGCGACAGGCGACCCGCTGATTATGGAACAGTTTGAGGTGGACAGCAAAATCAAGCGGCTGGAAGGCCTGGAACGCGCGTTCAACCGCGAAAAGACAGCGGCGCGCAATACCATTGCTCAAAACGAGGGCTATATCAACGCATACGAAAGCCGCCTGCCCGCAGTGGAGGCAGATCAGAGGGCGGCGGAGAGGCTCCAGGACAAAGCGTTTGCCATGACGATTGAAAGCAAAAGGTACGACAGCCGCGCCAAGGCGGGCAAAGCGCTGTACGACGCTGCCATGAAGCGGGAAGGAACGCTGGCGGAAAGCAAAATCGGCGCTTACGGACCATTTACCCTGTTTGCAAACGGCAGAGGCAGCATCACCATTAAAAACAACGGCTTGTACAGCGTGCAGCTGAACCCGGAGAGCGATACGGGCACCATGAGCCGCGTGATGAATCAGTTCGACGGGTTTGCGAAGAACGCCGCGGCCATGCACCAGCAGATCGAGCAGCTGAAAGCGGAAAACAGGGCGCTCAGGAAAAAGCTGGAGGCGCGCTTTGAGCATGCGCAGGAGCTGGAAGATCTGCGCAGGCACGCGCGGGAAATCGCGGACGCGCTGAATCCGGCTGAAGATCAGGCGGGCGCAGACGCGCTGGAGGGCAGCGCGGATGATATGCAGGTAAAGAACTCGCTTCGAGACAAAACCGGCGATGAGGTTGTCATGACCCAGGCCGAAATGACGGCAAAAAGAAAAGCCGTCGCAAAAATGCAGCCGATCGACGCGACAAAGGGCGCGCCGGAATCCAACCGCTTCTTGAACGGCGATTTTGTGTCGGAGGGCAAAAAATACTTTGAAGAAATAGGCGGAACGGCGTATAACAAAACGCTGGGCGAGGTGATCCTCTCGGCCAGCGGATTGCGCCATATTGTGGGTAGAAAGAATACAAGCAAGGTAAAAGCCACGACGATAGCGGCAATAAAGCCTGTCATCGAGCAGGGTGAAATCGTGTATTGCGAAAACGAACACAAGGGAAAGCCCATTGATACTGCCACGATTGCAGGCCGCGTCATGCTGCCGGACGGCGAATACCTTGTCGGCGTGATCGTTGCGCAGGATAACGGCGGAACAAGAGGGCAAACAAACAGGTATTCCTTCCATGACGCATATGCAACAAAAGAGAAACCCGCAGCAGGTTCGATGGGCGATAATGCCTCCGTTGCCTCAAGTACGAGTTTCTCTACGCGCAGTATACTACAAGAGATCAACAATTACAAGATCGAAAACGAAGAAATGAAAAATTCCCAGCGCGATACGGACGAGCGCAGCGACCGGCAGCTTTTGGCCGAGGCGTTCATGGGGCTTGCAAAAACGGAAAACGAGCGAAAGGCGCTTGAACGCTATAAGGAACGGATCGCGCAGCTCGACGCGGACAGCGAGCGTATCGCGCAGCTTCGGCGCGTCATCCATGACAAGACCTTCAAGCGGGGCGAGACCGACCGCGTGGGCGCGGAGCGGGCGCGGCTTGAAATGCAAGCGCTAAACGAGCGCGTGACCAAAGCGGACAAGGCGCTGCTGCAAATGGAGCGCAGCGCGGCGCTGCGGCGTGTGCTGGAAACAGAAAGACGGGCGGCGGAACGTCAAAAGGCCGAAAAAATCAAGGGGCAGCTCAAGCGCTACCGCGAGGGTGTGGAATCGCGCGAATACAAGGAGCGCATCAAGAAGGCAAGCGAGCGGCTGGCCAAATGGATTGCGCAGCCGGACAAGAACAATCATGTGCCCAAAGCGCTGCGGGCGAGCGTCGCGGGGCTTGTGCTGAGCATCCGGCAGGGCGCGGGCACGGAGTTCCGCGGCCAGGGCGGCGCAAGGCGCGAACGGAATTTCCTTGAAAACCTGCGTCAGCTTCAGGGCATTGTGAGCGACGTGAGCGCGTATCAGTTCATGGACGCGGACGAGCGGGTACGGGAAGACTTTGGCATGTACCTGGATCTTCCAGAGGGCTTTTCCGAGCAGATGGCGGCGCTGATCCGCGCGGTGGAAAGTGAAATGGGCACAGGGCGCGAATTCTCGGTGGA
>JAHZHX010000055.1 GCA_019420065.1 Clostridiales bacterium | reverse complement strand
AAATGAAGGAGCTGCGCCCCTTCATTGCATCCCGGCAATGATGTACCCATTTTGTTGATGGTCTGAGGACTATCCAGCGATAGTCCTGTAAGGCGCCAGCAAAATCACTCTACCGACAGCAGATAATAGTACAGCGGCTGACCGCCGGAATGAGTTTCCACATCGCAGTCAGGATACATTTGTTCCAGCTCCTTGGCCAGGGCCTCGGCGTCCTCCTGCCTGGTATCGGCGCCATAGTATACGGTAATCAGCGTGTCGTCCTCGGTTACCAATGAGTGGATCAAATCCATGGCAACACTGTGAACGTCCTTGCCGCTGACGGAAACCTTGCCGTTGTGCAGGCCGATAATATCGCCCTCGCTGATGTGCAGGTCGGCAAATTCGCTGTCGCGCACCGCGTAAGTAATCATACCGGTGCGCACGCGCTGCGCCGCTTCGTCCATGTTGGCGGCGTTATCCTCCACCGACAAATCAGGCTGGAAGGCAACCACGGCGGCAATGCCCATTGCCACGTTTTTGGTGGGAATCACTTTGACATTTTTTTCTGAAATTTCAGCAGCCTGCTGCGCGGCCAGAATAACATTGCCGTTGTTGGGCAGGATGAACACGTTCTTGGCGTTTACACTGGCAACGGCGTTGGAAAGATCCTCAATGGCGGGGTTCATGGTCTGCCCGCCCTCGACGATCACGTCAACCCCCAAATCTTTGAGGATGGCGGCAAAGCCCTCGCCCTGGGCCACCGAAACCATGCCGTATTCCTTGGGCGGATTTTCACGGGCTTTTTTGGCCACGTTCTGGCGGTGCTGTTCAACCATGTTTTCGATTTTGAGGTTAACCAGCTCGCCCAGCGCCAGACCATATTGCAGCGCCTTGCCGGGATCGTTGGTATGCACATGCACTTTGACCAGGGAAAGATCGCCCACGACCAGCACGCAGTCGCCAATGCGGTTGAGGTGACGGCGGAAGGTGGCAATATCCGTCATTTTGGCGTCCATCCGCAGGTTCTGAATGAGAAATTCGGTGCAGTAGGCAAATTTGATTTCTTCCAGCGATTCGTGATCGTCGTTGAATTCCGCGTGCGGCGCTTCGGTGCTGCCGGCAGGGGCAAGCTCGATATGTTCGCCGCCCAAAGCCGCGGCATAGCCTGTGTAAATGCATAAAAGACCGCGGCCGCCGGCGTCCACAACGCCCGCCTGCTTGAGCACGGGCAGCATCTCCTGCGTGCGGCTGAGGATATTCTCGCCGCTGGAGAGGATCACGCGCATCAGAGCGTCGTAATCATCGGGCGCGGACTGCGCCTGCTTGATGGCTTCGTCGGCAATCACGCGCGCAACCGTCAGGATCGTGCCCTCCTTGGGCTTCATAACGGCTTTATATGCCATGTCAGCGCCCGCCTTGAGCGCCTTGGCGAACTGCATGGGCGTAATTTTTTCAATGCCCTCCAGCGCGCGGGAGAAGCCGCGGAACAGCTGCGAAAGAATGACGCCGCTGTTGCCGCGCGCGCCGCGGAGCGCGCCCTTAGCGATGGCGGCGGCGGCTTCGCCGGCATGGACGAAATCCTTGCTGTTGACTTCGCGCGACGCGCTCATCATCGTCAGCGACATGTTTGTGCCGGTATCACCGTCCGGAACCGGGAAAACATTGAGCGCGTCTACCGCCTCGCGGTTTTTTTCCAGCTGCGCAGCGCCGGAGACCAGCATTTCCCTGAGCAGCAGACCGTCTATCAATTGAACCTGAATCAAGTCAATAACCTCCGAATTCACAGCCCGTTCGGGCGTGCTTGGATACGTTTGTGCGCGAAGCGGGAAAATTACTGCACGCGAATTCCTTCAACGGAAATATTCACCTTGCGGACTTTTACGCCCGTCATGCTTTCCAGCTTGTACTTGACCACCTCAACGATCGTGCGGCATACAACGGACACGGAAATGCCGTATTCCACCACGATATAGAGGTCAACGTCAATCATATCATCCACCATGCGCAGCTGCACGCCCTTGCTCAAGTTCTCGCGGCCAAGCCATTCCACAATGCCGTCCTTGGCGCGCTTGGAGCTCATGGCGACAATGCCATAGCATTCCAGCACGGCATAGCCCACTACCTTGAGCATGACGTCTTCGGAGATGTAAATGGTGCCGATATCATTTTTGATTTTGCATTCCATTTTGCTTATGAACCTCCTGATGTTGGTTCTGACCCAAAGGTCATTTTCTATTATACAAGATTTTCTCAGATTGCGCAAGTCCATGCGCGCAAAGCGCTTTAAAAACCGTTTGCGGCGTTGAGCGCGTCAATTTCGCTCTTGCGCGCAGGCGGATTGCAGCTTTTGCAGGGCTTCAGGTACTGAAAGTCCGCGCCGTCCAGCTCGGCGTAGGAAACGCTGCCCTTCAGCGGCAGAAAACGGTTTTTGATCGAGGCGCAGTTCTGGTCGGCATGGTAGTAGCTGCCGCCGTCGGGATTGTAGTAAAGCGTCAGAGAATCTTCCGCCGGATAAGGGAGCGGGCGGCCGCTGTCGTCCCAGATCAGCAGCTTTGTTCTGAGCGGGACGTTATCCCAGATCCATTTCATGTTGACGCCGTCCTCGTTTTGCTTGCGCTGCACGCGCACGCAGCCGTGGCTGGCCTTTTCGCCAAGGTATCGCTCGGTGCTGCTGTAATCCTTGATGCCGTACTTTTCGTTGACAAGGTGGGGGACCTCGTGCAGGATATCGCCGTTGTTAAAGCGCATGCCGTAGCCGCAGGTGAGGTTGCCGGAGGGAAAATCGCCCACCTTGCTGCTCAGGTAGTATTCGCCGGAGGGCGTTTCGTTCCAGGGCTGGGAGGCGGTTGCATAGCCGGTGGAAATCATGAGCGTGGTAAAAAGCCCCTCTTCGGTCAGGATATAGAGACGCTGCTCCAATTTATCGATCAGCAGCCCGTAGGAGGTATCGGGAACGAAGGTCTCCAGCCGATCGGTTTCCACATATCCGCGGATCAATTCGTCAATCACGCCGTAGCCCGCGCCCTTTCCGGCTTTGCGGTACGCTTCGCCATAGCTGGAATTGTAGGCTTCCACATAAGTCCAGCCGTTGTCCAGCGTTTCCAGCACATGTACGCCCTGCGTTTCGCAGGTAATCAGGCCGACGATGTTGGACGCGGCGGCAGAACTGTCCGGCGCTGCGCGCAGGCGGTAGGTCTGCTTCTGCGCTTCCTTGCCGCTGCCGCGGATAATGGTCATGGGAGAAATCATCACCTGCCAGATGGCATCCCAGTCGTGGCTGCCCACTTCCATGCTCCAGAAATCGCCAGGGCGGGTCGCGTCGGCATCCGACGAGGGGCGAATGACGGGCGTGGGAGTGGGCGTGGCCGGAGGAACAGCGGCCAGTCTGATCTGGCTGGTATTGCCGGACAGGCCGTTTTCATCGCTGGGGGTCAGGGAAAGCAGATAATCGCCGCCCTCGGAAAAGAGGGAGCCGTCTAAGACAAGGGTATTTTCGCCCGCTTGAAGGGGATAGGAGCCGCCGTATCGGGCGCTTCCGGACGGAAGCGTCAGCAAGAGATTGACGGAGGCTGCCCCGGCGGCGTTCAGGGAAAGGACGGGGGCTTCGCCGGGAACGATTTGGGATTTTTCTGCCGAAACCGCGATCAAGCGGGGAGCGGGAGTGGAAATGGAAAAAGATGAAAATACCGTTTGCGTACCGTCCGTCAGGCGCAGACGGTACTGTCCCTGCGGCAGGGCGCTGCCCTGGGGCGTTGTCCCGTTGAAGGTCACGGTCATTTGCGCGGCGGAAACGCGCAGGTCGCTGCGAATGATTTGTACGACCGCGTCGTTTGCATCCAGCACGTCCAGCGTGACGGCGCTGTTTTCGGCGGCGGTAAAGGTGATCGGCTCGGCTTTGCCGGGATGAACGGTATCCGGGACGTCGAGAAACGTCGGCGTTTCGGCTGAAGCGGCAGCGCCTATGATAAAAAGCCCCAGCAGTGCTAAAATGAAAATACGGTAACGCATTGACGCAAACTCCTTGAGCATTATGATGATATTTATCATAACAGAGGAACGAAGGCAAATGCAATACGTTCCGGTACAAAACGGGTGAAAACATTGTAAACATTCCTGAAATAGTTTATAATAAACGGGAAACTGTCAGGGTATATTGCGTGGAGAGAAAGCATGCTGCAAAGAATTCTGTCATCCCTTGAACAGATCCGCGCGCCGCTTGCGCTGGATGAATATGATTTGCATGCCTTGGCCTGCGAAGCATTGGCCAGGGCGGGCATTCCCTGCGAGCATGAGGCCGTGCTTGGCCCAAGGTGCAGGATCGACGTTCGCTGCGGTACGGTAGGGATTGAAATCAAGCGCGGCCGTCCCACGCGAAGCGTTCTTTTGCGCCAGCTGACACGCTATGCGCAGTCAGGCGCGCTCGAGCATATCGTGGTGCTCAGCGAGCAAAGCGTGGCGCTGCCTGATACGCTGCTGGGCGTGGGGCTGACCTGTATCAGCCTGTACAAGCTGTGGGGGCTGGCGGCTGAGGGCGTCGGCGGGCGGGACGCCGTGCTCTCCCGTGCGGATGAAGCGCTCCAGGCCGCGCGCGAGGCGCTGGGACAGGAGCCGTTATTGCCGCGGACGGGATATGACGCGGAATATGACGAAACGGATGTGCCGGCTTACATGCAGGACGTGCCGGAGGCCCCGCATTATTACGGCGCCTTGTCCTATAATGCGCGCAGCAAGTGCTGGACGGTGCGCGCCGAACCATGCGTAACGGAACTGTGCAAACGCCTGTTCCCGGGCAGCGATCATGGCAAACGCGGCGAGGTGCGGTTTACGAATCACCGCCGTATTGTAGGGGAAATAAACTGGCTGATGCTGCGGTATCCGTTGCAGCTTGCCCCGCGCGACCGGGAGCGGTGGCAAAAGGCGATCAGCGGCGCGCGGGACTACGCGGCGCAGCGAGAGCGCATGCTTTCGTCCCCTTTGGAGGCGGAAGCGCCGGATGGGATGTTCCTGGGTCAGCTGAGGCCCTTTCAAAAGAAAGGCGTTGCGTGGCTGTGCATGACCCCGCGGGCGCTGCTGGCGGATGAAATGGGTCTGGGCAAAACGCTGCAAGCGCTGTGCGCGCTGTGCAGGCTGCGGGCTTTTCCGGCGTTGATTGTTGTACCGCCGCATCTGGCGCGTTCCTGGCAGGGGGAAATTGCCCGTTTTATCCGCATAGCGGGAAAGGCGCCGCGCGTTCATGTCGTCGCGGGCCTCAAGCCGTACGCTTTGCCGGAAGCGGATATCTATATTATGCATTATCTGCTGCTGCGCGGCTGGAAGGGTGTTGTGTCCAAACTGCGCTTTGGCGCGGTGGTGTTTGATGAAATTCAGGAGCTGCGCCGCACGGGCACGGAAAAATACAGCGCGGCCAGCCTGCTGGCGGAAAATTGCGAGCGGGTGATCGGCCTTTCCGGTACGCCGATCTATAATCAGGGCGGCGAGATCTGGAATGTGGTCAATATTCTGGACTATCATTTTTTGGGCGATTGGGAATCATTTTCGCGCGAATGGTGCTACGGTTACGGCAGCCGCATGGTGATAAAGCCCGAGCTGCTTGGCGAATATTTGCGCCGCGAGGGGATGATGCTGCGCAGAACCAAGGCGGAGGTTTTGCCGGAACTGCCCGAAAAACGCCGCCTGGTGCAGGAGATTGACGCGGACGGCGTGCTGTACCAGCGCTTGATGCAGCCGGTGATGGAACGTTTGCAGCTGCTGAAAAAGGGGGCGGAGATGACTGCCTCGGCCCGGGCGCTGCTGATCGACCAGATTTCGCAGGGGGAGCGGCAGGCGACAGGGCTGGCCAAGGCGCCGTATGTATGTCAGTTTGTCCGGGCACTGCTTGAAAGCGGCGAGCGGGTGCTGCTTTTTGCCCACCATCATGCGGTGATGGAACGCTATGCGCAGGAGCTGCGGGCATTTTCGCCTGTTTTTATTACGGGCAGGGAAAGCGGCGCGCAGAAGGAAGCGGCGGCCGCGGCGTTCATGGAGGGCGGAACGGCGCTGTGCTGCATTTCTCTGCGCGCGGCGGCGGGGCTGAATTTGCAAAAGGCGACGTGCGTGGTCTTTGGCGAATTGGACTGGTCGCCCGCCGTGCATTCGCAGGCGGAGGACCGCGCGCACCGTATCGGGCAGAAGGATTCGCTTTTGTGCTATTATCTGGTCAGTCCGCGCGGCAGCGACGCCGATATCCAGGAGGCGCTGGGCTTAAAGGTCAGCCAGTTCCTGGGGCTGATGGGAGAGACGGCGCCTGCCCCGGCGCTGATGCAGTCCAATGCCGATTATGCGCGCCGCTACGTGGAAAAAATGCTGGAAAACGGCGCGTGAACGGGCATTTGATTTGACAAATGCGCACGCTTGTTCTATTATATATGAGCATTATGCAGGGGAGGGTGCGCATGCGGATATTGGGAATCGATCCGGGGCTGGCAACGCTCGGCTATGGTGTGATTGACGCGGCGCGCAGCCGTTTGACGCTGGTAAAGGCCGGGGCGGTGATTACGACGCCGGATATGATTACGCCCGATCGTCTGCGCGCTATCCGGCGGGACATTTTCCAGCTGCTGGAGCTGTACCGTCCCGATCAGATTGCGTTTGAAGAGCTGTTCTTTGCCAAAAACGTAACGACGGGAATGAATGTGGCGGCCGCGCGCGGCGTTGCGGTCTGCACCTGCGCCGAGTACACCGGCGAACTGTACGAATATACCCCCATGCAGATCAAGCAGGCCGTGGTGGGATACGGGAAGGCGGATAAGCATCAGATACAGCAAATGGTCAAAATGATCCTGGGCCTTTCCGATATCATTCGTCCCGACGACGCGGCGGACGCGGTGGCGGCGGCGATTACGCATGCGAATTCCGGAATGCTGCGCGAGCAGTTCCGCATGAAATGAGGAGACGAGAATGTATTCCTATATTCACGGCCTGGTGGCGGAGAAAAACCACAATGAATTGGTTGTTGAGGCGGCCGGAATCGGCTATTCGCTGTATTGCAGCCTGAACACCGTGCAGGACGCGCCGCAGGTAGGCGAAATGGCGCGCATTTATACCTGGCTGAGCGTAAAGCAGGATGGGGTAGAGCTGTTTGGCTTTGGCGATAAAAATGAGCGCGCCATGTTTCTGCGGCTGATCGGCATATCGGGCGTGGGGCCCAGGACGGCCATCGGGGTGCTGAGCAGCATGCCGCTGCGCGAGCTGACGCTGGCGATCGTGATGGGAGATACGGCTACGCTGAGCCGCGCGCCGGGCATCGGCAAAAAAACGGCGCAGCGCATCGCGCTGGAACTGAAGGAACAGATTTCCAGCGATGAGGTGGAGGGCATTTCCGCTCCGGCCATGGGGTCTGTGCGTTCCGTTCGGCCCAACGATCCTATGGCGGAGGCGCTGCTGGCGCTGCAATCGTTGGGATACAGTCAGGGAGAGGCCATGCAGGCGCTTTCTGCCGTGAGCGGGCAGAGCGAGCAGGCGGACGAGCTTGTGCGCCTGGCGCTGCGCGGGATGATGTAAGCGGAGGAAAAGATGGAAGAAGAACGTTTGATTGCCGGTACCTTGCAGCAGGATGATTACGATATGGAGTCCTCGCTGCGGCCGCGTTCGCTGCGCGAGTATTACGGGCAGGAAAAGGTCAAGGAAAGCCTGTCGATTTATATCAACGCGGCGCTGCGCCGTCATGACGCGCTGGATCATATCCTGCTCTATGGCCCGCCGGGCTTGGGCAAAACCTGCCTTGCCGGGATCGTTGCGGCCGAAATGGGACAGAACATCCGCATTACCTCCGGACCGGCCATTGACCGCGCGGGCGATCTGGCCTCCATCCTGGTCAAGCTCGAACCGGGTGATATTTTATTCATCGATGAAATTCATCGCCTTTCCCACGCGGTGGAGGAGGTGCTGTATTCCGCGATGGAGGACTACGAGATCGACCTGATGACCGGCAAGGGGCCTACGGCGCGTTCCATGCGCATTGCGCTGCCCAAATTCACGCTGGTGGGGGCGACAACACGCGCTGGTATGCTTTCAGCGCCCCTGCGCGATAGATTCGGCATTATTTTCCGTCTGCAAATGTATTCGCCGGAGGAGCTGTGCCAGATTGTCAGCCGCAGCGCCAAAATTCTTGACGTGAAGACCGAGCCGGACGGCATGCTGGAAATCGCCCGCCGCAGCCGCGGCACACCGCGAATTGCCAACCGCATGCTCAAGCGCGTGCGCGATTATGCACAGGTGCGCGGAGACGGCTGCATCACGGAGGCGATTGCCCGCGAGGGGCTGGACATGCTGGAGGTAGACAATCTGGGGCTTGACCGTGTAGACCGCACGCTGCTTCTGACCATGATTGATAAATTCGGCGGCGGCCCCGTGGGATTGGATACGCTGGCGGCTTCTACCGGCGAGGATGCAAACACCATTGAAGACGTATATGAGCCATATCTCTTGCAGCTGGGCTTTATCCAGCGCACGCCGCGCGGCCGCGTTTGTACGCCTGCGGCCTATGCGCATTTGGGACGTGCCTGCCCAATGGAGAGCGACGCGGACGAACAGTCGTCTTTTTTGGATCAAGTCAACGAGTAAACAGAGAAGGATGCACGCAGGATGAAGACAAGCGATTTCAATTATGAGCTGCCCGAGCGTCTGATCGCGCAAACGCCTGTGGAACCGCGCGATTTCAGCCGCATGATGGTATGCAACCGGGACGATAGCCGGCGCGAAGACCGTATTTTTCATGATATTACGCAGTATCTGCGTCCGGGCGACGTGATGGTGCTCAACGAAACGCGCGTGATTCCCGCACGTCTTCTGGGCGTGAAGGAAAGCACAGGCGTGCCGGTGGAATTTTTGCTGCTGCGGCGCGAGGACATCCATACCTGGGAAACGCTGGTGAAGCCGGGGCGGCGGCTGCACGCGGGCGACTGGGTTTCGTTTGGCGAAGGGCTGCTGCGCGCGCAGATCCTGGATACCACGGACGCGGGCGGCCGCAAGGTACGCTTTTCCTATCAGGGCATGTTTGAAAATTTGCTGGAAAAGCTGGGTGAAATGCCGCTTCCTCCCTATATCCATGAAAAGCTGGAGGATCCGCAGCGCTATCAAACGGTATATGCGCGCCTGGACGGCAGCGCCGCCGCGCCGACGGCGGGACTGCATTTTACGCGTCCGCTGCTGGAGCAAGTGCGCGCCATGGGCGTGGACATTGTGCCGGTGCTGCTGCATGTGGGTCTGGGCACCTTCCGTCCGGTCAAGGAAGACGATGTGGAGCGGCATGTGATGCACAGCGAGTATTACGAGGTATCGTCCGAGGCGGCGCGGCGCATCAATGACGCGCGGGCAAAGGGCGGCAGGCTTTTGTGCATCGGCACGACCTCCATGCGCACCATCGAGACGGTAGCCGATGCGCAGGGAATCATTCATCCCGGCAGCGGCATGACGGATATTTTTATCAAGCCGGGCGTGGCAATCAAGGCGGTAGATATGCTTTTGACCAATTTCCATCTGCCGCAAAGCACACTGCTGATGCTTGTTTCGGCCATGATGGGGCGAGAGAACGCGCTGAGCGCTTACCGCGACGCAGTTGCCAAGGAGTACCGCTTTTTCAGCTTCGGCGACGCCATGCTGATCGGTCACGATCTGGTCAAATGAGCCTGCGCCCGGTACTGGGAGAGGGCGGAAGTGTTTTTATCACAAGTTATTGATTAACGGGAGGAGCTTAGCATGAAGCGGTATCTCAAGATTTCTCCGGCGGTTCAGAAGGCGTTGGATGAGGGGCGGCCGGTCATTGCGCTGGAAAGCACGATTATCAGCCATGGCATGCCCTATCCGCAGAATCTGGAAACGGCGCGCATGTGCGAGGCGGAAGCGCGCAAATATGGCGTGGAACCGGCAACGGTGGCCGTGATCCAGGGAAAGCTTTGCGCTGGCCTGACGGATGAAGAGCTGGAATATCTTGCCAAGGCGGGGACGAAGGTGGCCAAAGCCAGCCGCCGCGATTTGCCTGTTCTGTGCGCGCGCGGCGCGGATGGAGCCACGACCGTGGCCGCGACCATGATCGTAGCGGCAATGGCGGGTATTCGCGTGTTTGCTACCGGTGGTGTGGGCGGCGTGCATCGCGGCGCGGAAACAACGATGGATATTTCTGCCGATCTGGAGGAGCTGGCCGAAACGCCGGTGGCGGTGGTATGCGCCGGGGCCAAGAGCATTCTGGATCTGGGTCTGACGCTGGAATACCTGGAAACCAAGGGGGTGCCGGTGATTGGTTATAAAACCAAAACGCTGCCTGCGTTCTATACCTATGAAAGCGATTTTGAGGTGGATTACCGCATGGATACGCCGGAGGAAATTGCGGGCGCCATTCTGGCACAGCGCGAAATGGGCTATCCGGGCGGCATGCTGATTACTAACCCGATCCCGCATGAATACGCGATGCCCAAGGCTGTGATTGACGCGGCGATTGAGCAAGCGCTGCTGGAAGCGCGGGAACAGGGGATCAAGGGCAAGGCGACAACGCCGTTTCTGCTGGCCCGCGTGTGCGAGCTGACAGGCGGCGAAAGCCTGAAGAGCAATATCAAGCTGGTGCTGAACAACGTAGCGCTGGCTTCGCAAATTGCCGCAGCCATGCATGGAAACGGCTGAAAAAGCCTTTCCCGAACGGATAAAATTTGCAAAATATTTGAAAAAACACTTGACGTAAATTGAATCATCTGCTATAATTATTCTCGCGTCTGAGAGATGGCGCGTGAATGTCTGGGTGTAGCGCAGCTTGGTAGCGTGCTTGAATGGGGTTCAAGAGGTCGAGAGTTCAAATCTCTCCACCCAGACCAAACGAAAATCCTTGAAATCATTGAGGTTTCAAGGATTTTTTGTATTTTGAATTAAACGCGAAGTTTAGCAATACTGTACTTCGTGGTACCTTTTTTTCAAAAACCGTGGTACCAAGCACCTCAAAAAGCCTTGCAGAAAGGCGGTTTTTGGGCAATGGCAACCATACAGGAACGGGTATCAAAAGACGGAGGACGCACCTACAAATTCCGAACAATGACAGGCAAGGATGCCGATGGGAAACGGATTTTTGCTTTTTACACATGGAAGCCCCCTGCCGGGCTGACCCATGCCAAGGAAAGAAAACTGGCAGAAGTAGAAGCCTACAAGTGGGAAAAGCAAGTTCGCGGCGAGGAAATACCTACAGGCGAATTTGATATTCCAATCCAAAAGACAACAGAGCCGGAAGCTGTGCTGGAGGAAGATACCTTTCGCTATTTTGTGGAAAAGGTCTGGATGCCCTTTAAGGTGATCGGCGGCGGCTTGCGACCATTCACGATTGCTATGTATGGATTTATGATGCGGGTGGCTCTGCCTTTCCTTGGGGACAAGCCTATAAGGGACATAACTGCCATTGATATATTGACTTATCTGCAATATCTGCGGGAGGAATACCACGCCCCGGATGGCAGAACGCTATCTGAAAAGAGCGTCAAGCACCATTACGATATTCTGCGGATTATCTTCAATTACGCCGAACGAATGGAGGTTATCGAAAAGAACCCCATCAAAAAGGTGGATGCGCCTAAAACAGTCAAACGCCCGGTGGATGCGCTGACCCAAGAGCAAGCAAAGATATTCTTTAGGGCTGTTGCAGGAAGCAAGCTGGAATATCGCTGTATGATGCTGCTCCTTTCCACGGCAGGGATTCGCCGGGGTGAATGTCTGGGCTTGCAATGGCAGGATTTCGATTTTGAGAACAATACAATTTCTATCTCTCGCAATGTGACCTATACCAAAGCAAGCGGAACGGTGGTTGCAGAGCCGAAAACACCTTGCAGCATCAGAACCATTCCCCTGATGGAAGGGGTGAAGCGACCTCTTATGCTGCTGTTCCAAGAGCAAAGGAAGCTGAATCCTGATTGCGTGATGCAAACGGCATTTGTCTTTTGCGGAAAGGAAGGGGCATTTTCGCCGCGCGACCCGAACACCGTCACAAGAAAAATCAGCCACTTCATGAAGTCCATTGGTCTGCCGGGGATTTCGCCACACGATTTGCGGCACACTTGCGCGACCTTGCTGTTGGACAACGGCGCAGACATCAAGAGTGTACAGGAAATATTGGGACACGCTGACGCGTCCACAACGCTAAATTTCTATGTCAAGGCAGATTTGCGGCAGATGAAGATTGCTGCGCAAAAGTATGCAGACGCGTTCAATATGGGGTGAGGCGTGGCCTTGCCTGTGCTGTGATGTGCTGGCGCATTTCGCAGGACGGAAACGATATTGCACGACAAAGCCCTCTCTCCGCTTGCCGGAAAGAGGGCTGCTTTTATGCGATCAATTTTAGATACTTATAAACCGTGGGACGGGAAAGGTTGCATATGCGGGACAATTCGCTGATGTTCATATTCCCGGCGACATAGGAAGGATAATGTTTGTAGAAAATTGCCGGAATATCATCCTTTGTGGTTTGTGGTCTCCCCAGCTTGCGCCCCTTTTCTACGGCGTTGGCAAGGCCAGAGCGTACACGCGCCCGGAGAATCGACAATTCCAATTCTGCGAATACCGCCGACATCTGAATGAACGCTTGGCTCATGGGGTCAATCTGTCCGCTGCGGCAATCAACCGTGATGCTCCCGAGGATGATAAGCCGCATATGCTTTTCCTTGATGATATTGACGATTTCACATAGCTGTTGGGTGCTGCGGGACAGTCGCGATACTTCGCAGCATATGAGGGTGCTTCCTTCCTCTGCCGCTTCCAAGAGCAAGTCAAGATGGGGCTTCACCTTTGCGTCGCCGTGTTCGCGCTCCGTGATGATCTCCGTGGCTCCTGCGGCTTTCAGTTCGCGAACCTGTCTGTTCAAATCCTGTCCCTTTTCTTCTGCAAGGCTGCATCGTGCGAATCCGTATATTTTTTCCATCGTTTTTTCCTCTCTGTCAATGAAAACGTCCTTTGCATTTCTTTGCCGGAATCCGGGGCTTTTCGCCCCTTTTCCGGCCTGTTTTGCGGGTGAAAAATCTGTAAGTGAATACGTTCGTTATTGCTACGCCTTTTCCACGGCGATGCGATGGGCTTCTTCCAGCTTCTTGATGCGTTCCCGCAGATGATACAGGGCTTGACCGATGGTGTTGACAGCGCAGCGCACTTCACTGTGATCGTCGCCTTTCAGCAGCCGCATAATATCGCTTGCATCATCTTCATAGAGCGTTATCGCCCCTTCGACCAAGAGCCGCATATCTGTGAACGCGTCGCCCGTAATCCATAAATAATCTGCATCTATCGTCATTGTATTTCCCTCCATATGGGGAGGCGGTCAAGCCGCCGTCCTCAAGATCAGATTCACAGCCTTTTCAGCTTTTCCGGCTGCACTGACGATAAAGCGTTTATCACCTTTCAGCACTTGCAGCCAGTTCTGGATGTAGGCTGCATTATTGCGGAAGCTGTCCGGCGTTTCAAGCCCTGCGTGATTTACAAGAGCAGCCGCGCCGATCTCTGCAATCAGTTCTTCCTTGCTGTAATCCTCCGAACCGAACGCCGCAACCCTGTCCAGACGATTCAGCCGGGAGCAATACCCTGTGCTGTGGGTCATTTCATGGAAGAGGGTGCTGTAATATTCAGCAGTCGCGGAAAATTGACGCATATAGGGAACGGTGATGGAATCGGTAGAGGACGGTAGAAAGCCCTGTCGCCGTTTTCGTGAAGCAGCTTCACACCTTCGCGGCTGCAATAAGATGTGATAATTTCGTCGGCGGTTTCGTCTGCCGTGGCAGGATTCGCAGGGGCTTCCTGTGTGTGCTTTGCGGTGACGCCTTCGCATTGGTCGATGTGGAACACGTTGTAATAGCGCAGGAAGGGAATTTCCTTCTTTTCGCCGGTTTCTTCGTCTTCCTGTTCGATCCACTTCCAGAAGACAACCATGCTGGCCTTTTCGCCCTTCTTCACATAGCCGCCAGCCTTTTGAATCTGCGCATATGTGGCGTATTCGCCGGGGCGACCCAATAGCATCTGATTGAGAAGGGAGTAGGCCTTGCCTGTGGCGTGGGAAACTGCCGCGCCGCTTGCAATCCACGGTTTGCGCCACGGAATGACGCCGTTTTCCATCTGCTGCATGATTCGGGAGGTAACTTCTGCGTAAATATCCATTTTCTTTGCTCCTTTGCTTGTGGGGAGCAAGGAATTGTGGTAGAATATCCTTGCTCCCCGGATACTTTAGCGAGTGTTCGTTGGGGCGTTCGCCGGAGTGTTGTGGTAGATGCTCCGGTTTTTAGTTTGCCAGGGCGACGGAGAAGCGGCGCGTGGTGGTAGTCTTGCCGTACTCCTGCCAGATTTCGGGGAGGTCTTTCCGCAGGGCGGTAGTGTCAATGCGGGTAGAAGTGACGGCTTTCCATGTGACCTTGAACGCGCCAGCCGTGATGGTGTCGGTATCCGCTTCGGTCATGTGGGTTTTGATCGCCTCTTGAATCGCTTCGATTTCAGCGTTGAGGTCATCGGCCATCTTGCGGAGTTCTGCCAGTTCGTTCAGCTTGTTAATGATTTCGTTGGTTGCCATGGTGTTTGCCTCCTTTATTCTTGGAAGTTTGTCACTTCCTCTTTACAGTTACTATTTTACACTATTTCGTTTGAAAAGTCAATAGACATTTGAACTTTTTCGTGAAAAATTTTTATTATCTGTTGACTGTGAAAATTTTTTCGTGTATAATCTCAAATGAGGTGATAAACATGGGTATGGTTGAACCCATCCGCATTGCATTGGTCAAGCGTGGTAATATTTCCGAATCAGAGCTTGCGCGGCGCATTGGTATTTC
>JAHZHX010000054.1 GCA_019420065.1 Clostridiales bacterium | reverse complement strand
GGGGGGGGGGGGGGGGGGGGGGGGGGGGGGGGGGGGGGGGGGGGGGGGGGGCTGCACCATGGAATGCACAACGCTTTGGGGATGAATGACCACCTGAATCTGCTCCGGCTTTGCGTCAAACAGCCAGCGCGCCTCGATGACCTCCAGCGCCTTATTGAACATCGACGCCGAATCCACGGTAATCTTGGCGCCCATGCTCCAGTTGGGATGCGTCAGCGCCTGAGCCAGCGTGGCATTTTGCAGCTGTTTCTTTGTATAATCGCGAAAGGCCCCGCCCGAGGCCGTTAGAAGGATCTTTTCATACCGGTTACCCTGCGCCGCCTTCAGGCACTGATAAATGGCGCTGTGCTCGCTGTCCACGGGGATCAGCGTTGGGCCGTCCGGACCGTCGGGACAGGCGGACATCACCAGCTCCCCGCCCGCGACCAGCGCCTCCTTGTTGGCCAACAAAACACGCCGCCCGGCCCGGCGCGCCGCCATCACGGCAGGCAGACCGCACATGCCAACCACCGCGACCAGCACGTCGTCGCTTGGCACATCGCGCGCCGCGCATAGCAGCGCCTCCTCGCCAAAACGCCATTCGCAGAAGCGCAGGTCGGAAGGGATCTCCACCTCGCCGGCCTTCATACCGCTCAGGCCCGCCATTTCCGGCCGAAACGCGCGCACCTGTGCAAACAGCGCCTCCGCATTGCGATGCGCCGTCAGCGCCGCAACGCGGAACAAATCCGGATGCAGCGCCGCGATTTGCAGGCTCTGCGTCCCGATTGACCCGGTACTGCCAAGGATAGAAATTCTGCGCATACTGTCGCCTTTCTCAGAACATAACGGATTGATACAGATAGATCAGCACCGCGACAAACAATACACTGTCCAGCCGGTCCATCATGCCGCCATGTCCGGGAAAAATATTTCCATAATCCTTTACGCCGCAATGACGCTTGACAAGGGAAGCAAACAGATCCCCCAGCTGCCCGGCAATGCCGCCGAGCAAGCCGATTGCCATAAAATGCCACAGCGGCGGCAGCAGCTCATTGCTTCCCCGACCCGTGCACAGCCAGGTAATCAGATAAATGACCAGTGCGGCAAGCTCGCTGCCGCCAAGCCCCGCCAGCGCGCCCGCCACCGTTTTATTGGGGCTGACCGCCGGAATCAGCTTGCGGCGGCCAAACCGGCTGCCGATAAAATACGCGGCGGTATCCCCCACCGTCGGCACCAGAAACGAGGTACACAGCAGCATCACCTGCAGCCAGCGATAGGGCGCGTTGAGCTGCGCCAGCAGGCACATGCCAGGCAGCGATACCACGAACAGCGGCATCAGCGATACCAGAATATCATCCAGATGCGGCTCGCCATGAAAAAGAACATACGCCGTTGTAATCATGGAAGTCAGCACCAGAATGGGCAAAAGCGTGCGGTTGTCATAAAGCAAAAAGCAGGGAATGCTCAGCACCGTTGCCACCCATACCGGCCAGCGCACCAGCTGATGCCCTTTCTGCCGCAGCGCATGCATCATTTCATACAGCGCGATGCCGATGGCCAGGATGCACAATACGCCGCAAAGCCATCCGCCCATGGCAACGGCAAACGCCAGCGCGCACAAAAGCACCGCGCCGGTAAGAATGCGTGTTTTCATACTCTGTTTCATTCGCTGCGTCCTCCAAACCGGCGGTCGCGCCTGCCGTATGCCGCAAGCGCCGCATGATAATCCGCCAAAGTAAAATCGGGCCAAAGCACGGTGGGAAACACCATCTCGGCGTAAGCGCACTGATACAAAAGGAAATTGCTCTGCCGCATCTCGCCGCTGGTGCGGATCAGCAGATCCACGTCCGGCAGGTCATGCGTATAAAGCGCCGCTTCCAGATCCTCCCGGGTTAACTGCGCCGCGTGCTTCTCCCCGCGTTCCACCTGCGCGGCCAGCAGCCGCGCCGCGCGCAGCAATTCGTCGCGTCCGCCATAGTTCAGCGCAATATTGAGCTTGAGGCCGGTATTGTTCCTCGTGCGCTCCTCGGCATTTTTCACCGCATCTCGCTGGGGAGCAGGCAGACCCTCCTTGTCTCCCAGAATGCGGATGCACACATGGTTGCTGTCCAGTTCGTCAATCTCACTGGCAAAATACTCCAGCAGCAGTCCCATCAGTGCCTTGACCTCCACCGCGCTGCGCTTCCAGTTTTCGGTCGAAAAAGCAAAAAGCGTCAGCGCCTCGATACCGATATCGCTGCTTTCCCGAATCACGGCGCGCAGCGTTTCTGTACCGCGGCGGTGACCGGCGGAAACCTGAAGCGCGTGCGCCTTGGCCCAACGGCCGTTTCCATCCATAATAATTGCCACATGGCGCGGCAGCTTTCCAGTTTCGCTCATGCTTCCTCCCCGCGGGGATCGCCGTCATAAAACCAGGCGACGATCAGCGCGTTCTCCCGTAATGCAATTACGCGCGGCGTTAAGTGCTCCACCGCCGCGCGTTCTCCTGTATAAACAATATCAGGCTCGCACTGAAGCGTATGCAAAATTGCCTGAGCCTGCCCCAACGGCAGACCCAGACAGCTTTTCTGCACCGTCTCAGGCAGCAAGTACAACTGCGTCAAACGGACATGATCTCCTTTTCCTTTTCAGCGGCAATCCTATCGATTTCCTTAATTGCAGCGTCGGTCACCTTCTGGGTCTCTTCCTCTGCCTTGCGCTGGTCGTCCTCGGTCAGCTCATTTTCCTTCTTCATCTTTTTGAACTGCTCCATCACATCGCGGCGGATATTGCGGCAGGCCACCTTGGCATCCTCCGCACCCTTGCGGACAATCCTGGTCAGCTCCTTGCGGCGCTCCTCGTTCAGCTCGGGAACAATCAGGCGGATCATGCTGCCGTCATTGGAAGGATTCAGGCCCAGATCGCTCTTTTGGATGGCCTTTTCAACCAACGGAATGGCCTTTTTATCCCACAGGGTAATCGTCAGCATGCGCGGTTCGGGTGCGGCAACGTTGCCCAGCTGATTCAGCGGGGTCTGCGTTCCATAATACTCCACGGTAATGCGGTCAAGAATCTGCGGATTTGCGCGGCCTGCGCGCAGGGACAGCATTTCACGCTTATATGCCTCGCGGGTTTTGCCCATGCGGTCTTTCGCTTCACTGATAATCTCTTTGTAATCAGGCATGGTCTTGTCCTCCCTCAATGCGTAATTTCTTTCTATATTTTACAGGTTTTTGGCGCATCTTGCAACCCCCTATTTCACGACCGCAGGACACGCTTTTACAGCGCAAGCCGCATGGAAACAATTTCCTGGTATCCAGCCGCGCGCGAACGGAAGCCCAGCGGATTGCGGCCGTATTCCGTAAAGCCCACGCTCCTATAAAGCGCGAGCGCCCGCGCGTTCTCCGCAACCGCTTCCAGCTCAAGCTGCGCATATCCAGCCTGACGCGCGCATTCAATGCACGCCGTCATCAGCGCGCGCCCGATTCCCAGGTTCCAGAACGCCTTATCAACGCTGATTCCAAAGCTGGCGCGGTGCCGCACCTTGTATTTGACGCCGACTGCCTCAATCCCGGCCGTGCCGACAATTTTTCCCGCGATCACCGCGACAAGCTCTGCCTCCCGCTCACTGTCCGCCTTTTCCTGCAAGAAGCGTCCCTCCTGTTCGGCGTCAAAACTGTTTTCCTCCGGATAAGAAAGCAGAAAGTCCGTCTGCGCGTGCGTCAGGTTAAAATTGTCATATACCGCCTGCCCGTCGCGCTCCTCGCCGCTGCGCAGGCAGCACTCCAGACCGTTTTTCAGACGGATCACACGATAATACTTCATGCTTTTTCTCCTTGCAAAGCAATGCCTGCCGGGAAGCAAACGTTCCCGGCAAAGCATATCAAGCTGCGTTTCCAGACCGCCGGCGCTTTATTCCTCCTCTTCCGCCGGGCTGAGCGTCACCTTGACCTTCTCCACACGCATGCCCTGTGTTTCCAGCACGCGCACGGTGTAACGGTCAACGGTAAACTCATCGCCCGCCTTGGGGAAGCGGTCCAGCTGCTCGGTCGCCCAGCCGCCAACGGTATGGTATTCCGATTCAAACTCCTGCGGCTCGTAATCGCACATATCGAACAGGTCATAGATATTGGCGTTGCCGTCTACAATATAGGTCGTTTCGTCAATCTGGACGATCTCGTTTTCCACCGCGTCGCGCTCGTCATAGATCTCGCCAACGATTTCTTCCATGATGTCTTCCATCGTGACCATGCCCAGCGTGCCGCCATACTCATCCACCACGATGGCAGCCTGCATGTGCTTATCCCGGAACTCGCGGATAATGGAGGAAACCATGCGCGTTTTATGCACGAACAGCGGCGGCATCATCACATCCTCCAGCGTGACCTTCTCGCCGGCCGCAATGGCCTTGACCAGGCGCTTGGTAGACAAAATACCGATGATGTTGTCAATGGTTCCGCGGTACACGGGGATGCGGCTGTACTGCATCATTTCGTCGTCCAGCTCAGGCACGCCGTCCTCCTCGTCAATCGCCATCAGGTCAACGCGGGGCGTAAGCACTTCCATGGCCATGGTATCGGTAATTTCAATGGCGGATTTTATCAGCTCGCCCTCTTTTTCGGTAAACACGCCCTCTTCCTCAATGTTGTCCACCAGCTCCACCAGCTCCTCGGTGGTCATGTCGGGCATTTCCTCCTTGGGCGTCCACAGGGGCGACATGCGGTTGATTACCTTTTCCACCACGCTGACAATGGGCTTGAACGCCACCAGGGTGAACTTCATCGGATAGGCAAAAATGCGCGCCAGCGTATCGGCCATGCTCGAAGCCACAATTTTGGGCACCGTTTCACCAAAGATGAGCAGCAGCACCGTCAGCACAATCGACGAAATCGCCGCGCCGTTGGGCACATTCAGCACGCGTACAAACAGCATCGTCGCCGCCGAGGAAGCTGCAATGTTTACCAGGTTATTGCCCACCAGGATCGCGGAAAGGGAGCGAACATAATGATCGATGATGTGCAGCTCCAGCTTGGCGGTTTTGCTGCCCTTTTCCGCCGCTTTTTCCACACGGAAACGGTTGGCTTTGGCATACACAATCTCAGAGGAGGAAAAGAAAGCTGACAGAATAATCAGAATAACGATCAGAATGATGATCGAGGTCGCGATCATTGCCTGTCACCTCCCTGCGCCGTGCCGGCAGACGGCAAAGCGCGCGCCTCGCCATCCTCCTCGTCGTAGATCTCGCCGACAATTTCTTCCAGTATGTCTTCCATCGTCAGCATGCCCAATGTATGGCCGCTGTCATCCTGTACAATGGCCATATGCATGCGTCGGCCGCTCATGCCCTCAAAAACCTGGCTGATGCGCATATCCGGCCGGACAAAGTACGGCCGCGTTACATACTCGCGCAGGTCAAACCGGCCGCCGTTGAGCAGTTTCCACAGGCACCGCACCGAGCGCACCACACCGATGACATGGTCGGCATTGCCGTCATACACCGGGTAGCGGGAATACTTGTTTTCCAGCAGCAGGCGCTTAAGCGCCTCGCGCTCGATATTGACCGGAATGGCCACGATATTTTCCCGCCGCGTCATCACTTCGCCCGCCACAATATCGTCAAAATCAATGGCAGACTGAATGATGTCCGATTCCTCATGATCGATCACGCCTTCTTCTTCCGCGCCGGAAACCATGGAGGCAAATTCATCCTCCGTTACGCTCGGCTCGCTCTCGCCGCGGCGATTCACGCATTTTTTGGCAAAATTACCCAAGCCAGTCAGCACCATGGCCGCAGGCTTGAGCACAATCATGCATATGCGGATCGGAAGGGAAACCCACAGCATATAAGCATCGCTGTTGGCGCGCGCAACATTTTTGGGCAGCGTTTCGCTGAAGAAGAACACCACCAGCGTCGTCACAATCGTCGCCACCAGCGAGCCCGTATCGCCCATCAGCTCCACCGCCAGAATGGTGGCGACAGAAGCCGCGACAATATGGAGCACGTTGATCGCAATCAGGAGTGTGACCACCGTCCGGTCAAATTCATCCAGCATGGTTACCACGCGCTTTGCGCGCTTATCGCCGTCATCTGCCAGCACCTGCATGCGTATACGGTTGCAGAAGGAGAGCGCCGTCTCCGTACCGGAAAAGAAACCGCCCGCAACAATCAGGAATACCAGCAACAAACTTCGTGGGACCGCATCGTCCATAAACTTGATTCACTATCCTTTACTATTAGATTTACGGATATATTATGCCATATCCGCTCCATAATTGCAAGTCCCCTTGTTTCGGCGCGTCCGGCGCATCGTTTTTTGACATTTTCGGTATCCTATTATATAATATACGCCTTGTCAGCCATAGAAGGAGGAAATGCCATGCTGCGCCATGCCGGTTCGCCTGATCTGTACACCCGTCGCCTGCACCTTCGTCCCTACCGTCGGGGCGATGAAACGGCAATGTTCCGCAACTGGGCCAGCGACCCGGAGGTGACCCAGTATATGACCTGGGAGCCGCACGCCTCCCCCGCCGTCACCAAATGCCTGATCGACATGTGGGTCGAAAGCTATGAAAGCCCCACGGTATACCGCTGGGGCATCGAAAAAGACGGCGAGCTGGTGGGCGATATCAGCGTTGTCCGCTGGAATGAAGAGGACGCCTGGTGCGAAATCGGCTACTGTCTGTGCCGCCGTTTTTGGGGACAGGGGCTGATGACCGAAGCGCTGACCCGCGTGCAGGGGTATCTGTTTGACACAGTCGGCTTTCACCGCATCGTTCTGCGCCATGACAGCCGCAATCCCGCCTCCGGCCGGGTCATGCAAAAGTGCGGCATGACCTACGAGGGCACCAGCCGTCAATGCAAGCTGGACCGCAGCGGCGCATGGATCGACATATGCAATTATGCCATTTTGGCCGGCGACCGGCCGCAGCTTCCCTAAAGGCATGATTTTTCTTTTTTCCGCATACAATAACGCTTACGATCAAATCAATCGGAGGCGTTATTTTTATGGCGATACAAGCGGTCATTATGGCCGGCGGCGCAGGCACGCGGCTGCGCCCCCTCACCTGCGGCATGCCCAAGCCCCTCGCCCCATTGTGCGGCGCGCCGGTGATGGATTACACGCTCAGACTTTTGCGGCGGCACGGCTATGACCACGCCGCAGCCACGCTCTGCTACCGGCCTGACGATATCAAAAACGTCTTTGGCGCCGGCCGTCACGGCGTTTCCCTCTCCTACATGACGGAAGACACGCCGCTGGGCACCGCAGGCAGCGTGCTGCGCGCCGCCGGGTCAGGCCGTGAAACGCTGCTTGTCCTGTCAGGCGACGGACTGACCAGCGCGGATTTGACCAAGGCGCTCGCCTTTCACCGCGCGCGCGGTGCGGCCGCCACGCTCGTACTGCATCATGTGGACATCCCGCTGCCCTATGGCGTTGTCGTCACGGATAACAGCGGGCGCATTGAGCGCTTTGTGGAAAAACCCGATTGGAGCCGGGTTGTCAGCAGTCTGGTCAATACCGGCATTTATATTCTGGAACCCGAGGTGCTTTCGCTGATTCCGCGGGACAAGCCTTTTGATTTTGGCCGCGAGCTTTTTCCGTTGATGCTGGAAAAAAAGCTGCCCCTGTACGGCTATACCGACGAAAATTACTGGTGTGACGTGGGCGATCCCCGGGCTTTCCTGCGCGCGCAGGAAGCGCTTCTGCTTGGACAAGCCGGTTTTACCGTCCTCGATCCCGGTATCAGAGCCAGCGACGGCGTACAGATTTCGGCAAATTCCTACATTGCGTCCGATGCAGTCCTCGCCCACGGCGCCGTAATCGAGCACTCCTGCGTGCTCAGCGGCGCGCGAATTGCCGCAGGCGCCTGCCTCCATGAAGCCATCATCTGTGAACGCGCGCGCATCGAACGCGGCGTGGAAGCGGAAAACGGCTGTGTAGCCGGGGCCGGAGCCTCCGTCGGCGCATTTGCCCGCCTGCAAAGCGGCGTCTGCCTGTGGCCCGGCGTCAGTATTCCTCCATACGCTGTCATCAAAGAAAGCGTTTCCCAGCCGCCCGCCGTCCCGGAGATAGAAAAAAGCTGCGCCCATCCCGTCACGCCGGGACAAGCCGCTCTTTTGTGCGGCGCGCTGCTGCACTCGCGTCACGCCGCATCCCTGGTCTGCATGCACGATGGCGGCAACACCGCGGCATATCATACGCTGCTTGGCGCGCTGGCCGCCTACGGTGCCGGCCGCGTATGGGCCGCCGGGCGCGGCAGCGTCGGCATGCTTGCCCACGCCGTGACCAACCTGCAAGCAGATGGCGGCCTGCTGGCAGGCGCGCAAGGCATTATTCTGCTGGACAGCGCCGGATTGTATCTCGAGGACCGCGCTGCCGCGGCCGTGGAAAGCGCAGCAGGCAGGCAGGAAACGCCCGCTCCCACGCTTGGGAACGGCGTCATTCGCTCCCATGCTTCACAGCGCGCTTCCTATATGAGCAGCCTTGCAGCCGCATTCTCCTGCGCGTCCGGCGTTACGGTGGCCCTTAACTGCAAGGATCGTTTCCTGCGCGCCCTGGCGCGCGACGCGCTGACGCAGGCCGGGCATCATATTGCCGCCAGCAGCCCGCTTACGCTGTCGCTGACTGCTTCCTCCGCGCGCCTGCTGACAGCCAAGGAAACGCCCAGCGACCTGCAGCAATGGCTTTTCTGTGCCCGCGCCCTGCAAAAGCTGGGAAAGAGCGTATATGATACCGAGGATACCGGCCGCGGCGAGTATCTGCCCGCCGATAACAGCGCCGCCTGCCAATGGCAGAAACGGCTGATGCAGGATCCCGTATCGCGCGCGCTGCTGATGTTGACGCTATGCGCGCAGGAACCTTTTGAGGAAGCGCTTGCCGCCTTGCCCGAAGTGAACATCCGCGCGTTGGATATCCCTTGCCTTTCTCAGGAGAAGGGGCGCGTGCTGGAAGCATTGCTCAAGCAGGCGTCGCCGCGGCCGCAGGGAGGGCTGCATGCCGCCATCGGCGGCGCGCAGGCGTTCATCCGTCCCGATCCCGTGCTGCCGCTGATGCACGTTTCCGCCGCCGCTCGGGACGCGGAGCACGCGCAGGAATTGTGTGATTTCTTTTCGCAGCAAATTCACAGCATTTTACAAAAGCATCAAATATAAGCCGCCAGCTTTTGTTTTTTGTGTTGACAAGTAGCTGTGCGCTGCATATAATTAAAACAGTTGGAATGCTCCTGGGGTGTACTGGCCAGCGGTCTGCTTTTACCCACATTTCACAAAACGGAGTCCGGGTCGGACATGGACGTCATGCCCCCGTGCCGCAAGGCATGCCAGGGGACGGCGGTAAATGAGCCGCAGGGCACCGGCCTGCTTAACATAGCGGGTGAAAAAGCAGGGCGCAGCGGCACTTTGGGGCTTCCACGCATAAGTCGGGCTGTTTTCAGCCCGTTTTTCTTTGTAAACAGTTTTCCGCCCAAGCCAGAAGGAGGGCCGCAAATCATGAAAGAACCCGCTCCCCGGCCTGCGCATCGACCGCACAAGCCCGCTGCCCTCGGCCGCTTTCTCGCCCGCATGCAATGCGGCCGCTGGCTGTATCCCCTCTATGCTGCCCGGCAGCTGTTTCTAAAGGAGCATTCTCTTGTCTATGACCGGCTGCCCGGCGCGCTGGATGGACTGCGCATCGCATATGTATCCGATATTCATTACGGCGCGCTGCTGGATGAAAAGCGGGTGGCTGACCTGGCAGCGCGCGTCAACGCCCTGAAAGCGGATCTTGTCATCCTGGGGGGAGACTATGGCGAGGACGCTGCGCACACGCTGCGATTCTGGCAGATCGCGCCTGCGTTCCTGGCCAGGCTGGGCGTATGCGGCGTACTGGGCAACCATGACCGTGCTGAAGCCGACGCAGCCGTTCTCAGCGCCGCCATGCGGGAACGCGGCGTCATTCCGCTGGTCAACAGCACGCATTTTTTCAGTCTCGGCTCCATTCATCTGGCCGTTGGCGCGACCGATGACTGCAACCATGGCCGGCCGGATTATGTCGCGGTCAAGGAGCAGCAGCGCGGCGCGGACTTCACCATTTATGCGCCGCATTCTCCGGACGCGCTCAAGGGCGCATTCGCGCTGGGCGATCCGCCTTTTTTCCAGTTGGCGCTGTGCGGCCATACGCACGGCGGTCAAATCTGTCTGGGACGGTTTGCTCCCTGCACCTCCAGCCGGTATGGCATGCGCTACGGCAACCGCTACCGTTCAGGCGAAAGAACGGAGCATGGCGCGCGCATCATCATTTCCAACGGCGTAGGCACCACATTTGTGCCGCTGCGCCTGTTTGCACCGCCGCAATACCACCTGATTACGCTGCGAGCCGCTTCCAAATAAAGCTGCGTCCCGGCAATACTGCACGAAGGAGCGCTGGCCATGAACCAGTTCATTATGATCCTGCTGGCTTTGGGCGCCGTCATCGGCGGCCTTGATCTTTTGCTCGGCAACCGTTTGGGCCTGGGGCAGCGTTTCGAAGCCGCGTTCCACCTGCTGGGGCCTACGGCGCTTTCCATGGCCGGCATCATCTGTCTCACGCCGCTGCTCTCCGCCGCCCTTTCCCATACCATCGCTCCGCTTTTCCGCGTTCTTCACTTAGATCCGGCGCTGCTTGGAGGCCTGCTGGCCATGGATATGGGCGGATACCAGCTTTCACTCTCCCTGGCCTGCAATCCAGCGCTTGGCGAATACGCCGGCATAATCGTAGCCGCCACGCTGGGCTGCACGATCAGCTTTACGCTCCCCGTCGGCATGGGCATGATTCCGGAAACCGACCGCATGCTCTTCGCCCGCGGCATTCTCATCGGATTGTGTACAATGCCGCCGTCGCTGCTGCTCGGCGGCCTGCTCTGCGGGCTTCCGTTTCAATATCTCCTGGTGCAGAGCCTGCCTGTTTTTGCATTATCCGTCCTGCTCGGCCTTGGCCTGCGCTGCGCGCCCGATAAAATGCTGCGGATATTTATTGCTTTTGCCTGGCTGATTCGCGCGCTGTCAACGCTCGGTCTGGTTCTGGGCGCGGCGCAGTATATGACGGGCTGCGCCCTTGTTCCCCATCTGACGCCGCTGGAAGACGCCATGGCCGTCGTTTCCTCCATTGGCATTGTGATGCTGGGCAGCCTGCCTTTAGCCGAGCTGCTCTGCCGCCTGCTGAAAAAACCGTTTCAGCTTCTGGGCGCAAAAACAGGGCTGAATGGCAGCAGCATGACCGGTCTTTTGATCGGAGCGGTCAGCGTTGTTCCCGCCCTTGCCCTGATCCGTGACATGGACGCGCGAGGAAAAACCGTCAACGCCGCTTTTCTTGTATGCGCCGCTTCGACGCTGGCCGCGCATCTCGGCTTTGCCTTCAGCATCTCCCCCGCCGCGATCGCGCCGCTGCTTGCCGCCAAGCTCGGCGGCGGAGTACTGGGCGCAGTATTGGCCCTGCTGCTGACGCGTCCGCCGCGCGCAAAAAAAGAACCGCTCGCATGAACGGTTCAAACCCGCATGGAACGCTTTCATGCTTTCCCGCGGGTTTTTTTATTGTGCGTTCCAGATATCCTGCATGATTTTGGCGTCATCCGCCTGGGTGCCCTTGCATTCGCAGATCACCGTTCCGCAGTACCCGCGCGCATGCAGAAGCGGCGCAAGCAGCTCAAATCGCGGCCCATAGTCCTCCTCGGCAAAGGTACGATGGCGCTTTTCGCCCGCGCCGGTGAACTCAATGGTTGAAAAATGCATGTGCATCTGCCGGGCCCAATCCAGTCCCAGCGTTTTTTCAATCGTATCAAGGATTGCGGCAAAGTCCTCCGTTTGTTTTAGCGAACCGTTTGTCAGCGCATGCAGATGGGCGAAATCAATGCAGGGCAGCATCCGCCGGTCCAGCAGGCAGAAATCCAGCGTTTCCTCAAGATTGCCGATCTGGCTGTATTTACCCATCGTCTCCGGGCACAGCCGCACCTGCCCCAGCCCCTGATCGTCCAGCCGGCGATAAGCCTCCAGCAGCCCTTCCTTGCAGTTTTTGATTGCTTCGGCACGGTCCAGCTTCATCACCGCACCCACATGCACCACCACACGCTCTCCTCCAAGCCGGGTGACTGCCTGCGCCGCATCCAGAATATAGCGATAGCTGTTTTCCCGTTTTTCCGCATCCGGATTGGCAAGGTTGATAAAATAGGGCGCGTGCGCGCTGACCGCAATGTCATGCTCCTGCGCCTTGTCACGGATCTTGCCCGCCATCTCCTCCGAAAGCGACACCCCGCGTCCGAAGGAATATTCATAAGCGTCCAGGCCCATCTGCCGCAGCCACCCGGGAGCCTGTACGGTCGCCTTGTACCCTTCCGCATAGAACCTTTCAGAATTGCCAGCCGGTCCAAACCTCATCATTTGCAGCTCCTCTATCTACTGATTTTTACCAAATACCGTATCGCGTATCAGGGTGATCGCCCGCGTTTCCAGCCTGGAAACATAGGAACGGGAAATACCCAGCTTCTGCGCCACCTCATGCTGCATCAGCGGCGCGCCGCCCAGCAGCCCATAGCGCATTTCCAGCACCATTTTTTCCCTTGCCGGCAGCTTTTCCAGCGCCCGGCGCACCTGCTGCATGCTCATACGGCGGATCGCGTCGTCCTCCACCTGGTCGGGCGGCGTACCCAGTATATCCTGAAACGAGATATCGTTTCCTTCGCCGTCCATGCCAAGCGGGGAATTCAGCGATATCTCGCCGCGCCGCTTTTTGGAGGCGCGCAGCAGCATCAGCACCTCGTTCTCAATACAGCGCGCCGCATAAGTGGAAAGCGGTGTCTTTCCGCCGATCTTGTACGAACTGACCGCCTTGATAAGCCCCAGCGTGCCGACCGATACCAGATCGTCCGCCGTGTAGCCCGGCACGGTATATTTGCGTACCACATGCGCCACCAGGCGCAGATTATGTTCAATCAGCTTTGCCCGCGCCGCCTCGTCGCCGCGCTGCATATCCTCCAGGCATTTCGTCTCTTCCTGCTTGGACAAGGGTTTGGGAAAGCTGCCGCCCCCCGATATATGCCCCAGCAGAAGCAGCGCGTCGCGTACCAGAAAAAGCAAAAATTCAAGCATTGCTCACACCCCCGTACAGGGTATGCGGCAATCAGCTTATTTTTGCTGCAAATCAGCGCGATGGTTGCGGTTGGGGCCGCGCAGGTAATCCCCTTCCCCAACCGAAAAATCACAGGCGATCCACACCCGCTGTCCCGCGACGGAAACATATTCGACCGCTTGGCCGTCGTCTGCCCGTGCAATGCCCGTTACCGTGAACGCTCGCGCGCCGCCCGGAGACAGCGCCTCAAGCGTATCGCCCACATGAAAACGGTTTTTTACCTCGACCAGCATACGCCCAGCCTCATATCCCAGCACGCGGCCGGAAAACTCCATCGTTTGCTCAAAGCCGCCGGCGCCCGAAGCAGGCTGCGGCGCGCCGAAATAAAATCCTGTATTGGATTTGCGGTGGCTGACCTTGCACAGCTCGTTTTGCAGCATGGGCAACGCGGCGCGATATTTCTCCTCGCTCTGCGCCAGCAGGTCCAGCGCCTGCCGGTATGCATGTGTGACCGTGGCTACATAGTATCCCGTTTTCATACGTCCTTCGATCTTCAGCGACGCTACTCCCGCCTGCCGCAGCTGCGGCAGGTAGGAAAGCATGTTCAGATCGTAAGCCGAAAAAATATAGGTGCCCCGCTCGTCCTCCAGCACGGGAATCTCCTCATCCGGGCGTTTTGCTTCTACCACGGTATACTGCCAGCGGCATGGCTGCGCGCAGGCGCCGCGGTTTCCGCCGCGTCCCGCCAAATAATCGCTGAACATGCAGCGACCCGAATGCGCCATGCACATGGCCCCATGAACAAAGGCTTCAATCTGCACGTTTTTCGGCAAATGCGCGCGCAGCGCGGCAATACGTTGGAGCGAAAGCTCCCGCGAAACCACAATCCGCTCCGCGCCAAGCCCGGAAAACACCCTGGCAGCCGCAGCGTTCATCACATTGGCCTGCGTGCTGACGTGAATTTTCAGCCCTGGCACGCGCTCGCGCAGCACGCAAACAGCGCCCAGATCACTGACAATGGCAGCGTCTGCGCCCATCTCCCAGGCGCGTTTCGCACAGACGGCCAGCTCCTCCATTTCATCGTCATAGGGCAGGATATTGAGCGTAAGATAAAACTTTTTGCCCGCGCCATGAACCAGCGCCAGCGCTTCTTTCAGTTCGTCCCAATCAAAATTGCCTGCCGAAGCCCGCAAGCCGAACTTCTTCAGCCCGCCATATACCGCGTCAGCGCCAAAGCACACCGCGGCGCGCAGCTGTTCCATTCCGCCTGCCGGCGCCAACAACTCCATCATCCGTTATTTCGCTCCCGTCTTTTCGTCGTACGCCTGCCACAGCGGCGCGTAAATCCGTACCGCCGCCTCGTGCTCCGCCAGTGTTTTGGAGAAATACAGTTCGCCCGTATCAGGATCCTTCGAGCAGAAATACAGGTACTTTTCCGTCACAAATTCCGTGTCGGGATACAGCGCCGCCTCGATGGCCGCTGCCGAAGGGTTGCAAATCGGCCCCAGCGGCAGACCCTGATGCTGATAAGTGTTATAGAGGGAATTTACCGCCAGATCGCTTCCGGTCAGGCTCATGCGCGTCGTCCCGGTCACATATTTGACCGTCACATCGCTTCCCAGTGTCATGCCGCTGCTCAAACGATTGTGAAACACCGCCGATACGCGGGCAAAATCGCTCCTTTTGGCTTCTTTTTCAATCATGGAGGCCAGCGTCATAACCTGATCCATGGTCATGTTCAGCTCCTCGGCACGGGTATGCCATTCGTCCTTGAATACCGCCTCCGTCTGCGACAGAAGCTTGCGGATAATCTCCGTCGGCGTGGCGCTGGTATAAATTTCATAGGTATCGGGCGCAAAATATCCTTCCAGCGCATACAGGCGGCTGGACGCGTTGGGCGTTTTCAGCACGTCCGCAATATAGTAATATGCCGAAAAGCTCTGCCCGTCGCGGCAAAGAGAGAGAAATTCCTCCGTGCCGTCAATCACGCCCTCGCGCGCCAGATAAGCGGCAATGTTTTCCACCGTCCAGCCTTCAATAATGGTGATGTTGCGCACCAGAGGAACGCCGTCTCCACGGGTAAGCTGCTCGGCGATTTCGCGAATGGTCATGGATTTGTTCAGTCGGTAGGTGCCGGCCTGGATTTTTTGACCATACCCCAGGAAGTCGGCATAATACTTGAAAACCGAACGGTTGCGCACCAGCCCGGCTGTTTCCAGGTTGTTGGCCACGCGTGTCAGGCTGCTGCCGCTTTTTACCTCAAACACGATTTCCGCCGTATTGCCCGGCTCTACCGGATCCACATAGCGGCTGCTGACATAGCCCCAGCCCACCGAAATCAGCCCCAGAACCACCACCAGTACG